>DASUJB010000176.1:0-4143 GCA_036279475.1 Acidimicrobiales bacterium | reverse complement strand
GCCGCCATGGTCAGCACCTGGCGCCTGGTGAGGCGGGCCGGCCGGGGTCGTTGCCCGGCGCCTCGGGGACCACGGCCCCCGTCGTCCGGGACGGCGCTCCCGCCGTCCCCGGCGCTGCCGCCCCCCGGGGACGGCGGCCGGGGAGCCGGGTGCCGGGGCGGGGGATCGGGGTTGTCGGTGTCGGCCATGGAGGCTCCCTCAGAACAGCTCGACGTCGCCCAGGTCCAGCGCCCACTGGTCGCCGGTCGGGATGCCGCCGTCGGCGAGGCCGCGCCAGGCGAGGGTGGGCCCCTGCCCGGGCACGGGGAGGCGGCGGCGTCGCAGGCACGGGCGCCCGATCTGCACGGCGTGGTCGGCGGCGGCCTCTCGCAAGGCCCGTCGGACCAGGTCGGTGGCCGTGCCGTCGTCGCCGGCCGGCACGATCTGCTCGCACACCGCCAGCTCGAGGGCGGGCCCCCGCCGACGGAGGCGGAAGATCACCACGCCGGCGGCCACCCCGCCGGGGGCCACCACGGCCCGGTAGCGCAGCGGGGCGAAGCCGTAGCGCCAGGACAGGTAGGCCGGGGAGCGGTCGGTGCGCAGCCGGCCGTCGGACGGCTGCGCCGCCAGGAGGGCGGCGAGCGCCCCGGCCTCCGCCAACACGTCGGTCACGGGGACGCCGGCCGCGGAGGCCGTCGACCACTTGTCGGCGGGCCGGCGGGCGCGGGCCAGGCGGACCAGCGAGCGCGGCGAGCGCACCGTCGTGGCCACGGGCAGGCGGCCGACGAGGCGCCAACCCATCTTCACGTAGCCGGGCCGGCTCCTCTCGTTCGGGGTGTTGAAGACGAAGGCCACGCCCTCGGACCGCAGCTCCTCGAGGGCGTGGCGGGTGAGGAGCGTGAAGATCCCCCGACCCTGGTGCGCGGGATGGGTGGCGGTGTCCACGGCCCGCACCGCGGTGACGGGCCGTCCCGCCCGGAGGAACCGCCAGCGGGAGAAGGTGCGGAAGCCCACGACCTGCCCGCCCCCGGCGCCGTCGACCGCCACCCAGGCGGGCGACGGGCCGAACGGCCCCTGCCGGTGCTTCCAGTCGAAGAACCGGGCGTGGTCGTCGTCCGGGGCCCAGCCCAACGAGGCCTGCAACAAGCCGAGGATCGCCGGTCGGTCGCCTTCGGTGGCGGCGCGGACCTCCAAGGAGGTCGCCGCCGTCCCGAGGACAGCACGACGTTCGCGCCCGCCAGCGCCAAGATCGCCCACCGAGAGTGATCCTACTACCCGAGAAGGCCGACGGCTCCCCCCGTTAGCCTGGGGCCATGGCGGGCGCGAGATCCCTGGCGTTGCGCACGGCCAAGGTGGTGGCCGCGGTGGGTGACCGTGTGCGCCCCCCGGTGTCGGGCGTCGTCGTGCTGATCTACCACCGCGTCGGTGGGGGTTCCGGCGGCGAGGTGGACCTGCCGGCCCCGGCGTTCGACGAGCAGATGGCGTGGCTGGCGGGGTCGGGCCGGGTCGTGGACCTGGACGGGGCCGTGGACCTGCTGGTCGGTGGCCACCCGTGGCCCTCCCCGGGCGAGCTGACGGGGAGAGGGGTGCCCGCCGGGGTGGACGGCGAGCCTGCCGCCCCGACCGGGGCGGCGCGACCGTGGGCGCCCGCCACCTCACCGGACCTCGACGACGCCGCCGACCCTCCGGTGGTGGTCACCTTCGACGACGGCACCGTCGACCTCGCCGACGTGGCCACCCCCATCCTCGAGCGCCACGGCGTGCCGGCCACCGTGTACCTCGCCACCCGCCACGTCGACGAGGAGGTCCCGTTCCCCGGTGGGGCGCGCCCGCTGTCGTGGGGCGCGTGCCGGGACATGGCGTCCACCGGGCTGGTCACGTTCGGCTCCCACACCCACGGCCACCTCCTGCTCGACCGGTTGGCGCCGGCGGAGGCGGCCGTCGAGCTGGACCGGTCGCGTGACCTGCTCCAGCACCACCTGGGCGTGCCCGCCCACCACTTCGCCTACCCCAAGGCGGTGGCGGCCTCGGGCGCCGTCGAGCCCCTGGTGCGCCGCCGGTTCCGCTCGGCCGCCCTGGGGGGCAACCGGCCCAACCCCTTCCGGGGCACCGACGTCCACCGCCTCGCCCGTACCGCGGTGCAGGTCAGCGACGGTCGAGCCTGGTTCGTCCGCAAGGCCCGGGGGGGCATGGCCCTCGAGGACGGCCTCCGGCGGGCGGTCAACCGGGTCCGCTACCGCGGCGTGACCCGCTGACGCGGCTGCCCGTCGGCTGGGCCGGCGCCCGGTCCAGGGCCGGCACCGCGGTCAAGGCTCGGCGCCCGGTCCAGGGCTCGCGCCACCCGGTCCAGTCGCTTGCGGGCGGCGACGTCCCGGTAGGTGTCGAGCACCACGTCCACGACCCGCCGCTCGTCGAAGTGGTCGGCGGCCCGGCGTGCCGCGGCGGCGCCCATCGCCGCCCGGCGCCCGGGGTCCCGGCCGAGGGCCATGATGGCGCTCGCCAGCGCCTCGGGATCGCGGACGGGGACGAGCAGGCCGGTGACGCCGTCGTCGACCACCTGGCGGCAGCCGCGCACGTCGGTGGCGATCACCGGCAGGCCCGAGGCCGCCGCCTCCATCGCCGCCCGCGGCACCCCCTCGCGCCACGACGGCAGCACGAAGATGTCGAACGCCCCGTCGAGCCGGTCGACGTCCCGGCGTCGCCCCAGGAACCGCACGCCGTCCGCCTCGGCCGCCGACACGGTGGCGGGGTCGAGGGCGCCCGGCCGGGCGCGGTCCTCGGGCCCGACCACCACGACGAGGTAGCGGTCGTCGAGGCGGCGGGCGGCGGCCAGCAGGTCGTGCAGGCCCTTCTCGGCCACCAGCCGCCCCACCATGCCCACCACGATCCGGTCGGGGCCGGCGCCCAGCTCGGCCCGCAGCCGCGACCTCTCCCCGGCGTCGAGGGCGCCGGGCCGGAAGCGACGCAGGTCCACGCCGTTCCCCAGCAGGCGGGTGCGGCGCCGGGGGTAGGCGTGGCGGCGCACGAGCCGGTCGTGGTCCTCGACGCCCTGCACCAGCTCGGCATCGGAGAAGCGAGCGGCGATGCCCTCCAGCGCCAGGAGGACGGCCCGCCGCACCGGCGGGTCCGCCTCCGTGAGGTAGAGGCCGTGACAGGTGTTGACCACGACGGGCACCCCGGCCAGGCGGCCCACGACCCGGCCGTACAGGCCCGGCTTGGGGTTGTGGGTGTGCAGCACGTCGGGGCGCTCCCGCCGGAGGATCCGCCACAGCTGGTGGGCGGCGGCCAGGTCGGCCAGGGGCGCCATGCGGCGTGTCGAGGACGGGAGCGGCAGGTGGCGGACGCCCAGTCGGGCGAGGTCGTCGGCGTCCGGGCCGGGGGCGCTGATGCCGAGGACGGTCCCTCCCAGGTCGCGCACCGCGGTGAGCTGGGGGAGTAGGAGGGCGGTGAGGCTCGAGTCGACCGTGGTGAGGTGGGCGACCTTGACGGGGCCGTCCCCACCGGTGGCGTGGCGGCGGCGGGCCCGGGGCGCGCCGCCGGGTCCGGCCGCCGGGGCCCCCGCGCCGGCCTCGGCGTCCCACCCCAGGGCGGCGTCGAGGTCGGCGAGGGTGGTGATCTCCACGTCGACGTCGTCGCCGCTGGGGAGGTCGGCGTGCAGCCCGCCGGGGCGGCGGATCCGCACCGTGCGCCAGCCCAGGCCTCGGGGGGCGGCGAAGTCCTTGACGGGGTTGTCGGCCACGTAGGCGCAGCGGCGGCCGCTCACCCCCAGCCGGTGCTGGAGGTGCTCGAAGGCGGCGGGGTGCGGCTTGACCCGCCCGGGACCGAGGGCCTCGGTGAACACCACGTCGGCGGCCCACCGGTCGACGAGCATGGCCTCGGCCTTGGCCCGCTGGCTGGCCAGCGGGCCGTCGGTGACCACGGCTGCCAGCACGTCGGGGTCCCGGGCGCCGAGCCAGGCCCGGGCATCGGCCAGCATCTCGATGGCCGGGGCGTGGGACCGGTACACCTCGATCAGGCGGGGGAGGGCGCGGGCCGCGGCCTCGGCGCCGAGGGACGAGGCGGCCAGCGCCTCGTCGAGGATCCGGCCCCGGACCCCGGCCTCGAACGCCGCCCACGCCCGGTCGCCGAGCCCGGCGACGCCCAGCTCGTCGCGGGCCCACCCGT
>DASUJB010000175.1:0-4203 GCA_036279475.1 Acidimicrobiales bacterium | reverse complement strand
GGGGCCGGTGTCGCAGCTGGCCGGGTCGAGGGCGTGGAGCACGGTGGCGTGCAGCCGCCCCGGCCGGGGGCCCGGTGGCGGAGCGTCGGCCACGCAGCGGCGGAGGATCCGGTCGCGGGCGGCGGCGGTGCTGAAGGCCGGGCGCAGCGGCCGGGCCCGGCCGTGGCGGAACTCGAACAGGGGTTGCACCCCCAGCCGGTCCCCGATGCGCCGGGCCGCCTCGGGGACCCGGCCGGAGGCGGCCAGGCGCTCGAGGTCGGCGACGGTGGCCACCAGCCGCACCCGGTCGACCACACGCTCTATGACCGCCAGCACGGTGGCCAGGTCGGCCCCCTGCCCTGCCGCCTCGGCCGCCGCCTGCACGACCAGACCCTGCGCCCCGGCGGCGGTGTCGGTGTCGACCACGACGACCTCGGCGGCAGGTGCCCCGTCGGCGCCAGGGCCCAGGGCCACCGACGAGGACGCCGCGCCCGTCCGCCACGCCGCGTCCACCACCCGGGCGGCGTCTCCCGCCACCAGCTTGGCGGCCAGGACCGCGGCCTCGAACGACGAGGACATGCGCTCGGACACCGTCAACGCCACCACCGGGCCGTCGCCGCGCAGCTGCGCCATGACCTCGGCGTACTCCCCCGGCGAGGGGGCGCTGGTGGAGATCGGCTCGGAGAAGCGGGCCACCACCGCCTCGAGGGGGAGGTCGCCGTCGCGGTGCCGCTCGCCGCCGATGAGCAACCACAGCGGCACCACGTGCACCCCCAGGCGAGCAGCGACATCGGGCGGCAGCGCCGCCGCCGAGTCGGTGACGACCGCCACCCGGCTCATCGGGGGCTCCGGACCGTGGGGAGGAGGCGACGGGAGCGCCCGCGCTCGACCGCGGGCTCCGAGCCCCCGGCGACAGCCGTGCCGGAGCGGCCGGCACCTGGGGGCGGTCCGGCGGCGGGCTCGGCGTCGTTGTCGAAGAGCAGCCGGTGAGCGTAGGCACCCACCGTGGGCCGCGCCGGAGGACGGTTGCCGGCCACGCGCTTGGCCAGGAGCGGGGTCACCACGCCCACGCCGGCGGCCGCCCCGGCGCGGCCATGGGTGCGGGCGACCACCGGCACCAGCGCCACCGCACCCAGGAAGCTGCCGAGGCCGCTGCGCCGGGCGAGGCGGCCGAGCGCCAGGCCGAGCGCCAACACCACCGTGCCGGGCCACGCCAGCGGGAGGAAGGCCCCGAAGGCCACGGAGAGCCCCCGCCCACCGGCACCCCGGAGCCACGGCGACCAGTTGTGGCCCACTATCCCCGCCGAGGCGGCCATCGCCCCCAGCATCGGCCGGTCGCCGCCGGCGAGGACGGGGCCGACCGTGCCCTTGGCCACGTCGCACAAGCCGGCCGCCGCCAACGGGCCGAAGCCGGCCACCTCGTGCAACGCCGTCCCCGACACGGTGCCGTTGCCGACGTCGCGGAGGTCGACCTGCGCCCGCCGGTGAGCTGCGATGTTGGAGAACGGCACCGAGCCGGCCAGCCAGGCGAGGGCGACGACGACCGGCCCCGGCAGGCGCCGGCGGGCCCGGGACGGGCCTCCCCGGGAGAGACATCCCTGGAACAGGTCTCCCCGGCGCCGGCTCGTCGGCCGGGCCGCGTCGGCCAGTGTCGGGAGGGCCGGCAGACCGGCGGGCAGCCTCGGGCCGTCCCGTGGCGTGCCCCGGCACCACCCCGTCCGCTGGCTGGAGCGGATGCGGAAAAGCTCGTACCCGTCGATCACATGCCGTGGCCTCTCGCTACGCCTCGGCCCCCGGGGGCCCCTGACGAACATACCGCCCTCCCGCCAGCGCGGCACCACGTTGGCGCCGGCTGGTCGGCGTGGGCACCGACCGGCGAGCCCCGCCGGGCGTCACCCCGGGCCCACGGGTCGTCACCCCGGCCCGCCCAGGGCACCCCACCGGTCGCCGTCCGCAACGCCCGCCGGGTCACGCCGCCCGCCGGGGTGACCCGGCGCCCGCTCGCCGAGCCGTGGCTCGCGCCCCCCGCCACGGCGGAGGCGGTACGGGCACCGAACGTGCGGGCGGTGGGATTCGAACCCACACTGGCGGCTGTTTGAGAGCCGGGCCTCTGCCGTTGGGCTACGCCCGCGAGGGAGCAGAGCTTACCCGGCTCCCGGCTCCCGGCTCCCGGCCGCTGTCGCCGGCCCCGCGATCGCCCCAGCGGGGCTCGGCGTCAGGACCGGGCCACGCCACCGCGGTCGACCGGCCGCCCGACCGCTGGCCAGGACCCCGACGCCAGGGAGGCTGGAACCGGGAGGCGGCACGTGGCGGTCGGCGACCGCTCACCCTCCCAGGGCGCCCTCGTGGCGCAGCAACCAGACCTTGACGTCCAGCCCTCCGCCGTAGCCGCCGAGCGCGCCGCCGGAGCGGAGCACCCGATGGCAGGGCAGCACCACCGGGAGGGGGTTGGTGGCCATGGCCGTGCCCACGGCGCGGCTGGCCCCGGGATGGCCGGTGCGGCGGGCGAGGTCGCCGTAGGTCACGGTCCGCCCGAAGGGCACCTGGCCGAGCTCGTCCAGGACCGCCAGGCGGTAGCCGCGTGCCAGCCGCCGGTCGAGGGGCAGGTCGAAGGCGTGGCGGCCCCCGGCGAAGTACTCGTCGAGCTGGCGGCGGACCACGTCGAGCCGGCGCGGGAGGTGCACCACCCGGGGCGAGACCCGGGCGGCCAGATCGGCGAGGACGGCCTCGTCGGCGCCGAAGCCCACCTTGACGAGCCCGACCGTGGTGGCCGCCAGGGTGAGGGCTCCCACGGGCGTGTCGTGGGCGACCCAGGCCACGTCGACGAGGCCCTCGGCGTCGGCCCGGGAGCTGGCGGCGGCGACGAGCTGCCCCAGCTCGCCGGCCGCGACGCCACCACCCGGCGCGACGCCACCACCGGCCGCGGCCTGCCCGTCCCCGCCCGCACCGGCGGTCGGGGCGGCGGGACCGGCCCCGGTCGTGGCAGCGTCGAGGGCCTGCCTCAGGCGCCGACGCCCGAGGCCGGGGTCGCCGGGACCAGGGTCGCCGGGACCGCCGGGGCCGGGATCGCCGGGACCAGGGTCGCCGGGACCGCCGAGGCCGACGTCGCCGCGGCCGGGGTCGTCGGGATCGAGCGTCGTCACGGGACCACCTCCACGGTCAGCAGGCGACGGAGGCGCTGCAGGCCCGCCCTGACGTTCTGGCGGGCGGCGTCCTCGCTGCACCCCAGCACGGCAGCCACGTCGCCGTAGGAACGGTCGAGCAGGTAGCGCTGGACGACCGCCGTGCGCTGCTTGGGAGGCAGGGCCCGGACGGCGGCCACCAGCTCGCCGTCGGCGCGGTCGTCCACCCGGCGCAGGGCCTCGACGGCGACGGGGCCCCCGGGCGGCTCGGGCAGCTCCGCCACCGGCAGGGCGTGGCGACCGCGGCGGCGGGCGTGGTCGACCACCTTGCGGTGGGCGATCGTGAACAGCCACCCCCGCAGGTTGTCGGCGTGGGCCAAGCCCGGGTAGGCACGCAGGGCGGCCACGACGACGTCCTGGAAGCAGTCGGCCCCGTCGTGGGGGCCGACCGAGGCCACCAGGAACCGGTGGAGGTCGGCGGCGTGCCGGTCGAGCAGCGCCTGGAAGGGTGGGAGCGTCACCACGGTGTCAACGCCGCACCTGGTGCCCCCGTGAGGCGCGGCTCGCCCCCTCAGGTGGCGAGGGCCCGCAGGAGCTTCGTGGGCGTGTCCTTGGGGCTGATCCTCGGCCACGCCGCCACCAGGCGCCCGTGCTCGTCCACCAGGAACGCCGACCGGATGATGCCCATGTACTTCCGCCCGTACATCGACCTCTCCCCCCAGGCACCGTAGGCCTCGGCCACGGCGTGGTCCTCGTCGGAGAGCAACGGGAAGCCCAGCGAGTGCTTCTCGTCGAACCGCTTCTGGCGGGCGGGCGGGTCGGGGCTGATGCCGACCACCGTGGTACCCCCGATCTCGCCGAGGATGTCGCGGAGCCCGCAGGCCTGGGTAGTGCAGCCGGGGGTGTCGGCCTTCGGGTAGAAGTACACGAGGTGCCAGCCGGGACCGGCCGCGATCCGCTCGGCGAGGTGGAAGGGCCGGCCGTCCTGGTCCGGCAACGTGAAGTCGGGGGCCTCGTCTCCGGGCGTCAGCATGGCGGCGACCATACCGGCCCTGGCCGCGGCCCGAGCCCCGCCCGTCGCGGAACGGGCCGAGCCACGGTG
>DASUJB010000174.1:0-14018 GCA_036279475.1 Acidimicrobiales bacterium | reverse complement strand
GGCCCCTCGCCCGCCTCGTTGTAGTGCAGGCTGATGTCGCCGGCCTTGGCGGTGCGGCTCGTCTCCTCGAGGCCGAGGGCTCGTGCAGCCATGTCGCTCGCTCTCCTTCCGGCCGTGTCGGGGCCTGTCGCGTCGGCACGTCACGGTCACCGTGCACCTGCCGGGGGGCGTGCGACCACGGCTGTCCCGCCCTCCGGAACGCGAGGCGGGCGCCGGGGCGGGTCAGGTGCCGGGCCCCGCGGCCAGGTCGCCCAGGGCCGCCTCCGCGGCCCGGCGCCCCGCCACGCCCATGCCACCGTCGCAGTTGTGCACCGAGCCGGTGGTGGTGGGGGAGTTCGAGCGCGACGCCAGCAGCACGTAGGTGCCGGTGTAGTCGTCGGGGCTCATGGGCCGGCCCAGGGGCGACAGCCGCTCCATCATGGCGTCGACGGGCAGGGCGGTCCCGAAGGACGTGTCGGCGAGGCCGAGCGCCCGCGGGCCGCGCAGGTCGGTCGGCATCCCCCCGGGCGCCACGCCGTTGACGCGGACCTCGGGGGCGAGCTCGTAGGCGAGCTGCTTGACCAGCCCCACGACCGCGTGCTTCGAGGCGGTGTAGAGGGGGCCGCCGCCCCCCGGCCAGAAGCCGGCGTTGGAGACCGTGAGGATCACGCTGCCCCGGCTGGCCCGGAGGGGCTCGAGGGCGGCCCGGACGGCCAGCAGGTACCCGAGGACGTTGAGCGAGAAGAGCTCGGAGAACGCGGCCGACAGCGCCTCGCCGGGCAGCGCCTCCAAGGGCGTGCCGTAGTCCCACAGCCCGGCGTTGCCGACGAGGGTGTCGAGCCGGCCGAAGGTGGCCACCGTCCGCTCGACCGCCCGTCGATTGTCGTCCCAGCTGGTGGCGTCGCCCTCGGTGACGACCACGGCGTCGCCGAGGGAGCGGGAGAGCGCCGCCGCCTTGGCCGGGTCGAGCTCGAGCACGCCGACGCGTGCCCCCTCGTCCACGAACCGCCCCACCAGCGCCCGCCCGAGGCCCGAGCCGCCGCCGGTCACCAGCGCCACGTCGTCGGTCATCCACCCCATGGCCGTCCCCCGTCCCGCTCCCCGTGCCCCCGGTCGTCGCCGCTCCCCGTGGCGGCCACCCCGCCGGCGTGGTCGCCGGCCGCGCCGACGAGGACGTACACGTCGTCGCCCTCCACCTTGACCTCGTGGGTCCGCACCGGGTCGCGGGCGGGGAGGGTGAGCGCCTCCCCGGTGCGCAGGCAGAAGGTGGCGAAGTGCCACGAGCACTCCACCCTGTCGCCCTCGACGTAGCCGTCGGCCAGGGACGACTGGGCGTGGGTGCAGGTGTCGTCGGTGGCGAGGAGCTCACCGTCGACGTTGAACACGGCCACCGGGGGCTCGATCTCGACCCGGACCGCCTCGCCGGGGCCCACGTCGCCCCGGGCGCAGGCCCGGACCCACCGCCCCTCGCCGCCGTCCACCGCTCCCATCTCAGAAGAAGTTGCTCAGGTTCTGGGACAGCAGCACGG
The DNA here is from genome assembly GCA_036279475.1 of Acidimicrobiales bacterium. Taxonomy (GTDB): domain Bacteria; phylum Actinomycetota; class Acidimicrobiia; order Acidimicrobiales; family VFJN01; genus ZC4RG19. Next base: position 12,510 of record DASUJB010000174.1, on the reverse strand, counting down.
TCTGCTCGAGGTGGACGTGGCGCCGGGCGATGAGGAACGAGCCACCGGCCCGCCGCAGCGTGTCCTGCCGCGAACCCACCCAGGTGGTCTCCTCCGACTTCAGCCGGGTCCGGTGGAGGATGAAGTTCGACTCGGCGTCGAGCTCGTCACCCCGGTCGTCGACGACCCGCACGTTCGCGATCACGTGCCGGGTCCGCGACGGCGGGTCCTCGGCCCAGGCGGTGCCCGTCGCCAGCTTGGCCACCCGGGCCTCGAGGACGCCCTTGGTGTCGTCGAAGAACGCCATCTCGCCCGGCCGGGTGAACTCCCTGTCGCGCTGGCGGCGGCTCACCGTGCGCCGCAGGGGCATGAAGTAATGGGTGTCGTCGCTGAACAGCTGCACCCAGTCGCCGAAGCGCTGCTCGTCGAGCAGGGCCGCCTCGTCGTAGTAGAAGCGGGCGACCTGGTGGTCGAGCAGCATGCGGGCGAGGAGGTCGGCGTCGTCCCGCGTCGTCCCGGCGATGGTCATCGGCGTTCCTCCGTGTCGGTTCGTGAGCCGGGCCTACAGGACCTCGGGCGGGACGGTCCGCCGGCGCAGCTCGTCCCAGCCGCAGCCGGACATCCACGCCGACCACGCCGCGAACGTCCACAGCTGGGCGTGCTCGCTGGTGGTGCCCTCGATCCGCGGGGGGCTCTGCCCGTCGCGCACGACCTTGCCCCGACCCAGGTTCATCCGCAGGAGCTGGGGGACCTGGCGGCTGCGGTGCCCGATGGTCTGGATCGTGCTCTGGGCCCAGTTCTCGCCGTCCTCCTGCTCGAGGAGGCCGGCCGGGCCGAACACGTGGTTGGCGGCGAAGACCCGCATGGCCCGCTGGTCGGGAGGCAGGTCGCGGTCCACGAAGCTGAACCACCAGATCTCGGTCTCCATCGGGCCCCGGGGTATGCGGAGGGAGGCCTGCGTCGTCGAGGACACCCACAGCGTCGGGAAGATGTTCGGGTGGCCGGCCACGCGGGACCCGACCGGCCCGAGCAGCTCGCGGGCGCGCTCCGTCCGCCGCCAGCTGTCGTCGAACAGCCCGCCGGCCCCGAACGCCTCGGCCGTGGGGCCGGCGATGGCGTGGCCGTAGGTGTCGAGGCAGACGATGGAGTCGATCACGTCGCCGCCGACGGCGCCCCCGGGGAGCTGGATCTCCCGCCCGTCGGGCGTCTGGGCGCCGCCCGAGTCCATCAGGCGTGCGCCGGGTGGCGTGGCGCCGAGCATCCCCGTCTGCAGGGCCGAGAGGTGGGTGACCTGGGGGTGGTACCAGTCGAACAGGTTGTCGACCGCGAACTTCCAGTTGCAGGGGATCACGAACTTCTGGATCCCCGGGATGACCTCCATGTCGCCCTGGGCGGCGATCAGGTTCAGCCCGAGGGTGCCGGTCTCCCCCAGGTAGTCGGGCAGCGGCGGGGCCGAGGGGTCCATGGTGGCGAAGACGAAGCCCTCGTGGCTGTCGACCTGTGCCACCTGGGCCAGGCCGTGGCGGGACGGGTCGAGGTCGCCGCCGTAGAGGTCCTCGAGGCCGGGGACCCCGATGAGGTTGCCGGCGATGTCGTAGGTCCACCCGTGGTAGGTGCACATGAAGTTCCGGGCGTTGCCCTCCTCGGCCCGGCACACGGCGTTGCCCCGGTGGGCGCACGTGTTCAGCAGCGCCTTGATGCCGCCGTCCCTCTGCCGCACGACGAGGACGTTGTCGCGGCCCATCGGCGCCTCGAAGAAGTCGCCGGGCCGGGGGATCTGGCTCTCGTGGCACAGGAAGAGCCAGGCGCGGCCGAAGATGAGCTCCATCTCCTGCTCGAAGATGTCCGGATCGCTGAAGATCCGGCGATCGATCTCGCCCCGCTCGACGGACACCCACGTCGAGTCCAGATCCGTGGCCATCGCACGCACCCCCGTGGCCGGTCGCCCACTCCGTGCCGTCAAGGTAGGGACGGGTCCCGGCGGCAGGTAGTCGGCGTTCCGGCAGGCGGGACACCGACCACCTGCGACCGTGGCGGTTCAGGCCTCGGTGGCGGCCAGCTCGGCGGCCAGCTCCTCGAGGGACCTCGCCGGCGGGGGCGGCACCACCTCCGGGAGCGGCGTCTGCCACACGTCGATGGTGTCGATGGCGCCGGGCAGCCGGCGGGGCCGATGGCCCTCGAGCACCTGCCGGTGCCGGGCACAGAACTCGACGGCGAACCCGTGCAGCGGGTCCTGGATGTACACGCCGACCGACGTCGAGGGCGCGTGCCTCAACAGGTCCATCTGCAGCCGGTGGCCGAGCCGGAGGGCGTTGGCCCGCACCCGCATCACGTCGTCGAGGGACTCGACCATGATGCAGAGGTGGTTGAAGGCGTGCTCGGCCCCGGCCAGCACGGCGATGCCGTGGTGGTAGCGGTCGGCGGCGTGCATGAACACCGCCGCGTCCTCGATGAAGTCGGACGGGTGGACGCCGAGCACGTCGTCGTAGAACCGCCACGTCCCCTCGAGGTCGGGGGCGGTCCACACGCCGTGGAGCAGCGTGACGAGGTCCACGCCCGCCGCCTCCGGGCCGTGGTGCCGCTGGTGCATGTCGCAGTACAGGTCGATCTCCTGGCCCGCCGGGTCGGTGAACCGGATGTACCGGCTCACCCGGTCGGCCCGCCGGCTGCCGCCCTCGGTCGTGGCGATGCCCGCGGCCTCGACGCGGGCCCGCGCCCGGTCGAGGGCCTCCTCGCCGTCCATCCGCAGGCCGACCTGCTGCACGCCGCTGGCCGCCGCCGCCCGGAGGCGGATCCAGTGGTGCTCGCGCCCGCCCGACAGGAAGATCTCCTCGGCGCGCCGCTCCGTGACCTGGAGCCGGATGACGTCGGTGTAGAAGCGCAGCGCGGCGTCGAGATCGGTGGTCCCGATGGTGACGTAGCCGAACTCTTGGACCCGGTCGATGTCGTCCATTGCCGTTCCTCCTGGCCTTCCTTCGCCGGCAGCGGCGTTCACAGCATCGAGCTTCCGCCGTTGACCGACACGACCTGTCCCGTGATGAAGGTCGCCTCGTCGGAGGCGAGGTACGCCACCAGCGACGCCACCTCGCCCACCTCGGCCGGGCGCCCGGCCGGGATGGTGGCCGTGAGCCTGTCGAGGAGGGGCGCCAGCTCGGGGTCGCCCAGGATGGCGACCACCTGCTCGGTGGCGACCATCGAGGGGGCCACCGTGTTGACGGTGATCCCGTCGCCGACGAACTCGCGGGCCAGGCCGGTGGTCAGGCCGTGCACGCCTCCCTTGGCGGCGTTGTAGATGGCGTGCTGGAACAGCCCGTTGCGCACCGACTCCGCCCCGATGTTGACGATGCGGCCGTGGCGCTGCCCCACCATCACCGGCAGCACCTCGAGCGTGCAGTAGATCGTCGTCCACAGGTTGCGGTCGATGGTCTCGCGCAAGGTCTCCTCGGTGTGGGCGAGCGTGTCGCGGATCACGCCTCCGCCCGCGGTGTTGACGAGGACGTCGACGCGGCCGAAGCGCTCCCGGGCCGTGTCCACCAGGTCGGCGGCACCGGGCCGGGTGGACAGGTCGCCCTCCACCGCCACCACGTCGGCGGCGCGAGGGCCGTCGATGCCGGCCGCTGCCGCCGCCAGGGCGTCGCCGTCGACGTCGCCCATGACGACCACGGCGCCCTCTGCCGCCAGCCTCCGGGCGACGGCGAGGCCGATCCCCCTGGCCGCGCCGGTGACGATCGTGACTCGGTCCGCCAGCTGCACCGCTCCCCCTCCGGGCCTCGGCCCCTCTCCCGGCCGCCGGGCGGCGACCGCACGCCTACAGGATGATGGCGACGCGGCCGTGGGGCCGCAGCTCCTCCAGATCGAGGGTCGCCCGCTTCATGCGGATGCGGAACCCGGCGTCGCCGCCCGGCTCGAGCAGGTAGTCGGCGTGGCCGGGGAAGGTCTGCAGCGTGGCGCGCTGGGACCGGTGCACGACGAAGTTGGCCCTCGCCTCGACGGCGGCCTCGCCGATCCGCTCGGCGCGGACGTTGGAGACGATGCGGCACGTCGTCGAGTGGGGCGACTCGGCCCACGCCGAGCCCTTCATCATCGACCGGACCCGTTGCTCGAGGATGAACCGGCCGTCCTGCACGAAGAAGAGGTCCCGGAGGGGGTCGCCGTCGGGGCGGTCGGTGGACGGCACCAGGTAGGTGACCTCGTCGGTCCACAGCGCCAGCCACTCGTCGAGGCGCCACCGGTCGAGCAGCTCGGCCTCGTGGTAGAGGAAGTCCTCGACGGCGAGGCGCAGCTCCCACCGCGAGGCCGGCGCCGCCTCGCCGACCCCGGGGACGACGGCGCTCACGGCCGCGCTCCCGCCCGGGCGACCGGCTGGTAGACGGCGGTCTCGGGGACGGCGGGCTCGCCGGTGAGGAGCTCGTTGTAGCGACGCCAGAACACCCGCATCTGCAGCTCGTCCATCCCGCCCGGGCGCTCCTTGCCCATGCCCCGGGAGATGTCGCTCCAAGGGTCGGTCCGGTAGCCGGCGAAGCCGGCCTGGCAGCGCTCGAGCGCCTCGACGTCGTCGGGGGTGGCCAGCCCGGCCGGGCCCCAGAAGGTGAGGAAGTTGTCCTGGCGCAGGGCGTGGAGGACGTCGCCCTCCTCGGGGGGCTGGAGCTCCCAGCCCGTGATCTCCATGTAGTCGGGGGACTCGGGGTAGAAGGTGCGGACGGTGCAGCCCATGACGAGGTCCACGATCACCAGGTTGGGGAAGATGAGAAGGTTGCGCCCGCCGAAGATGCGGTCCGTCCAGTCGACGCCGTACCTGGTGGCCAGGGCGTCGCGGCGCTCCTTGAAGAGCCGGCGCGACTCGTCGTCGGGGAACTCGCGGCCGAGCATCCCGGTGCTGCGACCCTCGGTGGCGTCGACCCCGCCGACCACGGCGTGCCCGTTGCCGAGGTCGTAGGCGCCCCCCTCGAGCTGCCCCACGGCGCGGGCCGCGAAGTCGGCGCCGCTGGCCTTGAGCATCTCCAGGTAGCGGTGGTGGGTGGTGAGGGCGTGGTACCCGTCGATGCTGTTCTCGACCAGCAGCTTCCAGTTCGCGCGCATCGAGTAGAGGTGGGTCCCACCGTTGATCTGCATGAGCGACGAGGACTGGTCGGCCACCAGGTCGATGAAGTCGGTGGCGTTGGCCAGGTACTGGACCAGGCTCTGGGGCTGGTCGGGGTCCCAGCACAGGAACCAGAACCCCCGGTAGCTGTCGACGTGGGGCGGGCTCGCCAGGCAGCGCTGGTCGCGCGACCACCCGGCGGGGTAGTCGCCCTCGAGCGGCATGGCCACCAGGCGGCCCTCGGAGTTGAACGACCACCCGTGGTAGAAGCACTTCAGGAAGCGCCCGTTCCCCTCCCTGCGCGACTCCACCATCATCCCCCGGTGGGTGCAGGCGTTGAGGAGGACCCGGATCCGGCCGTCCGTCCCCCGGTTGAAGATCACCGGGCGCCCGCCCACGCTGCGGGTGCGGAAGTCGTGCGGCTCCGGCAGCTCGGACTCGTGGCCGACGTACAGCCAGCACCGGTCGAAGATCTCCTCGCGCTCGGCCGCCAGGATCTCCGGCTCGACCATCGTCGCCCGGTTGATCCAGAACCTGGGTGTCTGGCGATCGTCGAGGATGAGCGGTTGTGCCCCCATGACGCCCCCTCCTGCCGTCAGGAAGAGAGAATCAATTATCGCATTTCCCGTGTCAAGGGCGGGATGCCATGATCTCCCCTGGATGCAGCCGAGCCCTGGAGCCAGCGTGACCGCCCAGTGGAGGACGACGGCGACGGGGGCCGGTCGTCCCAAGCTCGCCGAGCTGATCGCCGAGGAGCTGCGGCGGGTCATCGTGGTGAGCCTGGCCCCCGGGGACCGCCTGCCCTCGGAGGCGGAGCTCGCCGCTCGCTTCTCGACCTCGACGCCCACGGTGCGGCAGGCGCTGCGGGTCCTCGAGTCGGAGGGCCTGGTGGTCATGCGGCGGGGGGCCAACGGCGGCCCCGTCGTCCGCCATCCCGAGGTCGACGGCGTGGCGCGGATGGTGGGGGTGGTGATGCAGCTCCAGGGGGTCAGCCGGCGCGAGGTGTTCGAGGCCCGTCGCATGCTGGAGGCCGAGGCCACGAGGCGGTTGGCCGCCGCTCCCCCGCCCGAGGCGTTGGTGGCCCTGGCCGACACGCTCGACACCTACGGGGAGCGCATCGCCGCCGGTGACGCCGAGGCCGCCTCGCGGGAGCACGTCCGGTTCCACGACCTCGTCCTCGAGCTGTGCGGCAACCGCGCCGCCGGGATCCTCGGCCAGGTCACCCGCTCGATCATCGCCGGGCTGAGCGACACCAGCATCGAGCTGCTCCACGGTGACCACCTGGGGTTGCCGTGGGACGAGGCCGCGGCCCAGGCCCTCGACGCCCACCGGGCCATCTACGCCCGCATCGCCGCCGGCGACCCGGCCGGGGCCTACGCCCGTACCCGGCAGCACCTCGACCGCTGGATCGAGCTTGTCCCCATCGACCAGGGCGACGCCGTCATCGAGATGATCGAGCCCTCCAGGCGCGACCTCTCCTAGCCGCCGTCCGGGCACTCGTCGCACCGGCGGTCCGGCGGAGCAGGCCAGGGGTCGACCGGCCCCTCCGGGCGCCCCCGTGGCGGCCCCTCCGGGCGCACCCGGTGGCACCCCCACCGGCCCGGGCGGTACCGTCCTCGGCGCGAGCGCTTCACCGACGAGGGGAGGGGAGCGTGGCAACGTCAGCGGTGACCCACCCGTCGGCGCCGGATCCGGCGACCGTCGCAGAGTCGAGCGTGGGCAAGGCGTTGGCCATCCTCGACTGCTTCGACGCCCACGACCACACCGTCGGGGTCACCGAGATGGCCCGTCGCGTGGGCCTGCCGAAGTCGACGGTCCATCGGCTCGCCGTCGCCCTCGTCGACGCCGGCTACCTCGAACGGAGCCAGGACGGCCGCTACCGGCTGGGCATCCACCTGTTCGAGCTCGGCCACCGGGTGACGGCGGTCGACGCCATACGGCGCCACGCCGCCCCCGTCCTGCACGGCCTCAGCCGGGTCACGGGGGAGACCTCGCACCTGGCCATCCTGGACGGCAACGACGTCGTCTACCTCGACAAGGTGGACGGCTCCTACTCCCTCGACGTGCCCTCCCGGGTCGGCCACCGGAACCCCGCCGTCGCCACCGCCGTGGGCAAGGCCATCCTGGCCTGGAAGTCGCGGCACGACCTGCTGGCGCTGGCCGGCCGGGGCCTGCCCGTCTACACGTCGCGCAGCCTGCAGTCGGTCGACGCCCTGTTGGGCGAGGCGCGGGAGATCCGGCGGTCGAACCTGGCCCTCGACGACGGGCAGAGGGCGGTCAACCTGGTGTGCGTGGCGGCCCCCGTCCGGGACCGGACCAGCAACGTCGTCGCCGGCATCAGCCTGGCCGGCGTGCGGGAGCGGCTCACCGTGGAGCGGCGGGTCGAGCTGGCCTCGCACATCCAGGCGGGTGCCGCCCGGATCAGCGCCGACCTCGGCTTCGCCACCCGGGGGTGACGGCCGTGCCGGCGGGACCAGGCGTCGACGTGGGGACGACCAGGGGGGACCGATGACGTCAGGACCGCTTGAGGTGCTCGGCCGGGCGCTGACCGGCGCCCACGTGGCGGGGATGGTGGCCCTCGGCGTCGAGCTCGGCCTGTACCGGTCCCTCGTCGAGGAGGGCCCCGCCACCAGCGACGAGCTGGCCGGGCGGACCGGTTGCCACGAGCGGTGGGTGCGCGAGTGGCTCTACGGCCAGGCGGCCGCCGGCGTGATCGACTTCGACCCCGACGACCAACGGTTCAGCGCGGTCGCGGAGCTCGGCCCCCTACTGTGCGACCGGGACGACCTCTTCCACCTCGGTGGCCAGTTCCGGGCCCTCCCCCGCCGCCTCGGCCTGGTCGATCGCCTCGCCGAGTCGTTCCGCACCGGGCTGGGGCTCGACTTCGACGACCGGGGTGCCGGGGCCGCCGCCGACACCGAGGCCACCTTCCTCGCCTGGTACCGGCAGGTGCTCGTGCCCGTGGCCCTGCCGCTGCTGGACGGGGTCGTGCCCCGGCTGGCGGCGGGCACGGAGGTCGCCGACGTGGGTTGCGGGTCGGGCGTGGCGCTGGTGGAGATGGCCAAGGCCTTCCCCGCGGCCTGCTTCCACGGCTACGACGTCTCCCGCCACGCCCTGGCCCGGGCCGAGGCGAACCGTGCCGAGGCCGGGGTGGCCAACGTGAGCTTCCACCTCGTGCCGGACGACCCCCTGCCCGAGGACGGCCGCTACGGGCTGGTGTGCACGTTCGACTGCCTCCACGACATGACCGACCCCGGCGAGGTCGCCGGGGCCATCCGGCGCTCGATGGCCGACGACGGCGTGTGGTTCGTCGTCGACATCGACGGTGCTCCCACCTTCGCCGAGCAACGGGCTCGACCGATGGCTCCCATGCTGTACGCGCTCTCGGTCTACTCGTGCATGTCGTCGTCGCTGTCGCGGCCCGGTGGCGCCGGGCTGGGCACGTGCGGGCTCCCCGAGCCGGCGATGCGCGAGCTCACCGGCGCCGCGGGGTTCACCCGCTTCCGGCGCCTGCCCATGGAGCACCCGGTCAACGCCTTCTACGAGGCCCGTCCGTGACCAGCGGTCGTGGCCGCTAGACAGACGGCGTGCCCTTCCTCTCGCTGACCGAACCGCCGAGCGACCGGCCCCCGGGACCGGCGCTCGTGGTGGCCGTGCACGACGGCCGGTCCGTCTTCCTGGCCGACGACGACGACCCGGGGGACGGGCTGTTCCTCGGCATCCTCGACGGGCGCTGGTGCTACGCCGTCGACGTCCGCGACGACCCCGACGTCGACGCCGGCCTGTTCCGCGACCTGCGCCTGCTGTGGGGCACGCTCGACGAGGTGACCTGGACGCTGGCGGGCCGGGCCGCCCAGCTGGTCGACTGGCAGCGCACCCACCGGTTCTGCGGCCAGTGCGCCACGCCGACCGAGCCGTCGCCCGGCGAGCGGGCACGCCGCTGCCCGCGGTGCGGGTTGGTGGCCTTCCCCCGGCTGGCCCCGGCCGTCATCACCTTGATCGAGCGCGAGGACGGGCGCGCCCTGCTGGCTCGGAACGCCACGTTCCCCGCCGGCCTCTTCTCGCTGCTCGCCGGCTTCGTCGAGCCGGGGGAGACCCTCGAGCAGGCGGTCGAGCGGGAGACGCTGGAGGAGGTGGGCGTGACCGTCGGCGACGTCAGCTACTGGGGCAGCCAGCCGTGGCCCTTCCCCCACTCGCTGATGGTGGGCTTCCGGGCCCGGTACGCGGGCGGCGACCTCGTGCTGCAGGAGGAGGAGATCGCCGAGGCGGGGTGGTTCGCCCCCGACGACCTCCCGGGCGTGCCGCCCACCATGAGCATCGCCGGGCGGATGATCGAGGCGTGGGCGGCCGCTGCCCGTGCCGCTCCCCGGCCCTCACCGTCGGGGTGAACGGCAGCGGGGGGTGAGCGGCGGCGGGGGGAGCGTGCCACGCCTCCCCGCCAGGGCCTCCCCGTCAGGGGCGGGCGCCGGCCTCGGACAGGAGGGTGTCGAGGCGCGCCGCCCGGGTGGCGAGCGAGCGCCGGTGGCGCCCGATGCCGGCCCAGGGGTCGCCCACCTCGTCCAGGCGTCGGGGGGCGGTGGCCATCGTCCACCCGTCGGGCCGCAGGCTCCGCTGGTCGAGCTCCTCCCACCAGATCGGCATGGCGACGGGAGCGCCCCGCCGGGCCCGCACCGAGTACGGCGCCACCGCCGTCTGGGCCCAGCCGTTGCGGGCGACGTCGACGTAGAGGCGGCCCCGGCGCCGGGACTTCCGGCCCTCGACGGTCACGTCCCGGGGATGGCGGGCGGCCACCAGGGACGCCAGGCCGGCGGCGAAGGCGGCGACGGCCCCGCTGGGGGCCGAGCGGTCGAGCGGCGTCACCACGTGGACGCCCCGCGAGCCGGTGACCGCCGGGAAGGCCGGCAGGTCGAGCTCGTCGAGGGCGCTGCGCACCCAGCGTGCCGTCCGCCTCACCGGGGCGAAGTCGTCGGAGGACGGGTCGAGGTCCACGACCAGGAGGTCGGGGGCGTCGGGGCGGTCGGCCCGGCTGGGCCAGCGGTGGAAGGTGACGGTCGACAGGTTGGTGAGGGCCAGGAGGCCCGCCTCGTCGTCGACCACCGGGTGGCGGACCGTGCCCCCCTCCTTGGTCACCTCGACGGTGCGGATCCACCCGGGGACGCCACCGCGTGCCCCCTCCTTCTGGTAGAAGCCCTCGCTGCCGATGCCGGCGGGGAACCGTTGCAGCATGAGCGGCCGGCCGGCCAGGTGGCGCAGCATGGCGGGGGCCACCGCATGGTGGTAGTCGGCCAGGTCGCGCTTGGTGAACCCGTCGTCGGGGAACAGCACCCGCCCGGGGTGGGTGATGGCGACGGCGCGGGAGCCGGCGCGGTAGGTGGCCTCGCCGTCCGACCGTCGCCTCATCGTCGGCAGGCTAGGGCGTCGCGCCCGAGGCCCGAGGCCCGAGGCCCGAGGCCCGAGGAGCGCCGGGGCGCGCCAGGGGACGGCGGGGAGCTGGGGGACGGCGGGGGAGCGCCGGGGGACGGTGGGAGCCGGAGGAGGGCGCGGGGTGGCCGGAGGAGGGCGCGGCGTGGCCGGAGCGTGGGGGCTCAGAGGTAGCCGCGGGCCCGCCCGGCCGCCGTCAGCTCGTCGCGGAAGCGGGGGTGGGCGACGGCGATCAGCGCCCGGGCTCTCTCGGAGATCGACCGTCCCCGCATCTCGGCCACGCCGAACTCGGTGACGACCTGGTCGACGGTGTTCTTGATGGTGGTCACCATCGAGCCCGGTGTGAGCTCGGCCCGGATGCGCGACACGGTGCCGCCCCGGGCGGTGGAGGGCAGCACCACGAACGCCCGCCCGCGCGGCGAGAACATGGCCCCCCGGGCGAAGTCGGCCTGGCCCCCGCTCGACGACCAGTAGCGCCCGGCCACGGTCTCCGACGCGCACTGACCCACCAGGTCGACCTCGGTCGTGGCGTTGATGGACACGAACCTCTTCTCCTGGCCGATGATCCGGGGATCGTTGACGTAGTCGACGGGCAACATCTCCACCGCGGGGTTCTGGTCGAGGAAGTCGTAGAGCGCAGACGTCCCCAGGGCGAAGGTGGCCACGATCTTGCCGGTGCGCAACCGCTTGCGGGTCCCTGTGACCACGCCCCGGTCCACCAGGTCGATGAGCCCGTCGGACAGGAGCTCGGTGTGGATGCCGAGGTCGCGGTGGTCGCGAAGGTGCTCCAGCAGGGCGTTGGGGATGCTGCCGATGCCGGCCTGGATCGTGGCGCCGTCCGGCACCCGCTCGGCCACCAGGGTGGCGATGGCGTGGTCCACCTCGTCGGTCGGCTCCGGGTGTAGCTCGACCAGGGGGCGGTCGACCTCGGTCCATCCCACCACCTGGCTGACGTGGACCTGGTTGCGGCCGAACGTGCGGGGCATCCGCTCGTTGACCTCCAGGAAGAACGGCGCCCGGCCGATGAAGGGGGCCACGTAGTCGCAGTTCGTGCCGAGCGAGAAGTAGCCGTGGCGGTCCATGGGCGCTGCTGCCGCCACCACCAGCGAGCACCTGGTCGTCTCGCGCAGCAGGCGGGGCACCTCGCTGAAGTTGTTGGGCACGAGCTCGCAGGCACGGTCGTAGAAGGCGGGCCGGGTGACGTGGGACAGGAAGTACGAGACGTGCCGCAGGGCGCCCGGCATCAGGCCGTGCAGGTAGGGGCGGTCGTGCAGGACATGCATCTGGTGGACGCGCACGTCCGAGAACCGCTGGGCCCGGGCCCCCTCCTCGAGGGCGTCGACCACCGTGACCGGCTCGCCGTTGGCCAGCGGGACGATGATGTCGGCGCCGTCGGTGACGTGGTCGAGGACCGCGTCGGCCGGACCGGCGACCGTGCCGGTGGCGGGGGATCCGTGGCCTGTGGGCATGGGACGTTGTACCCCCTGGCGGGGAGGGCGGCGGCACGTCGGGGGCATGGCGGCCCCCGTCGCGGGGTAGGTGCCTGCCATGAGGTTCAGACTGGGTTTCGTCGCAGGTCTCGTCGTCGGGTACTGGCTGGGGGCGACCCCCGCCGAGGAACGGCGGGCCAAGCTGGACCAGGCGTGGTCCGGCGTCCGGGACAACCCCCGGGTCCAGCGGGTGTCCGGCACGGTCAGCCGGGACGCCCGGCGGCTGGGGGACGCCGTCGAGCAGCGCGTGGTCGCCACCGCCGACACCGCCGTCGAGGCGGTGGCGGGCACCGTCGAGCCCGAGGGCTCGGGGGAGGGGTCCTCCGGGTCGTCGGGCACGTCCCCGGGCTCGGGGTCCTCGGCGCCCTCCGACGCCGCCCGCCGGTCGGCCTGAGCGACGCACCGCCGGGTTCCCCGGCGGTGCCCGCCTCCGCGACCATCGCGGCGTGCACCCGCCCGCCGTCCCCGGTCCGGCACCGGTCGAGCCGCCGGCCGGGGATGAGGACGTGCCGCGCCCCCCGCTCGCTCGCCCGCCGTCCC
>DASUJB010000173.1:0-13602 GCA_036279475.1 Acidimicrobiales bacterium | reverse complement strand
AGGGCCGCCGTGTACCCGGCGGTGGCGGCGGCCGCCACCGCGGCGGGCACGGCGAGCCCGGTCACGACGGTGTCGGCGCCCATCGTGCCGGCCACGAACCACGCCAGGCTCACCGCCGCGAAGCCCAGGAGCACGAACGTGCCCTTCGTCAACCACGACGACCACTGGGGCCGGGTCAGGATGTAGGTGAACCGGAGGGGCCGCTCGAGGTCGCCCACCAGCAGCAGGCCGGTCAGCGCGGCGAAGGCACCGGCCACCACCGGGGGCATGACGCCGACCGCGGCCTGCTCGTCGGCCCGGCCGAGCAGGACGAGCAGGGCGGCGACGAGCATCGCCCCCGCGGCGACGGCCTTGGTGGTCAGGTACGAGGAGACCTCCCATCCCCAGGGCGCGGGGTGGGCGGTCGTGTAGGCGGTCCGGGCGACCTGGCCGTCGTCGGCCACCGTGATGCGCTGGTGCCCGGGGGTGGTGTCGGCCCAGATCATCCCGTCGTCGGCGATCGAGCTGCGGGTCGGGTCGAGCGACGCCTGGTCGGCACCCTTGTAGTAGAGCTTGGGTCGGGTGCCCTGCTCGGGTGAGCGGACGGCCACGTCGGCCCGGGCCACGTAGGTGCTGATCAGCGAGGTGGGGTCGTCCAGGTCGCCGAACTTGATGGACTCCGTCGGGCACACCACGACGCAGCTCGGCTCGAGCTGCTGGTCGATCCGGTGGGCGCAGAAGTTGCACTTCTGCGCCGTGTGGTCGTCGGGATCGATGTAGAGGGCGTCGTAGGGGCAGGCGTTCATGCACGACTTGCAGCCGATGCAGCTCGACGTGTCGAAGTCGACGATGCCGTTGTCCCGGTGGAACAGCGCGCCGGTGGGGCAGATCGTGACGCAGGGGGCGTCCTCGCAGTGGTTGCAGCGCATCACCGAGAACTGCCGGCGGGCGGTGGGGAACGTCCCCGTCTCGATGTACTTGACCCAGGTGCGGTTCACCGACAGCGGCACCTCGTGCTCGGCCTTGCACGCCACGGTGCAGGCGTGGCACCCGATACAGGTGTCCTGGTCGATCAAGAACCCGAGTCGCACCGGCCCCTCCGACCCCGGCTGCCAGTAGGACAACCAGACGACCAATTGAACGTACTAATAAGCCTCTCATCTTCCCAGCGGCCCGTCAACGGGACGTCCCGGTGGGCGGCGGGACGGCCGGCGAGGGGCGGGCGGCGGGGAGGGCACGTCCGGGGTCGCGGACCGCCGGCATGACGTGGAGGGTCGACCTCCCGCTCTCCCCCCGCCGCTCAGGCGGTGGCGGCGGTGAGCGAGGCCTCGTAGGCCGACGACGGCGACCACCGGGCGACGAAGGCGTAGCGATCGCCTCGCACGAGGGTCTCGCGCCACTCGACCATCCGGTCGCCGGCGTGGCTCGACCGCTGGATCCGGAAGACCGGTTGCCGGCAGTCGATGCCCAGGAGCTCGCACTCGGCCTCCGGCGGCAGCTCGGTGCCGATCCGCTCGCGGCCGGCGGTGGGCCGCACCCCGCACCGGTGCTGCAGCTCGTCGTAGAGGGCCGTGTGGGTGAAGTCGACGCCCAGGAGGGGGGTGGCGAGGGAGGCCGGCAGCCAGGCCGTGTCGTGGGCCAGCGGTAGGTCGTCGGCGAGCCGGAGTCGCTCGAGCCGCACCAAGGCGGCGTCGGGACCGAGCCCGAACCGGGCCGCCACCCCGGCGTCGACCACCTGCCGGAGGTCGAGGACCACGCTCCGCTGCTCGACGCCCTGGGCCTCCAGCGAGCGGAACAGGCTGTAGAGCGCTCCGGTCGGCTGCTCGAACTCCGCCGACCGGACGAAGGTCCCGCGCCCCCGCTCCCGCCGCACGACCCCTTCCGCCTGGAGGCGCCGGACCGCCTCGCGGGCGGTGTGCCGGGAGACGCCGTACTGGGCGACGAGCTCGACGTCGGTGGGGAACCCCTCGGCGAACTCGCCGGACTCCAGGCGCCGGCGGAGGTCGGCGAGCACCTGTGCCCACAGGGGCAGGGGGTCGGTGCGGTCGACCGGTGTCACGGCGCCAAATGTACGAACCAACGTTCGTTGCGGCAAGGACGCGGTCACCTTGACAGTGGCGGTCCGGGTCACGACACTCATCCGTACATACGGATCTTGTACCGCCAGGGGGCCCCGTGCCGCGTCCGACCAGCCACCATGCGATCGTCATCGTCGGCGGGGGGACCGCCGGCATCACCGTGGCCGCCCGCCTCCGCCGGGCCGGCCAGCACGACGTGGCCGTGATCGATCCCGCCGTGGACCACTACTACCAGCCGCTCTGGACGCTCGTGGGCGCGGGCTGCGCCAAGCTGGACGCCACGCGGCGCCGCCAGGCCGACGTCATGCCCCGGGGCGTCACCTGGATCCGGCAGGCTGCCGTCCAGATCGATCCCGAGGCGCAGGAGGTGGTGCTGGCCGACGGCGGCACCGTGGGGTACGAGTCGCTCGTCGTGTGCCCCGGCATCCAGCTCGACTGGGGCCAGATCGGCGGGCTCGCCGAGTCGCTGGGGCGGGACGGGGTCTCCAGCAACTACCGTCCCGACCTCGCCCCCCGCACGTGGGACCTCATCCGGGACATGCGGGAGGGCACCGCGGTGTTCGGGATGCCCTCCGGCCCCATCAAGTGCGCCGGGGCCCCGCAGAAGATCGCCTACCTCGCCGCCGACCACTGGCGCCGCCAGGGCGTGCTCGACCGCATCCACGTCGTCCTGGTCCTCCCCACCCCCAAGCTGTTCGGCGTGCCCGTGTTCAACGCCGAGCTCGAGCGGGTCGTCGACCGCTACGGCATCGACGTGCGCCTCACCAGCGAGGTCACCGAGGTCGATCCCGATGGCAGGGAGGTGGTCGTCACCGCCCTGGGGGACGGCGGCACCAAGGAGCGCCTCCACTACGACATCGCCCACCTCGTGCCGCCCCAGTCCGCTCCCGACTGGGTCAAGTCGTCGCCGCTGTCGACCGGCGACGCCAAGGGCTACGTGGCCGTGGACAAGGGCACGATGCAGCACCTCCGGTGGCCCAACGTGTTCGCCCTCGGCGACGCCGGCAGCACGCCCAACTCCAAGACCGGGGCCGCCGTCCGCAAGCAGGCACCGGTGGTGGTGGCCAACCTGCTGGCCCAGCGCGCCGGCCGTCCACTGCCGGCCAGCTACGACGGCTACGCCTCCTGCCCGATCACCACGGCTCGGGGCAAGATGCTGCTCGCCGAGTTCGACTACACGCTGGAGCCCAGGCCGACGTTCCCGCTCATCGACACGACCCACGAGCGTCGCGACATGTGGCTCCTCAAGAAGTACGGGCTCCCCTTCATGTACTGGAACCTGATGCTGAAGGGCAGGGCCTGAACGGAACCGGGGGATCCGTGGTGGGCGCCGGCGACGAGCCGACGGACGGCACGGTCGCTAGGAACCGACCCCGAGGGCGGCGAGCACCGCTCCCACCGCCACCACGACGAGCAGCGCCGACCCGGTGAGCACGAAGCGCCCGTCCTCTTCCTGGGCCCACCGCAGGATCAGCCACGCCACCCGCAGGAGCGGGACGGCGGCCACCACGACGACGGCGGCGAGGGCCAGTGCGTCACCCACGGGGTCGGGGAGCACCCAGCCGAGGAGGGCCACCACCAGCAGGGCACGCGTCGTCCAGGTCAGCGCCGGCCGCTGCCAGCGCCCCCGGATGGTGCTCACCCGGCCCGGCGGGTGCGAGGACGTCGTGGCCGTGCCGCTCACGCCTGTGCCACCAGCAGGCCGGCCACCACCAGCAGGAGGATGCTGAGGACGCGCCTCGAGGCGGAGGGTGACAGCAGCGCTTGCAGCCGGGCCCCCAGCGTGCCACCGGTGAGGGATCCCGCCACCACCAACGCCGCGGGCTCGGGGTCGATCCGACCCTGCACCGCGAACACGACCAGCGCGGTGGCCGCGGTGATGCCGACGGTGAAGGTCGTGGTCGAGGCGGCGACCCGGATCGGCACCCCCATGACGTCGCTGGTCGCCGGCGTCTTGATGAAGCCCCCCGACACGCCGGCCACGCCGGCCACGATCCCGGAGAGGCCCATGAGCGCGAGCCCCGCCCCCAAGCGCCGGGGCGCGTAGGGCACGATGCCACCGTCGAGCGGGTACGCACCGGCCAGCGAGCCCACCCGCTCGCCGACGTCCGACGGCACGCAGGCAGGATCGGGCCGGTCCCGCAGGCCGCCCGACCGCCGGCCCGCCAGCGCGGCCACCACCGCCACGAGCGCCAGGGTGTAGGTCAGGGCCCGGTCGCTGACGAGCGTCGAGACGGTGGCGCCGGCCACGGCGCCCGTCGACGCCACCAGCTCCGTGGTGACGCCGATCCGATGGTTGACCGAGCGCTCGGCGAGCTGGCGGGGGGCGGCCGAGATGGACGCGGCAGCCACCGTGACCAACCCCAAGGGGGCGGCTTCGGCCGGCGACATGCCGGTCGCCACCAGTGCCGGCACCAGGAGGATCGCCCCGCCGAGCCCGCCGAGCACGCCGACGGTGGCGGCCGCCAGCGCCAGCAAGCCGTAGCCCAACGTCTCCACGTCGCCACCCTAACAATGTTGCACGGACATTCGGATGAAGGGAGGGGCTGTCCCTGGAGGCCCATGCGGCTGCCACTGCCACGGGGGACCGGCGTCGCGCCAGCTCGGCGCACCCGGTGACTCGTTCGTCACGAGTCGTGGTCGGTGCGGTTTCCCGGTCGGTCTGGAACCGCCACGTGTCGGCGAGGTCGTCGACGGTCCCGTCGTCGTGGTGCAGGCGGAGGTGCACCGCTGCGGTGGTCCGGCCGTTGGTGAGCGTGACGTCGTCCTCCGTCACCTCGACGTGGTCGGCCTCGGCCAGAGCGGCGCCGCTCCCGTCGTGGACGCGGTCGCGGTGCTGGGCCGCCACGTGGTCCCGGAGCCGGAGCCGGAGCCGGTCCCGGTCGTGGCAGGCCTCGGCGATGTCGGCCACGGTCTGGTGGACGCGGTCGCGGTCTCGGTCCGGATCGTGCGCAGCGTGGTGGTCGAACCGCCACCGGTGTCGGTGCCGTCGCCGTCGTTGCCTCCACAACCGGCGACCGGTACCAGGATCAGCGCCAACGCGCCGGAGAGGGCCGTCGGTCGGTGCCGTCCCACGTGGACCTCCTCGGGGCTGAGGGCGTTCCGGGGCCCGGACCGCCTACCACCGAGGATGCGCCGTCAGCGACTCGTCGCGGCAGGGCCCTCCGGCTCCACCTCGTCGTCGACGGACCCGGTGTGCGTGTCGTCCGGCAGGCTGTCATGGTCGCACGTTCCACACGGCGAGCAACCCACCCGCGTAGGCGACGAGCAGCAGGACCGCGTCGGGCTCGAGGCGCCGCACGCGTGTCTCGGTGCCGTGGACCAGGGCGGCGAGCGCCAGCGCCATCAGCAGGATGGCGACCATGCCAGGCACGGTCTGGGCGGGGTCTAGAGAGCTGAGGAGGGTGTCCGGCGTGTAGGCCATGTCGACTATCAGGAGCGCCGCCATGTTGAAGGCGTTGCTTCCGAACAGGTTGCCCACCGCGAGGTCCTGGGCGCCGATCCGCACCGCGGCGACGGCGACGACAAGCTCCGGCAGCGAGGTCGACAGCGCGAGCAGCGCGGTGCCGACGAACGTCTCGCCCATCCCGGTGAGCTCCGCGATGTCGCGGCCGGAGACGGCAAGGACGGGAGCTGCCGCCACGATGACCGCGGTGGCCACGGCGAAGCGGACGATGGCGGGGCGGAGGGCGGCGCGATCGCGGCGCGTCCACCCGGTCGGCGTCGGGAGCACCTCCCCCTCGCCGAACCGCCCGGTGGGGGAGCGGCGCATCCACGCCACCGCCGCCACGTAGGCGGCGGCGACCGCCATGGTGTCCATGCCCACCCAACCGACGGCGATCCCCCGGGGCGTGAGCACGCCGAGGACGGCCAGCGCGGTGAGGGCGATGGCGACCGACGCCACCCGTGCGTGCCCGATCTCCACCCGTGGCCACACGCGCTGCCGGTGCATGATGTCGACCACGGCGAGGATGGCCATGTTGGCCATGCTGCTGCCGAACAGGTCACCGACCGCGAGGTCGGGCGCGTGGGCCACGGCCGCGCTGACGTCGGTGACGAGCTCGGGTAGCGAGGTGGCTCCCGCCACCAGGAGCATCCCGACGAAGAGCCGCGACAGGCCGGCGCACTCCGAGATCTCGTCGCCGGCGCGCGAGAGCTGCACGCCACTCCAGGTGACGACGGCAGCGGCGACGACGAAGGTGAGGGACGGCTGGCCGAGGGGCACGGCTCCATCATGTGCCGTGCCTGCCGTGCCGTGCCGCGGGGCCCGGCGGCACGGCGGTCGCCCGTGTCCCCGACTTCGCTGCCGGTGGATGCCGCTATCCTCGCCGTCGGCGTGCCGGGAAGTCTGGTCGGCGATCGGTTCGGCGACCAGACGCGAGGTTCCACGTGCCGCATCCCGGAGAGGGCCATGTCGAGGCTGCCGCGCTGACGGCACCGCCGGAGCCGACGTGCTCCTGCCGCTGATCGGCCTGCACGCGGTGGCGGGCGTCGCCGTGCTCGCCGCCGCCCGGCGGTGGGGCCGCCGAGGCCTGGTCGTCGGCGGTGCGGCGCCGGCGCTGACGGCCCTCTGGGCCGCGACGCAGGCCGGTGCCGTCCTCGACGGCCACGCCGTCACCGAGCGGGCGACGTGGGTGCCGCAGCTCGGTCTCGGCGTCGACGTGCGGCTCGACGCGTTCTCGCTGCTGATGACCGTCCTGGTGTCGGGCGTCGGCACCCTCGTCTTCGCCTATGCCTGGCACTACTTCGGGTCCTCCGACAAGGTGGGCCGCGTCGCCGGGCTGCTGACCTTGTTCGCCGGCGCCATGCTGGGCGTCGTCGTCGCCGACAACCTCCTGCTGCTGTACGTGTGCTGGGAGCTCACCTCGGTGACGTCCTACCTGCTCATCGGCATCGACGACGCCGAGCCCCAGGCGCGCGCCGCCGCGCTCCAGGCGCTCCTCGTCACGGGGCTGGGCGGGCTGGCCATGCTCGGCGGGTTCGTGGCCATCGGGCAGGAGGCGGGGACGTACCGCATCAGCGAGCTGCTCGCCGATCCGCCCGGGGGGACCACCACCGCGGTGGCGCTCGTCCTCGTGCTGCTCGGCGCCTTCGCGAAGTCGGCCCAGTACCCGTTCCACGGCTGGCTGCCGGCGGCCATGGTGGCGCCCACGCCGATCAGCGCCTACCTCCACTCGGCCGCCATGGTGAAGGCGGGGGTGTACCTGGTCGCCCGCCTCGCCCCCGCCTTCGCCACCTCGGGGCCGTGGCGGCCCCTCGTCGTCGGCGTCGGCCTCACGACGATGCTGGCCGGCGGCCTACGGGCCCTGCGGCCGTTCGACCTCAAGCAGCTCCTCGCCTTCGGGACCGTCAGCCAGCTCGGGTTCATGATCGTGCTCCTGGGCCTCGGCACGCCGGGGGCGACGGCAGCCGGCTGCGCGCTCCTGCTCGCCCACGGCCTCTTCAAGGCGGCCCTCTTCATGGTGGTGGGGATCGTCGACCACGACACCCACACGCGCGACGTCCGGGGCCTGCCCGCCCTGGGGGCGGGCTGGACGCCGCTGCGGGCCGTGGCCCTCGCCAGCGCCGCCTCGATGGCGGCCGTCCCACCCCTGGCCGGCTTCGTGGCCAAGGAGGAGGCGTACTCGGCCCTCCTCAACGGGTCGGGGGGCGAGCGCCTGGCACTGGTCGGCGTCGTCGCCGGGTCCGTCCTCACGGTGGCCTACAGCCTCCGGCTCGCGGCGGCGCTCTGGCGCCCCGACCTCGTGAGCGAGGCGCCGGCCGGCAGGGCCACGCTCGCCCGGGGGCCGGCGCCCGCGTTCGTCGCCCCTGCGGCGCTGCTGGCGGCGGGCTCGGTGGCGCTGGGCGTCGCCCCCGGGCTGTGGTCGGGCCTCGTCGACGGGGCGGCCCGCGCCCTCGACGCCCGGTCGGGCACCCACCTGGCGCTGTGGCACGGCCCCACCGCGGCGTTGGCGCTGTCGGTCGCCACCCTGGTCGCCGGCGCGGTCCTGTTCACCGGCCGGCGGACGGTGGCGGCCGTGCAGGCCCGCCTGGCCCCCGCCCGGACGGGGGCCGACGTCTACGACGGCGTGGTGCGGGGCGTCCTGCGACTGGCGGCCCGGGTGACCAGCGTCGTCCAGCCGGGCTCCCTGCCGATCTACGCCGCGGTCGTCCTCACCACC
Organism: Acidimicrobiales bacterium; assembly: GCA_036279475.1. Classification (GTDB taxonomy): domain Bacteria; phylum Actinomycetota; class Acidimicrobiia; order Acidimicrobiales; family VFJN01; genus ZC4RG19. The sequence goes on along the minus strand of DASUJB010000173.1, from coordinate 5,384 downwards.
GCCTCGCTCGTCCCGACGGTGGGGATGCTGGCGGGCGACTGGTGGCCGGGCTGGCCCGACCTCGTCGGCCGTCCTGCCCACGTCCCCCTGGCCGCCCTGCTCGTCGTGGCGGCGCTGGCGGCCACCGTGGCGACCCGCCGCTTCGCCGCCGCGCTGCTGCTGGGCGTGGTCGGCTACGGGATGGCAGGCCTCTTCGTCGTCCAGGGTGCCCCCGACCTGGCGCTCACGCAGTTCGCCGTCGAGACCCTGTCGGTCGTCGTGTTCCTCCTCGTCCTGCGTCGGCTGCCCGACCGCTTCGAGCAGCGGGCCCCGGCGGCCGGCCGGCTCCACCGGCTGGTCGTCTCGGGGGCCGTCGGGGTGTTCGTGGTGCTGATGGCCCTGGCCGCGGCCGGCTCGCGCACCGCCCCCGCGGTGTCGCGGGAGATGTCGGCGCGGGCGCTGCCGGACGGTGGCGGCAGGAACGTGGTCAACGTCGTCCTCGTCGACATCCGCGGCATGGACACGATGGGCGAGATCACCGTGCTGGTGGCGGCCGGCATCGGCGCGACGGCCCTCGCCCGCGCCGGGGAGGTCCCCCGGCGGCGGCCGCCCCTGCGCGGCGCCCGGCGGGCACGCCAGGAAGCGCGGCGACCGTGACGCCCCGCCGATCTCTCATCTTCGACGCCACCGTGCGGCTGGTCTTCGACGGAGCCCTGGTGGTGTCCCTGTACCTGCTGTTTTCCGGGCACAACCAGCCCGGTGGGGGCTTCGTCGGTGGGCTGGTGGCGGGGGCGGCGATCGCCCTGCGCTACCTGGCCGGCGGCCTCGACGAGGTGGACGCCGTCGTGCGAGTGCCGCCGTGGGCGTTCCTCTCGGCCGGGCTGGCGACGGCGGCCGCGGCCGGGCTCGTGCCGCTGCTGGCCGGCGACGGGCCGCTGCACCAGGCGACCGTCGAGGCCGACGTCGCCCTCCTCGGCCACGTCAAGCTCGCCACGGCGACCGTGTTCGACGCCGGCGTCTACCTCGTCGTGGTCGGGCTGGTGCTCATGATCCTCGAAGGCCTCGGCGAGGCGTCGCAGGGCGGGGGCGAGCCGGGGGGAGGGGACGCACCATGACGGTCCTGCTCGCCGTGACCGCGGGCGTGCTGTGCGCGAGCGGCACCTACCTGGTGCTCGGCCGCCAGCTCAGCCGGGTCGTCATCGGCGTCGGCCTGCTCGGCCACGGCGCCAACCTCGTGCTCGTGCTGTCCGGGGGCGACGGCGGAGACCCCGCCTTCGTCGGGGGAGACGCCGCCCGCTTCGCCGACCCCCTGCCCCAGGCCCTGGTGCTCACGGCCATCGTCATCACCTTCGGCGTCGTCGCCTTCCTCCTCTCGCTCGCCTACCGCAGCTGGCGGGTGAGGGCGGACGACGAGGTCGAGGACGACGTCGAGGACCGGCGCGTGGCGCGTGGCGCCGCCCACGCCGGCGAGGACGGGGCCGGGTCGTGAGCGCGTTGCTCGGAGGGCCCGTCCTCCTGCCGCTCCTGGGTGCCGCCCTGTCGGTGGGCGTCGGTCGATGGCGGAACGCCCAGCGCCTGGTCGGGGTGACGACCCTGGTGGTCGACGCCGTCGCCAGCATCGCCCTGCTGCACCGCGTCGACCGCCACGGCGTGGCCTCGGTGCAGGCGGGCGGGTGGGAGGCGCCGGTGGGGATCACCCTCGTCGCCGACCGGCTGGCCGCCATCATGCTCGTCGTCGCCGTGCTGGTGCTGCTGGCGGTGCTGGTCTACGCCATCGGCCAGCCCGGCGCCGAGGAGCAGCACGTGGGCTTCCACCCCGTGTACCTGATCCTCGCGGCGGGGATCGGGGCGGCGTTCCTCACCGGCGACCTCTTCAACCTGTTCGTCGCCTTCGAGGTCATGCTCATGGCCAGCTACGCCCTCATCACGCTGGGCGGCCGGCCCGACCAGGTGCGCAGCGGCATGACCTACGTCGTGATCAGCCTGCTCGCCTCGACGCTGTTCCTGCTGGCGCTGGCCTTCGTGTACTCGGCCACCGGCACCCTCAACATGGCCGACCTGACCACCAAGATCGCCGCCCTGCCCGGCGGCCTCCGCAGCGGCCTGGCGTTGCTGCTGGTGGTGGTGTTCGGGATCAAGGCGGCGATCTTCCCGCTGTTCTCCTGGTTGCCCGACAGCTACCCGACCGCACCCACCCCCGTCACCGCCGTCTTCGCCGGGCTCCTCACCAAGGTCGGCGTGTACGCGCTGCTGCGCAGCCAGACCCTCCTGTTCCCTCCCGGCACCCGTCCCGGAACGCTGCTGCTCGTCGTCGCCGCGCTGACCATGGTGGTCGGCGTGCTCGGTGCGATCGCCCAGAACGACATCAAGCGCATCCTGTCGTTCCACATCGTGAGCCAGATCGGCTACATGGTGATGGGCATCGGGCTGTTCACCGTGGCCGGCCTGGCCGGCGCCGTGATCTACATCGTCCACCACATCGTCGTGAAGACGACCCTGTTCCTCGTGGCCGGGCTCGTCGAGCAGCGCACCGGCACCGCCCACCTCGACGAGCTGACGGGGCTGCGCCGCTTGGAGCCGGTGCTGGCGGTGCTGTTCATCCTCCCCGCCCTCAGCCTGGCCGGTCTACCGCCCTTCTCCGGGTTCGTGGCCAAGCTGGCCCTGGTGGAGGCGGGCCTCGACGCAGGTGCCGTCGTCGTCGTGGGGGTCAGCCTGGCCGTGAGCCTCCTCACGCTGCTCTCCATGACCAAGATCTGGGCCAACGCCTTCTGGGGGCCCGACCCCTCCCACGACACGGGGCGCACCATGACCGCGCCGCGGCAGGCCCTCATGGTCGGGGCGACGGCGAGCCTCGTCGTCCTGAGCCTGGCGGTGGCGGTGGCCGCCGGTCCGCTCTACGGCCTGTCGGAGCGGGCGGCGCGCGACCTGGTGGACACCAGCGCCTACGTCCACGAGGTGCTGGCACCGTGACCCAGGTCGTCCGCACGGCGATGCTGGTGGGCATCTGGCTCGCCCTCTGGTCCGACCTGTCGACCGCCAACCTGCTCAGCGGCCTCGCCGTCGCCGTGGCCGTGGTGGTCCTGTTCGACACCTGGCGACCCGGCACGGTGGTCGTGCGCCCGTGGCACGCCCTCCGCTTCGGCCTGCACGTCGCCGTCAGGCTCGTCGGTGCCAGCCTGGTGGTCGCCCGCACCGTGATCACCCCCCGGGACCGCATCCGGACGGGGATCGTCGCCGTGCCGTTGCTCGGCTGCTCGGATGCCCTCACCACCCTCGTGGCCGACGCCATCAGCCTCACCCCCGGGACCCTCACCATCGAGGTGCGCCGGGAGCCCCCGACGCTGTTCGTCCACGCCCTCGACGTGCGCGACGTCGACCAGGTGCGCGCCGACGTGCGCCGGCTCGAGGTGCTCGCGGTCAGGGCCTTCGGTTCCCGGGAGGCGCTGGCGGGGCTGGCGGTCGACGACACCAGGTCGTGGAGGGGAGCATGACCGCGGTGGCGGCGGCGGCCCTCGTCGTGGCGGCTGCCTGCTTCGTGGCCCGGGCCGTGGCCGGTCCCTCGCTGGCGGACCGGATCGTCGCCATCGACGGCCTGGTCGTCACCCTCGTGGGGCTCACCCTCGTCCGGTCGATGCGCACCGGCAGCACGTCCTTCCTGGCCGTGGCCGTCGTCGTCGCCTTCATCGGCTTCGTCGGCACCGCCGCCGCGGCACGGTTCGTCGAGCAGCGGGGAGGCTGAGGTCGTGGACGTGGCGGCGAACGTGCTGGCCCTCGTCGGTGCGGTGTTCGTCCTGCTGGCCGGCGTCGGGGTGCTGCGCTTCCCCGACGTCTACGCCCGGATGCACGCCGCCACCAAGGCGCCGACGCTCGGCATCGCCCTCATCGGCCTGGGGACCGCCGGCGCCCTCGACTCCGGTCGCGCCCCCGTGCTGCTGGCGGTCGCCTTCACCTTCGTGACCGCGCCCTGCGCCGCCCACCTCGTCGGCCGGGCCGCCCACCGTGCCGAGGGCGTCGAGGTCGAGGTCGAGGCGGGAGACGACCTCACGGCGCTGGTCGACGGTGCCGACCCGCAGGTGTGACCGCCGCGTCGCCGCCGTGGCGGCCCGCCGGTCAGCGGCGCTCGACCACGCCGCAGCCGTAGCGGCCGCCGGCGTCGCCGGTGGCGGCCGTGCCGCCCGGGGCGTCGTACCAGCCGTTGGGGTCGGCGTAGCGATCGGGGGCGATGGGCACGTTGCCGAAGTTGTCGGCGTCGACGTGCAGGATCACCGCCGACCCGTCGGCGTCGAAGAGCTGGTCGACGTCGAAGCGGTGGGTCTCGGACCGCGCCGACACCCGGCCGTCGGGTTGGACCAGCACGCTGGCGAGGTCACCGGTGTGGTGGCCGTGGGTGGCGTGGGGGTCGAGGTTCCAGTGCCCGCCAGCCGTGGTGAACGGGGGCGTGCACTCGCCGACGGCGTGCACGTGGAGGCCGTGGTAGGAGTCGGGGTTGGGGGCGTCGGCGGGCAGGTCGAGGTCGACGTCGACGCGGTCGGCGTGGTGGCCGGTCCCGGTGAAGGTCACCGTGCCGAGCCTCGTCCCCGCGGCGTCGTGGAGCACGGCTCGGGCCAGCGGCCGGCCGGCCTCGGCTCGGTCGGAGAGCGTCACGGTGGCGGTGACCGCGGCCAGGGCGCCCGCGGCGGCGAGGGCGGCCCAACGCATGGGGTGCGGCATGTGGTTCCTCCGACGGTGGAGCTTGCTGGGACCGGGTGGCCCGGCCGACGACGGGCGGTGGGCGGGCCGGTCGGCACGGGGCCGATCGGGTACCGGGACGGACGGTCCCACCTTCGGGCACCGATGTCCACCCCGTGCCGCGCCGTGGCCGTCCCGGAGAGCACGGGATCCCATGGCCCCGTGGCCGCGCGGGACGCTCGCGACCACGGGGTTCGCCGAGGGCGACCCCCCCCTCAGGGCACGCCCTCGGCATCGGCGGCCAGGTGGGCGAGGAACCAGTCCCGGGCCGCCTCGGCGGCGGCCGGCAACGTGCCCGGCTCCTCGAAGAGGTGCGTGGCCCCGGGGATGACCACGAGCCGGCTGTCGCCCCGCAACCGGGCCTGGGCCCGGCGGTTGAGCTCGAGGACGGCGTGGTCGTCGCCGCCCACGATGAGCAGGGTGGGGGCGGTCACCGCCGCCAGCCGGTCCCCGGCGAGGTCGGGCCGTCCGCCCCGGGACACGACGGCGGCCACGGGAGCGTCGGGCTCCGCCGCCGCCCACAGCGCGGCGGCGGCGCCCGTGCTGGCGCCGAAGTAGCCGAGGGGCAGCCGGCCCGTGACCGGCCGGCCCCGGAGCCAGCGGTTGGCGGCGAGGAGCCGGCCGGCGAGGAGCCCGATGTCGAACACGTTGGCGCGGTCGCGCTCCTCCGCCGGGGT
>DASUJB010000172.1:0-7135 GCA_036279475.1 Acidimicrobiales bacterium | reverse complement strand
GGCAGCCCCACGACCGGCCGGCAGCCCCACGGCCCGGGGTGGCCCCCGGGCCTCACGCCCAGGCGGCCAGGCCCATCTCCGCCGGGGACACCAGGTCGGGGTGGCGGGGCACGACCCGCACGGTGAAGCCGTAGCGGCCGGCGTGCTCGGTGCGGAGCGAGCCCGCGTAGCGGGCGTGGTCGTGGTCGACCGGCCCCGCCTCCGACATCGACACGATGGTGCGCGACGTCAGCTCGTCGCCCTGGCCCACCGGGCCGTGCACGAGCTGCACGTCGACGTCGCCGGGGTCGAGCTCGCCCAGCGCCACGACGGCGTGGACGGTCCGCTCGCCGCCGACCTCGGCGGCTCCCAGCTCCCCGTCGACCCGGTCGACGTGCACGCCGTGCCACGCCGCCCGCACCCGCTCCTTCCACGCCGCCAGGTCCCGGGCCCGGGCCAGCTCGCCGGCGGTCAGGGCCGTGGCCCGCACCGCGGTGGGCTCGTACAGGCGCTCGACGTAGTCGGCCACCATGCGGGAGGCCGTCACCCGGGGCCCGAGCGAGGCCAGCGACCGCCGCACCTTCTTGAGCCACCGCCGGGGGACGGGGCCGCCGTAGCGCTCGTAGAACAGGGGCACCACCTGCCGCTCGAGCAGGTCGTAGAGGGCACCCGCCTCGAGCCGGTCACGGCGGTCGAGGTCGTGGACGTCCTCGGCGGAGCTGATGGCCCAGCCGTTCTCGCCGTCGAACATCTCGTGCCACCATCCGTCGAGGATGGACAGGTTCAGGCCGCCGTTGAGCGCCGCCTTCATGCCCGACGTCCCGCACGCCTCCTGGGGCCGGCGGGGGTTGTTGAGCCACACGTCGGCGCCCTGGTACATGGCGCGGGCCACGGAGATGTCGTAGTCGTCGACGAACACGAACCGGTGCCGGATCTCGGGGTCGGACGAGAAGGCCACGATCTGGCGGATCATCTCCTTGCCCTCCTCGTCGGCAGGGTGGGCCTTGCCGGCGAACACCAGCTGCACGGGCCGGTCGGGGGAGAGCAGCAGCTCGCGCAGGCGGTCGGGCTGGGACAGCAGCAGCGTCGCCCGCTTGTAGGTGGCGAAGCGGCGGGCGAAGCCGACGGTGAGGACCCGGGGATCGAGCACCTCACCGGTCCAGGCCACGTCGGAGCCCGTGAGGCCCCTGGCCGCCGCCGCCTCCCGCAGGCGCCGGCGCACGAAGGTCACCAACCGCTCCCTGGCCTGCTCCCGGGCGCGCCACAGCTCGTCGTCGGGCGCGTCGGCGATGCGGGCCCACTGGTCGGCGCCGGCCTCGTCCCAGTCGGGCAGGACGTGCCGCGACAGCAGGTCGGCGATCTCGGGCGACGTCCAGGTGTGGGCGTGCACGCCGTTGGTGATGGCGTCGATGGGGGCCTCGTCGGCCTCGAGGTCGGGCCACAGGTCGCCGAACATGTCGCGGGAGACCTCGCCGTGGAGCTGGGCGACGCCGTTCGAGCGCCCGGCCAGCCGCAGGCCCATCACCGCCATGTTGAACGGCTCGTCCTCGGCGTCGGTGGGCCGGTGACCGAGGGCGAGGAGGTCCTCGAGGCCGATGCCGACCTCCTTGCACCAGGCCCCGAAGTAGCGGTCCATCAGGGGTCCGGGGAACCGGTCGATGCCGGCGGGCACGGGCGTGTGGGTGGTGAAGATGCAGCCGGCCCGGACCGCCTCGACGGCCTCGGCACAGGTGAGGCCGTGGTCGACGACGAGCTGGCGGATGCGCTCGAGCCCGAGGACGCCGGCGTGGCCCTCGTTGGTGTGGAACACCTGGGCGTCGACGCCGACGGCCTGGAGGGCGCGCACGCCGCCCACGCCCAGCAGGATCTCCTGCTGCAGGCGGTGCTCGGTGTCGCCGCCGTAGAGGCGGTCGGTGACGGCCCGGACGTCGTCGGGGTTCTCGTCGACGTCGGCGTCGAGGAAGTACAGCGGCACCCGGCCCACGCACGCCTTCCACACCTGGGCCACCAGGGGGGTGCCGGCCAGGTCGACCTCGACCCGGATGCCGTCGCAGGGCGTCAGGGCCATCACGTGGGGGTCGAGGAGCGGGTAGCGCTCCTGCTGCCAGCCGTCGGCGTCGAGGGTCTGGCGGAAGTAGCCGTGGCGGTAGAGGAGGCCGACGCCCACGAGGGGCACGCCCAGGTCGCTGGACGACTTGAGGTGGTCGCCGGCCAGCACGCCGAGGCCGCCCGAGTACTGGGGGACCGCCTCGGCGATGCCGAACTCGGGCGAGAAGTAGGCGACCAGCTCGAGCGGGCTGTCGCCCCTGGCCTGGAACCAGCGGTCGCCGGCCAAGTAGCGCTGGAGCTCGCCGTGCACCTCGTCGAGGAAGCGCCGGAACCCCGCGTCCCGGGAGAGGGCCTCGAGCCGCTGGCGGGACACCAGGCCCAGCAGCCGCACGGGGTCGTGCACGCTGGCGTCCCACAGGTCGGGGTCGACCCAGCGGAAGAGGTCCCGGGTCTGGTCGTCCCACGACCAGCGCAGGTTGAAGGCGAGCTCCTGGAGGGAGGAGAGCTCGGCCGGCAGGGACGGTCGGACGGTGAAGCTGCGAAGCGCCTTCATCGTCGCGCACGGTAGCGAGGCCCGGGACCCCGGTCGTCACCGGCGGCGCCCGGGGGGCGTCGCTTCACGACGGCTTCATCCCCGGTCGCCGCCGCCGGCGCGCGACGCGGTGGCGCCCGGGCCGCCCGGGCCGCCCGGGCCGACCACGCCGCCGGAACACCTCCCGGTCGAGCACGCTCGCCGCACTCGCGGCGTGGTCCGGGCTCCACCCGGGGTCCCGTAGGGTTGGGACGTGCTCGGACGCATCACGATCGACGCGGTCCGCCCCTCGACGCCCTCGGGGGACATGGCGGCCAAGGTGGTCGTCGGCGAGCGCGTCACGGTGTCGGCCGACATCTTCCGCGACGGGCACGACCTGCTGGCCGCCCGGGTGCGCTGGCGCCGGCTCGGCAAGGCCAGGTGGCGGAGCTCCCCGCTGCACCACGTCGTCAACGACCGCTGGGAGGGCGAGCTGCGGGCCAAGGACGTGGGCGGGCACCAGATGGTGGTGGAGGCGTGGCGGGACCGGTTCGCCACCTGGCGCCACGACGTCGAGATCAAGGTGGCCAACGGCGACGACGTCGAGCTGGAGCTGGAGGAGGGCGCCCGCATCCTCGAGCAGCGGGCCGCCACCCTGGGCCCCCGGGCCCGCAAGCGGGTGCTGGGTGCCGTCACCGGCCTGCGCCGCGCCTCGTGGACCGTGCCGGTGCGCCTCAACGCCGGGCTCGACGAGCGGGTGGTGGCCCTCGTGTCGGGCAGCCCCGACGCCGACGTCACCGCCGTCGCCCTGCCGCTGCGGGTCGACCGCCCCCTCGCCGGCCACAGCGCCTGGTACGAGCTGTTCCCCCGCAGCGAGGGCGGGCTGGCCGGGGCCACCAAGCGCCTGCCGGCGGTGGCCGAGATGGGCTTCGACGTCGTCTACCTGCCGCCCGTGCACCCCATCGGCGTGACCGGCCGCAAGGGCCCGGGCAACACGCTGGGCGCCGGGCCCGACGACCCCGGCAGCCCCTGGGCCATCGGCTCGGGCCAGGGCGGGCACACCGCCATCGCCCCCGAGCTGGGCACCATCGACGACTTCCGGGCCTTCGTCGGGGAGGCCCGGGCCCTGGGCCTGGAGGTGGCGCTCGACTACGCCCTCCAGTGCTCGCCCGACCACCCCTGGGTCACCGAGCACCCGGAGTGGTTCCACCGCCGGCCCGACGGGTCCATCCGCTACGCCGAGAACCCGCCCAAGAAGTACCAGGACATCTACCCCCTCAACTTCTGGCCGGACCGGGACGCCGACCGGGCCGCCCTGTGGCGGGCCTGCCAGGACGTCCTGCGGTACTGGATCGGGGAGGGGGTCCGCGTCTTCCGGGTCGACAACCCCCACACCAAGCCGGTCGCCTTCTGGGCCTGGCTCATCGAGCGCATCCAGCGCCGCCACCCCGACGTGATCTTCCTGGCCGAGGCATTCACCCGCCCCAAGGTGATGGCCAAGCTGGCCGAGGTGGGCTTCACCCAGAGCTACACGTACTTCACCTGGCGCACCGCGGCGTGGGAGCTGCGCCAGTACGTCGAGGAGGTGGCACACGGCCGCACCGCCGACTACCTGAGGCCCAACTTCTGGCCCAGCACGCCGGACATCCTGGCCGGCCCCCTGCGGCATGGGCCGCCGGCCGCCTTCCTCCTGCGCTTCGTGCTGGCCGCCACGCTGGTGTCGAGCTACGGCGTCTACAGCGGCTACGAGCTGTTCGAGAACGAGCCGGCCAGCGACGCCAACGAGGAGCACCTCCACTCCGAGAAGTACGAGATCCGGGTGCGCGACTGGGCCCGGCCCGACTCCATGGCCCCGTTCATCGCCACGGTCAACGCCATCCGCCGCCGGCACCCGGCCTTCCGCTGGCTCCGCAACGTGCGCTTCCACGGCTCGGCCAATGACCAGTTCCTGGTGTGGACCCGCGGTCACGTGGTCGACGGCGACCTCGTCCTCGTCGTGGTGAACCTCGACCCCCACAACGCCCAGGAGACCGTCCTCGAGCTGGACCTGGGGGCGGTGGGGCTGCCGTGGCAGGGACCGCTGCCCGTGACCGACGAGCTGACGGGCGACACCTACCTCTGGGACGGCGGCCACCCCTACGTCCGCCTCGACCCCACGCGGGGGCAGGTGGCCCACATCCTGGCGTTCACGTCCTGACCGGCCGGTCCGCCAGGGGGGTGGACGAGGGGCATAGCATGCCGCCATGCCCACGGACGATCCCGACGATCCCGGCGCCAGCACGGCGATGTTCCGTGCCTATGTCGACCACCCCGCCGAGCCGGGGGCCCCGGCCCGGAGTCGCGCCATGGTGATCGCCCTGGTGGCGGTGATCGTCGCCGTGGCGGTCGTCGCCCTGGTGCTCGCCGTCGCCTGACCGCAGCCCCGGGTCGGCGGGAGGCGCGCCCCCGGGCTGGTGGACGGAGCCTCGGGCCGCGTGTGCCACCCTGGGGTCGATGCCCACGCCCATCGACCCCTCCGATGCCCGCTGGTATCAGCGCGCGGTGTTCTACGAGGTCGCGGTGCGCGGCTTCGCCGACTCCGACGGCGACGGCTTCGGCGACTTCGTGGGCTTGACCCAGAAGCTCGAGTACCTGGAGTGGCTGGGCGTCGACTGCCTCTGGCTGCTGCCGTTCTACCAGTCGCCGCTGCGCGACGGGGGCTACGACATCAGCGAGTTCATGACCGTCCTGCCCGAGTCGGGCGACGTGGACGACGTGGCCGCCTTCCTCGACGAGGCCCACCGGCGGGGCATCCGGGTCATCGCCGACATGGTGATGAACCACACCTCCGAGGCCCACCCGTGGTTCCAGGAGTCACGGCGGGACCGCACCAACCCCAGGGCCGACTGGTACGTGTGGGGTGACGACCCGGAGCGGTGGAGCCAGGCCCGGGTCATCTTCGTGGACAGCGAGCACTCGAACTGGTCGTGGGACGCCCAGCGAGAGCAGTTCTACTGGCACCGCTTCTTCTACCACCAGCCCGACCTCAACTACGACAACCCCGATGTGGCCGAGGCCATGCTCGACGTGGTGCGGTTCTGGCTGGGGCTGGGGCTCGACGGCTTCCGCCTCGACGCCGTCCCGTACCTGTTCGAGCGGGACGGCACCAACTGCGAGAACCTGCCCGAGACCCACGAGTACCTGCGGCGGGTGCGCAAGATGGTGGACGACGAGTACCCCGGCCGGGTGCTGCTGGCGGAGGCCAACCAGTGGCCGTCGGACGTGGTCGACTACTTCGGCAACGGCGACGAGTGCCACATGTGCTTCCACTTCCCCCTCATGCCCCGCATGTTCATGGCGGTGCGCAAGGAGCAGCGGCACCCGATTACCGAGATCCTGGCCCAGACCCCGAACATCCCCGACGGCTGCCAGTGGGGCATCTTCCTGCGGAACCACGACGAGCTCACCCTCGAGATGGTCACCGACGAAGAGCGCGACTACATGTACAGCGAGTACGCCATCGACCCCCGGATGAAGCTCAACCTGGGCATCCGCCGGCGGCTCTTCCCCCTCCTCGACAACGACGAGCGCAAGGCCGAGCTGTTCCACGCCCTCCTCTTCTCCATGCCGGGCAGCCCCGTCATGTACTACGGCGACGAGATCGGCATGGGCGACAACATGTACCTGGGCGACCGCGACGGGGTGCGGACCCCCATGCAGTGGAGCCCGGACCGCAGCGCCGGCTTCTCGACGGCGGACTTCGCCGCCCTGTTCCTGCCGCCCCTGATGGACCCGGTGTACGGGTACCAGGCGGTCAACGTCGAGGCCCAGCAGCGGGACCCGTCGAGCTTCCTGCACTGGTTGCGGCGCATGATCGACGTCCGCAAGCAGCACCCCGTGCTGGCCATCGGCGACTTCGAGATGCTGCACGCCCAGAACCCGTCGGTGCTCGCCTACCTGCGCCGGGGCCTGCGGGAGGACGGCCAGGAGGACGTCGTCCTCTGCGTCAGCAACCTGTCGCGCTTCCCCCAGCCGTGCGAGCTCTTCCTCGAGCGCCTGGCCGGCAAGATCCCCATCGAGCTGACGGGCCGCGTGCCGTTCCCGGCCATCGGCGAGCTGCCCTACTTCGTGACCCTGGCCCCCCACGGCTTCTACTGGTTCGAGCTGGTCGACTCGGCCAGCGACGAGGCGCTCACCCTGTCGATGCCGGACACCTCCGCCCCCCGCTGAGGCCGGGGCCACGCCGAAGCACGGCCCGACCGGCACGCCCCCCGACGGCTCGGCGGGCCGCTCGCTCGGCGGGCCGCTCACTCGACGGGGATGCGGCCCAGCAGCTCGAGGAGGCGCGACGGGGGCAGGTGCTGCTCGTGGACGCGGACGCCGAAGGGGGCGAGGGCGTCCTCGACGGCGTTGCAGACGGTGGGCGGGGCCACGATCATGCCGCCCTCGCCCACGCCCCGGAAGTTGACGTCGGGGTCGAGGGGCACGGTCTGGAGGTGCTCGACCTCGATGCGGGGCACCTCGGTGGCCGTGGGCAGCAGGTAGTCCATGAAGGTGGACGACAGGTACTGGGCGGTCTCGGGGTCGTAGGCCGAGCGCTCCAGCAGCACGGCGCCG
>DASUJB010000171.1:0-2822 GCA_036279475.1 Acidimicrobiales bacterium | reverse complement strand
CCGCTGGGAGAAGCGCCGGTGGGCGGCACGTCGTGCCCGGGCGGGGGTGGGGGGAGGTCCGGGCCGGCCGCCACGGGAGCGGCCGCCGGGGTGGACCGCGGGGTGTCGTCGCTCATGGCCCCCACGATGCCCGCCGATCCTGCGGGCGCGCTGGACGCCACCTGTGAGGTCCCTGGGCGTGGCGGCCGGCAGCGCGCTCGGGAGGCCACGACGCGTGGGTGCCGGCCGGCCGCTGGTCCCGTCCAGCGGGCACCCAGCCGCCGTCCAGCGAGCGTCCAGGTCGGGTCGCCATGCTGGGGGAGCAGGCGCGGCCGGGCGGTACCGTCATCGCCGGGGGAGGAACCTGTCCGACACCATGACCGATCTCCAGCCCCCCACCAACGGACGGGCCCCCGAGGCCCGCCTCCTCGTGGTCGACGACGAGCCCAACATCGTCGACGTCCTCTCCACCAGCCTGCGCTTCGCCGGCTTCGAGGTGGCCACGGCGGCGACGGGCGTCGAGGCGGTGCGCACGGCCGAGCGCCACCGCCCCGACCTGGTGCTGCTGGACGTGATGCTGCCCGACGTCGACGGCTTCGTGGTCCTGCGCCGCCTCCGCGAGGCCCAGGGCCACGTCCCCGTCCTGTTCCTCACCGCCCGCGACGCCAACGACGACAAGGTCACCGGCCTCACGCTCGGGGGCGACGACTACGTCACCAAGCCCTTCAGCCTCGAAGAGGTCGTGGCCCGCATCCGCGCCGTCTTGCGCCGCACCCGTCCCCATGCCGAGGCCCGGTCGCCACGCCTCGTCGTGGCCGACCTCGAGCTCGACGAGGACAGCCACGAGGTGTGGCACGGCGGCCGGGAGGTCCAGCTCTCCCCCACCGAGTTCAACCTCCTCCGGTACCTGATGCTCAACGCCGGCCGCGTGCTCTCCAAGGCGCAGATCCTCGACCACGTGTGGAGCTACGACTTCGACGGCGACGCCAACATCGTCGAGTCCTACATCTCCTACCTGCGGCGGAAGCTCGACGACGGCGAGCCGCTGATCCACACGGTGCGAGGGATCGGCTATGTCCTGCGGCCGCCCCGCGGCAGTGGCTGACCTCGGGGACCGCCTCGGCGTGAGGCGTGCCTGGCGCCGCACGCCCCTGTGGCTGCGGCTGATCTCGGCCACCCTGGTCCTCGTCGCCCTCGGACTGGTGCTCACCGGGGCGTTCGGGGCCCGCCTGCTGCGGGGGTACCTGGTCGACAGGGTCGACGAGCAGCTCGCCGACGGCGTCCGCCAGATCGAGGCCCAGGTGGAGCGGACGGTCGAGGTCCCCCCCTCCCAGCCGGAGGGCGTGCTCTACGTCCCCAGCCAGTTCGACGTCACCCTGCTGAGCGACGACGGCGAGGCCAGGGCGTCGGAGCCGTCGGGGCTGACCGCCGCCCGTCCCGACATCCCCGCGCTGAGCTGGGACGACGCTCGCCAGCGCGCCCGACGGCCGTTCACCGTCGACTCGGCCCGGGGCACGGGGTCGTGGCGGGCCGTCGCCCTCCCCTACCGGGTCACCAGCCCCGGAGGGGTCGGCACCGGCACGGTGGTGGTGGCCACCAGCCTGGCCGAGGTCGACGCCACGGTGGAGCGCCTCGTGCAGATCGACCTGATCGTCGGCCTGGCCGTGGTCGGGGGCCTGGCCGTCGTCGGGTTCACGCTCATCCGCACGGCCCTGCGCCCGCTGGCCGAGATCGAGGTGACGGCGGCGGCCATCGGTCGCGGCGACCTCGGGCGCCGGGTCCCCCACCACGACCCCCGGACCGAGATGGGACGGCTCAGCCGGGCCCTCAACGCCATGCTCGAGCAGGTCGAGCGGGCGTTCCGGGCGCAGGCGGCGTCCGAGGCCCGGTCGCGGCGGTCCGAGCAACGGATGCGCCGGTTCATCGCCGACGCCAGCCACGAGCTGCGGACCCCGCTGACGTCGATCCGCGGCTTCGCCGAGCTCCACCGGCAGGGCGCGGTCACCGACCCCGACCAGGTGTCGCGCCTGCTCGGGCGCATCGAGGGCGAGGCGGCCCGGATGGGGGTCCTCGTCGAGGACCTGCTGTTGCTGGCCCGCCTCGACCAGCAGCGGCCGATGGCGATGGACGACGTCGACGTGGCCGAGGTGGCCCGCAACGCGGTGGAGGCGGCGCGGGCGGCCGATCCCGCCCGACCGATCACCCTGGAGGGCGACGACGCACCCCTCGTCGTCCGGGGCGAGGCGGCACGCCTCCACCAGGTGCTGGCCAACCTGCTCGACAACGCCCGCGCCTACTCGCCACCGGGCTCGCCGGTCGACGTCAGGCTGGCCACCACCCCCGCGCCGGGCGAGGGGGAGCCGCCCGGGGACGGGGAGCTGGTGGCGATCGAGGTCACCGACCGGGGCCAGGGCCTGACCGCCGACCAGGCGGAGCGGGTGTTCGAGCGGTTCTACCGGACCGACAAGGCTCGCAGCCGGGCCCGGGGTGGCACGGGGCTGGGCCTCTCGATCGTCGCCGCCATCACGGCCGCCCACGGCGGCTCGGTCTCGGTGGACTCGGCTCCGGGCCGTGGCTCCACGTTCCGGGTCCTGCTGCCGCGGGTCACCGCCGCCACGCCGGGGCCGGGGCCGACTGGGGATCGGCCCTCCGACGCCCGCGTGCCGCATGCCGCCGGCGCCCACGCCCCCGACGACCGCCCCGGGCGCAGGACCGCCGGGATGGCGGTCCCCGCCCCCACCGGCTCCCGGACCGCCGGGGGCGAGCACCGGCCCGGGCCGGGACCGGCCGATGTGGCGGCCGGCGACGGGAGCGGGACGGAGACCTCGGGTCCCGCCACCACC
>DASUJB010000170.1:0-9657 GCA_036279475.1 Acidimicrobiales bacterium | reverse complement strand
GGGGGATCGGCGCGCCCCCAGGTCGAGCGCGAGGCCGCCGGCCTCGGCAACGTGGTGCTCGTCGACTTCCAGCCCCGCGAGCGCCTGCCCGAGGTGCTGGCGGCGGCCGACGTCCACGTCGTCCCCCTGCGCCGCGGGCTGGCCCGGGCCAGCGTGCCCTCGAAGACGTACTCGATCCTGGCGGCGGGCCGCCCGGTGGTGGCCAGCGTGGACGAGGGCACCGAGGTGGCCCGGGTGGTCCAGGCGGCAGGGGCGGGCGTGGCCGTCCCCCCCGACGACCCCGAGGCCTTCACCAAGGCCGTGCTCCACCTGCTCGACGACCCCGAGCGGGCCCGGGAGATGGGGCGGGCGGGCCGGAGGTACGTCGAGGCGTGGGCCTCGCCGGCGGCGGTGGCCGAGCGCTACGAGGCGCTCTTCGAGGAGCTGCGTTCGCGCCGCCGCTGACCTGGCGGGTACCCTCGGACCCCCATGGGCAAGGCCTCGTCGTCGAAGAAGGTGGCCCGCGTGGCGCGTGCCGGGGGGCGCTCCGCGGCCGCCAGGCAGCGCAACCTCCTCTTCCCCGGCGTCGTCGGGGGCATCACCCTCCTCGGGGTGGTCCTGGTGGGGGTGGCGGCCAACGACCGCAAGTCCGAGGACGAGGTGCGGCCGCGGCTCAACGACCACTGGCACGCCGCGGTCGGCATCGACGTCTGCGGCGAGCTCCAGCCGGACACGCCCGAGTTCGAGAGCGAGACGGGCATCCACACCCACGGCGACGGCGTCATCCACATCCACCCCTACACCGCGGGCGGCGCCGGCGAGAACGCCACCCTGGGCACCTACCTCGACGGTGCCGGCATCGAGCTGAGCGACGACGAGCTGCGGGTGGGCGACAAGTCCTGGAAGGAGGGCGACGACACCTGCGACGGCAAGGACGCCGAGCTGATCGTGGCCCAGTGGAGGGACGTCCAGGGCAACGACGGGAAGCCCGCCCTCATCCGGCGGGACTTCGACGACATCCGCTTCGAGGAGGACGGCGAGGGCTACACCATCGCCTTCGTGCCCGAGGGCACCACCGACATCCCCAAGCCCCGGTCCGCCGCCGAGCTCGCCCAGCTGGGGGCAGCCGACGACTCGACGGCCACCACCGCCCGGGGCGGTGGAGCCCCCGGCGACCAGAGCGCCACCACCACGGTGCCCGCCCCCTCCACCACCGTGCCGCCGCCGGGGGCGCCGTCCACCACCGCGCCGGCGGGCTGACGTGCGTGCCGTCGTGCTGGTGGGCGGGTTCGGGACCCGCCTGCGCCCGCTCACGTGCCACCGCCCCAAGCAGATGCTGCCCATCGTGCACCGGCCCATGATCGAGCACGTCCTCGGCCACCTGGTGGCCCACGGCGTCGACGACGTCGTCCTGTCGCTCGGCTTCCGGCCCGACGCCTTCGTCGAGGCCTACCCGTCCGCCCGGTGCGCCGGCGCCCGGCTGCACTACGCGGTCGAGCCCCAGCCCCTCGACACGGCCGGGGCCGTCAGGTTCGCGGCCCACGACGCCGGCATCGACGAGCGGTTCCTGGTGCTCAACGGCGACGTCCTCACCGACCTCGACATCACCCGGTTCGTCGAGGTCCACGACGGCACCGGTGCCGAGGTCACCATCGCCCTCCACAAGGTCGACGATCCGTCCTGCTACGGGGTGGTGCCCACCGGTCCCGACGGCTGCGTGGAGGCCTTCGTGGAGAAGCCGCCTGCGGGCGAGGCGCCCACCGACCTCATCAACGCCGGCACCTACGTCGTCGAGCCGTCGCTGCTCGGCCGCATCGAGGCCGGTCGCCGGGTGTCGATCGAGCGCGAGGTGTTCCCCGCCCTGGTGCGGGACCGCAGCCTGTACGCCGTGGACGGCGACTGCTACTGGATCGACACGGGCACGCCCGCCACCTACATCCGGGCCCAGACCGACCTCGCCGGCGGGCTCCGCGGCGAGCCCCTCGTGGGCGTCCACCCCGCGGCCGCCGTGCACCCGGGGGCCACGCTGCGGCGCTCGGTGGTCGGGCCCGGTGCCACGGTGGAGGCCGGTGCGGTGGTGGAGGGTGCCGTCGTCCTGGCCGGAGCGGTGGTGCGCTCCGGCGCCGTCGTCGAGGCCGCCGTGGTGGGCGAGCGCAGCGAGGTGGGGTCGGGCGCCCGCGTCGGGGGCCTCAGCGTCGTCGGCGAGGACCAGGTGGTGGCTCCGGGTGCCCGCCTCGACGGCGTGAAGCAGCCCGCCGACTGCACCTGAGGCCCGCCCGTGCGGGTCATGGTCACGGGGGGAGCGGGGTTCATCGGCTCGAACCTCGTCGATCGCCTCCTGGCCGAGGGTGACGACGTCGACGTGGTCGACGACCTGAGCACCGGCTCCCTTGCCAACCTGGCTGACGCCCGGGCCGAGCGCACCGGGCGCCTCCACCTCCACCAGGTCGACGTGACCGACGGCCACGTCGTCGACCTCATGGTGCGCCGGGCCCCGGAGGTGGTCGTGCACCTGGCCGGCCGACCCGGTGTCCGCCGGTCGGTCTCGCACCCGGTCGACGACGCCCGGACCAACGTGCTGGGCACGCTGGTCGTGCTGGAGGGCGCCCGGCGGGCCGCGGTCCGCAAGGTCGTGGTGGCCACCAGCGGAGGGCCGCTCTACGGGGAGTCACGGTCGCGGCAGCTGCCGGCCAAGGAGTCCCACGCCCAGGTGGCCCGCTCGCCCCACGGCGTGGCCGCCCGGGCCGTGCTCGACTACCTCCGGCTGTACCGCCAGCTCCACGACCTCGAGTACACGGCGCTCGCCCTCGCCAACGTGTACGGACCGCGGCAGCGGCCGGGCCGGGCCGGTGCGGGCGGCGCCGACGCCGACGCCGACGGGCCGGTGATCGCCACGTTCGCCTCCCGCCTGCTGGCCGGGGAGGCGTGCACCATCCACGGCGACGGCGAGCAGACACGTGACTTCGTGTACGTCGACGACTGCGTCGACGCCTTCGTCCGGGCGCTCGACCGCGGCGACGGGCTGGTCGTCAACGTGGGCACGGGCGTGGAGACCTCGGTCAACGACCTGCACGCGGCCCTGGCCGGCGCCACCGGCCGCCTCGGGCGGCCCCGCTCGACGACCGCCCACCCCGCCGACCTGCCACGGTCGTCCCTCGACGCCGGCCGGGCCGCCATCCACCTGGGGTGGCAGCCGTGGACCCCGTTGGACGAGGGCCTCGCCCGGGTGCTGACGGCGGTGGAGCGGAGCGGCGGCCGGCGACGGCCCTAGCGGAAGAGGTCCTCGTGGGGGGGCCGCACGACGTCGCTGTGGATGTCGCCACGGCCGCTCCACGCCGGGTCGACGCCCCGGACGACGGCGGCGCAGACGCCGCTGGACTTGCCCATCACCAGCTCGGCGGCAGCCGCCAGCTCGTCGGCCACGCACACCTCGGTGACCGTGAGCTGGCGGCCCAGGGCATCGGGCGTGCCCCGGAGGTCGACGACCGGGCGGATCCCGGCACAGCCGATGGCGACGTCGGTCACCCCCCGCCGCCACACCCGCCCGAACGTGTCGCTGATGACCACGGCGACGTCGACGGCGAGGCGGGCCCGCAGCCCGTCGCGCAGCCGACGGGCCGACCGGTCGGGATCCTCGGGGAGCAGGGCGGCCCAGCCGTCCTCCACGTTGGACAGGTCGACCCCGGCGTTGGCGCACACGAACCCGTGGCGGGTCTCGCTGATCACCAGGTCCCCCCGCCGCCGCAGCACGCGCACCGACTCGCCCTCGACGACGCTGGCCTTGCTGTGGGGGTCGCGCGGGTTGAGTGGGACCAGCTGGGCCTCGGCCTTGGAGACCACCTTCTGGGTCACGACGAGGACGTCGCCGTCGGCCAGGGCGGGGGCGGCCCGGGCCAGCAGGGTGGCGAGGTCGTCGCCGGGACCGACCTCGCCGACGCCCTCGACGGGCAGGATGCGGAGCTCACGAGCCATGGGCGTCACCTTCTCGACGAGCCAGCACCACCGTGCACAGGGCGGCGGCGTCGTCGGCATCGTGCATGATCGTGTCGGTCACGACGCAGCGCAGGCCCAGGGCCCGGACGGCGTCGGCGTGGTGGGCGTCGGCCCGGTCGATGACCAGGGTGCCGGCCACGGGGGCGTAGAGCCGGGCGACGCCGACCACCGAGTCGTCGTGCCCGAGCTCGCGCATCAGCCGGTCGGCCGGCCCCTTGAGGGCGCGGCCCGCCACCAGGGGGGACACGGCCACGACGTCGTCGCGCCGCGCCGCCACCGCCGACCGGAGGTCGGTCACCGCCAGCACCGGGCCGATGGAGACGACGGGGTTGGAGGGGGCGACCACCACCGTGTCGGCGGCGGCGACGGCGTCGACGACGCCGGGCGCCGGCCGGGCCCGGCCGGCGCCCTCGACGCGGACGGCGCTGACGGCCACGTCGTGGCGGCGCCGCACGAAGTAGTCCTGGAAGGCGACATCCTCGCCCGTCCCGGCCAGGGTCAGCCGGGTGCGCAGCCGGTCGTCGGTGGCGGGGAGCACGGTGAGCCCCAGCCCCCAGCTTCGGGCGATCTCCCCGGTCACCGTGGACAGCGGTGCGCCGTCGGCCAGGCGATCGGTCCGGTAGAGGTGGGTCCCCATGTCGCGATCACCGAGGGCGAACCAGGGGTCGCCGCCGTAGCGGCCGAGCACGTCCATGGCCTGCCACGTCTCGTCCCGCAGGCCCCAGCCCCGGTCGGGGTCGACGGCCCCGGCCACGGTGTAGACGACCGTGTCGAGGTCGGGGCTGATCGCCAGCCCGTGCAGCTCCATGTCGTCGGCGACGTTGACGATCGCCGTCACCTCGGTGGCCGGGACGGCTCGCACCATGCCGGCGAGCAGGCGGGCGGCACCGACGCCGCCGCACAGCACCGCGACGGTCAAGCGATGCCCTTGAGCTTCCCCTCGAGGAGGGCCACGTCGGCGTCGACCATGAGGTGGACGAGGTCCTCGAAGCTGGTCCTCGGCTCCCAACCCAGGACGCGGCGGGCCTTGGAGGAGTCGCCGACCAGGAGGTCGACCTCGGCCGGGCGGAAGAACCTCTCGTCGATCACCACGTACTTCTCCCAGTCGAGCCCCACCCGCTCGAAGGCGAGCTCGCAGAACTCGCGCACGGAGTGGGTCTCGCCGGTGGCGACGACGTAGTCGTCGGGCTCGTCCTGCTGGAGCATGAGCCACATGGCCTCGACGTAGTCGCCGGCGTAGCCCCAGTCGCGCTTGGCGTCGAGGTTGCCGAGCGCCAGCTCGCTCACCAGGCCCAGCTTGATCTTGGCGACGGCGTTGGAGATCTTGCGGGTGACGAACTCCAGCCCCCGCCGCGGTCCCTCGTGGTTGAACAGGATGCCGCTGGTGGCGTGGAGGTCGTACGACTCCCGGTAGTTGATGGTGATCCAGTGGCCGTACACCTTGGCCACCCCGTAGGGCGAGCGGGGATAGAACGGCGTGGCCTCGCTCTGCGGCACCTCGGCGACCTTGCCGAACATCTCGCTCGAGGACGCCTGGTAGAAGCGGATCTCGGGGTTGATGATGCGGATGGCGTCGAGCATCCGGGTCACGCCGATGGCGGTGAACTCGCCGGTCAGCACCGGCTGTTGCCACGACGTGGGGACGAACGACTGGGCGGCCAGGTTGTAGACCTCGGTGGGCTCGAACTCCTGGAGGATCGTCAGCACCGAGACCTGGTCGAGCAGGTCGCCGTGCACGAACTGGATGCGGTCCTGGAAGTGGCCGATGCGCTCCCAGTTGACGGTGCTGGTGCGGCGCACCATGCCCAGGACCTCGTAACCCTTCTCGAGGAGCAGCTCGGCGAGGTGGGAGCCGTCCTGCCCGGTGATGCCGGTCACCAGTGCTCTCTTGGTCACGATCGAGTCTCCTCCGCGAGGTGCGCAAGGTTGTCAGCAGGCAAGGCGGGTCCGCCAGTCTGCGAGGACGTCGGTGAGCGTCTGCTCGAGCGGGATGGTGGGCTCCCAGCCGGTGGCGGCGCGGAGGGCGCCGTTGTCGCCCACCAGCACCGGGATGTCGACCGGGCGCTGGAGGGCGGGATCGGTCACCAGGCGCATCGGCCGCCGGGCCATGGCCAGCAGGGTCTCGGCGATGTGCTGCACGGAGACCGCCTCCCCCCGGCACACGTTGTAGGCGGCGCCGGGCTGGCCGGAGGTGACGAGCAGCCGGTAGGCCCGCACGACGTCCCGCACGTCGGTGACGTCCCGCAGGGGGGTCATGTTGCCGATGGGCACGTCGTCGCCACCGTCGCGCTCGTTGCGGGCGATGCGGGCCGCCACCGACGGGGCCACGAACCGGTCGCTCTGGCCCGGTCCCAGGTGGTTGAAGGCCCGCACCCGGATGACGGGCAGCCGGTGGCCCAGCCAGGCCTGCTGGGCCAGGGCGTCGGCGGCGACCTTGGAGGCGGCGTAGGGGGAGACGGGCCGCAGGGGTTGGTCCTCGTCGAGGGGCAGCTCGTCGGAGGACACCCGGCCGTACACGTCGGCGCTGGTGACGGCGAGCACCCGCTCGGCGCCCGCCTGACGGCTGGCGTCGAGCACGTTGAGGGTGCCCAGGGCGTTGGCGAGGAAGGTCTCCCGGGGCTCGGACCAGCTCCCTCCCACGTCGGAGGCGCCGGCGAGGTGGTACACGGCCTCGGGCTTGGCCGCCAGCACGGCGTCGGTGAGCGCCTCGGCGTCGGTGATGTCGATGCCGTCGAGCCGGCGCTCCAGCTCGACCACGTCGTCGCCCTGCTGCTCGAGGTGGCGCACGAGGTGGGCTCCGACGAACCCTCCTGCTCCGGTGACCAGCGCTCTCACGGGCCGCCATCGTAGGCGGTCCCGGGAGGGGCCCGGACGAGGGCCCCGCGCCACGGCCCGGGCCGCCGGCCCCCGAGGCTCAGGAGGTGGCCGCCGCCCGCCGGAACAGCTCGGCGAGGGCGCCGGCCGACCGCTGCCAGTCGTAGCCGGCCGCCACCCGGCGGCCCCGCGCCACCAGGTCGTGGCGGCGGGCCGCGTCGGTGAGCAGGCGGTCGATGGTGCCGGCCAGCGCCTCGGCGTCCCCCACCTCGACCAGCTCGGCGCCGTCCTGGCACACCTCGGGGAGGGCGCCGGCCCGGGTGGCCACCACGGGCACCCCGGCCGCCATCGCCTCCACCGCCGGCAGGCCGAAGCCCTCGTACACCGAGGGGAAGGCGTAGACGGCGGCCCCGGCCAGCAGGTCGACCCGGTCGCGGTCGCTGACCCGGCCGAGCCGGGCGATGCGGTCCCCGTGGGTGGCGGCGGCCACCGCGGCGGTGAGCGCCTCGGCGCCCCACCCGTCGCCGCCGGCGACGACCAGGCGCAGGTCGCCGTGGGTGGTCGCCAGCTCGTCGAAGGCCCGCACCAGCGTGGGCAGGTCCTTGCGGGGCTCGACCGTGCCCACGGCCAGCACGTAGCGGTCGCCCCCGGCCAGGCGGTGGCCGGCGCCGGGGTGGCCCGCCGGGTCGCACGGCGCGCCGTGGGGGATGGCGACCACCCGCTCGGGGTCGGCCCCGAAGGCGGCCACCACCTCGTCGCGCACGAACGTCGAGGGGGTGTGCACCCAGGCGCCCCGGCGCAGCGCCCGCCGCAGCAGGTCCGGGTACGACAGCGTGTGCTCGTCGGCCAGGGCCGGGAACCGCAGCGGGGTCAGGTCGTGGACCGTGACCACGCTGGCGGCCGCGGTGGGGGGTGCCACGAAGTTGGGGCCCCACACCACGTCGTGCCGCCCGATCCACCGGTCGACCAGCGGGTGGTCGGCCCGCCGCCACAGCTCGTGCAGCGGTCGTGCCGCCATCGGCCGGTCGACGACGTGCACGGCGGGCGGCACCCGGCCCCGCAGGCGCCCCCGCCCCCGCCAGGTGACGGCGAAGGCGGTGAGGTCCAGGTCGTGGCCGGTGGCCAGGTGCTCGACCAGGGCACGAGCCATCACGCCCACACCGGTGAGGGGCGTGAGCTGGGACGTGAGGTCGACGGCGACGCGCAAGCGGTCAGCGACCGCCGACGGTGCGCTCGACCTGCTCCGTCACCTGGCGGACCGCCTCGCCGACCTGTCGCGAGATCTGGCGACGCTGGTCCTGGAGGTGGTTGATGCCGAGGATGCCGAGGCCGACCGCGGTGTACAGCACGTTCCCGAGGGCGGAGCTGATGCCGTCGACGGAGATGTCGGTGGGGGCGCGCATGCCCTGGTCACCTTAGGGCGGGGTGGCGGTCGGCGCACGTGGCCCGGCCCGCCGGGCCCCTCAGCCGACGGCCCGGCGACGGATCGCGGCGTCGAGGGACAGGCGCCCGGGGCCGACGAGGAAGAGGAAGGCCAGGCCGGCCAGCATGGCCAGGTCCGTGCGGGACTCGTGGGCGAAGCTCCAGAAGCCCCGCCCGTCGGGGATGTCGTCGGATCCGCCCCACAGCACGGGCACCTTGGTGGTGGCGATGGCCACGGCGATGTCGACGATGAGGGGGACGGTGGCCAAGCGGGTGGCCAGGCCCAGCACCAGCAGGGCCCCGCAGGCCACCTCCACCACGCCCACGAGCGGCGCCGTGAACCCGGGGGAGGGGATGCCGATCGTGTCGAAGCGCCCCTCGCCGAGCCGCTCGGGGTAGAGGAACTTCTGGATGCCCTCCGAGAGGAAGACCCAGCCGACGACCAGGCGGACGAGGACGGTCGCCGCCGGGGCGTCGAGCGGGCTGGCGAGTCGGCGCGAGATGGTGGCCATGGTCTCTCCTCCGGTTGGTCGCGGCCGGTCCCCTCACGGGCCGGTGTGGGCCGGCCGTCGAACGGCGCGATCCCCTGGGATCCAACTACGGGGGCGGTGCCCCTGCCAGGCCGTGGGCGGGCACGTGCCGGCCCGAGGCGGAAGGTCCACCACGGTTCCAGCTTGCTCCGCTACGGTCCGCAGCAGTGGACGCCGCTGCGTCGCCTCCGCCGTCGCCCTCCGTCGTCGCCGTGCTGGTCACGGACGGGCGGGGCCCCCACCTCGAGGAGGTGCTGCGGGCGCTGGTGGCCCAGGACCACCCCCACCTGGAGGTGCTGGTGGTGGCGCACGGGGACGGGGACCCCACGGCACGGGTCCACGCCGTCGCGCCCGCGGCCCGGGTCCACCGGGCGGCCGGGGCGGCGGGGCGGGCGGAGGCAGCCAACGCCGTGATCGGCAGGGTCACGGGCGCCGAGTTCTACCTCTTCCTCCACGACGACGCCGCCCCCGATCCCGGTGCGGTCGCCGCCCTCGTGGCGGCAGCCGACCGCTCGGGCGCCGACGTGGTGGGCCCGAAGTTGGTGCGGTGGGACGACCACCGGCGCATCACCCAGCTCGGCATGGGGGTCGACCGGGTGGCCACGATCCTGCCCTACGTGGAGTGGGGCGAGCTCGACCAGGGCCAGCACGACGGGGTGCGGGAGGTCTTCGCCGTACCCGGCGCCTTCGTGCTGGTCAGGGCCCGGCGATTCGAGGAGGTGGGGGGCTTCGACGAGGCCATCCACGCCGAGCGGGCCGGCGACCTCAGCCTCGCCTGGCGGGCCCGGATCGCCGGTGCCACCGTCGTGGTGACGTCGGCGGCCCGCGTCCGCCACGCCGAGGCGTGCACGCCCGGCCCGGCCGGCGCCCGGGCCGCCCGCGACCGCGTCCGCGTGCTGCTCACCAGCGACCGCTGGGG
>DASUJB010000169.1:0-3155 GCA_036279475.1 Acidimicrobiales bacterium | reverse complement strand
CCGGGCCACCGTCGACCGGTTCATGCGCTCACAGATGCTCGAGCTCCGGCGCAGCTCGGGTGACCGGTCCCTCTACCGCCACCGTGCCGACATGGTGGCCGGGCTGCGCCGGGCGCTCGACTTCGGCGGGGCCATCAAGCTCGAGGGGCTCACCCTGGTGGACGTGGTGGTGACGCCGGCGGACGACCACACGCTCGTGCGCATCGAGGCGGAGATGGCCACCAGCCGGACCCGGGTCGTGGCGGAGGGCGCGGCCGTCGGCGGGTTCGTCACCGTCCTCACCGGCGCGGTGGGGGCACTGCTGGCCGAGCCCGCCCTCTTGGTGGCGGCCGTCCCGGCCGGTGCGGCCGTGGGGGGCGGCGGCATCCGGGTGGGCGGCAGCCGTTGGCAACGGCGCCGTGACGACCTGGCCGAGGTCATCGCCCACCTGCTCGACCGCCTGTGAGCCGGCCCCGCGCCGGGCCGCTCCGGGCCGGCCCTCGGGGCGAGGCGACCTGCCGGGAGCACCCGACCGGCCCTCGGGGTGAGGGGCGCCGCCGCCTCAGGCCCGGGGGAGGGCGGGCCGCAGCCCCAGCTCGCCGAGGGTACGGGGATCGATTGGCGTCGGGGCCTCGGTGAGCGGGTCCGCTCCCGACTGGGTCTTGGGGAAGGCGATCACCTCGCGGATGTTCTCCTCCCCCACCAGCAGGGCGACGAGCCGGTCGAGGCCGACGGCGAAGCCGGCGTGCGGCGGTGCCCCGTAGCGGAAGGCGTCGAGCAGGAACCCGAACTTGGCCCGCGCCTCGTCCTCGCCGATGCCGAGCAGCCCGAAGACCTGCCGCTGCACGTCGGCACGGTGGATCCGCACCGACCCCGAACCCAGCTCCCACCCGTTGAGCACCAAGTCGTAGGACTGCGAGCGCACCCGGAGCAGGTCCCGGCGATCGTCGGACCCGAGCAGGCCGACGTCCTCGGCGTGGGGCATCGTGAAGGGGTGGTGGGCGGGCACGGGGCGACCGTCCTCGTCCAGCCCCTCGAACAGCGGGAAGTCGACGACCCACAGGAAGTGGAGCCCGCCCTCCGTCACCGGAGGGCGGCCCAGCTCCAGGCGGAGCAGGCCCAGGACGTGGCGGACGACCGGGCGCTCGCCCGCCACCATCAGCACCAGGTCGCCCGGCTCGGCTCCCGCCGTCGAGCGGATGCCCGCCACCTCGGCCTCGCCGAGGAACTTCGCCGCCGGGCCCTCCAGCCCCTCGGCCACCACCCGCAGCCACACGAGGCCCCGCGCCCCCCACCGCCGCGCCTTGTCGGTGAGGTCGTCGAGCCGCTTGCGGGACGACCCGGCGCCACCCGGTACGCGGATGCCCTTGACGGTCCGACCGGCGAACGCCTCGAACCCGGTGGCGGCGAACACGTCGGTCAGCTCGACCAGCTCCATGCCGAAGCGGACGTCGGGCTTGTCCGAGCCGTACCGCTCCATGGCATCGTGCCACGTGACGACCGGGATGTCGCCGACCTCGGCCCCCGTGACCGCACCGGCGCACGCCCGCACCGCTTCCGACACGACCGCCAGCACCTCGGCCTGTCCGACGAAGCTGGCCTCCACGTCGAGCTGCGTGAACTCGAACTGCCGGTCGGCGCGGAGGTCCTCGTCCCGCAGGCAGCGGGCGATCTGGTAGTACCGGTCGAGGCCGCCGACCATGCAGAGCTGCTTGAACAGCTGGGGGCTCTGGGGCAGGGCGTAGAAGCTGCCGGGATGCTGGCGGGACGGGACGACGAAGTCGCGCGCTCCCTCGGGGGTCGAGGCGATGAGCAGCGGCGTCTCGACCTCCACGAACCCCTGGGCGTCCATCGACCGCCGGATGGCGGCGTTGGCCACGGCCCGGGCCCGCAGGTTCCGCTGCATGCGCGGGCGCCGCAGGTCGACGTAGCGGTGGCGGAGGCGCACCACCTCGTCGGCCACGACGCGGTCGTCGACGGGGAAGGGCGGCGGCTCGGCGACGTTGAGCACCTCCACCTGGCACTCTCCCACCTCGACCTCACCGGTGGCCAGCTCGGGGTTGGCCGTGCCCTCCGGACGCGGGCGCACGACGCCGGTGACCCGCACCACCCACTCGCTGCGGGCGTCGACCGAGCCGTCGACCACGCACTGGACGACGCCCTCCCGATCGCGCAGGTCCACGAACGCCAGGTGCTCGCCGTGCTCCCGCCGGCGGTGCACCCAGCCACAGAGGGACACGACCTCGCCGACGTGCGCCGGTCGCAGCTCGCCGCACCAGTGCGTGCGCATCCCCCGAGCGGGGGGGAACCGGTCCTCGCCAGCGGTCACCGTACCTCCAGAACCTCGCGGACCCGGGCGAGCACCTTGTCGCGCGGGACCGTCTCCTGCTCACCACGGCCCAGGTCCCGCACGACGGCGCTGCCGTCGGCGGCCTCCTGCTCGCCGACGATCACCGCCACCCGGGCGCCCGACCGGCCTGCCGCCCTCATCTGCGCCCGCATCGACCGGTCGTCGAAGGCACGGTCGGTGCGCAGGCCCGCACCCCGCAGCTCGTGGGTGACGTCGCGGGCCGCGTCCCCCCCGGTGGTGTCGACCACGAAGGCGTCGAGCCCGGGATCCGGGGCGGCCAGCACGCCCTCGGCGTCGCAGGCCAGCAGCATGCGCTCGATGCCCGAGCCGAAGCCGATGCCGGGCGTCGGCGGCCCGCCCAGCTGCTCGACGAGGCCGTCGTAGCGGCCGCCGCCGACGATGGTGGACTGCGCCGACTCGAGCGCGTCGCTGCGGAACTCGAACAGCGTGTGCGTGTAGTAGTCGAGGCCCCGCACCATCCCGGTGTCGACGGTGAAGGGGATGCCCAGGGCCCGCAGGCCCGCCTGGACCCGCCCGAAGTGGGCGCGGGAGGTGCCGTCGAGGACGTCGCCGATGCGTGGTGCCCCCGCCACGACGGACCGGGTCTCGGGCCGCCGCGAGTCGAGGACTCGGAGCGGGTGGGAGTCGACCTTGGCCCGGTCCTCCTCCGCCAGCTCGCCGGCCCGGTCCCGCAACCAGCCGGCGAGGGTGCCCGCGTAGGCGGCCCGGTCGGAGGGCGTGCCCATCGTGTTGAGGAACAGGCGCCACCGCCGCAGGCCCAGGGCGGCGAGGTAGGCGGCGCCCAAGGCCACGACCTCCACGTCCA
>DASUJB010000168.1:0-11656 GCA_036279475.1 Acidimicrobiales bacterium | reverse complement strand
GTCGGTCGGGTGGTGCGCGACCTCGAGGGCCCCGGCGAGGTGGTCGACTGCGCCGGCGACGCCGCCCCGCCCTGCCCGTTGGCCGCCGGCTGCCGGCTCCGTCGGGCCCTGGCCGAGGCCCGCGAGGCGTTCTTCGCCACGCTCGACCCCCTCACCGTCGCCGACCTCACGACGCCGCCCACGCGGCGCCTCCTGCTGGAGCTCACCCCCGCGGCAGGCAGCTGAGCCTGCCCTACTCCCTCCCGGCGGCACCCGCCCGACCGGGGACCCGATCCGGGGCGTGGCGCTCGGCCGCGCCCTCGTACAAGGAAGGACACGCCACCATGGCCATGTCGCTCGTCACCTACGAGGACGTCCTCGCCCGCCCCCGCGCCCTCTCGGCAGAGAGCGCCGCCGTGGTCCGCGCCACCCTGCCCCTCGTCGGTGGGCACATCGACGAGATCACGCCGGTGTTCTACCGGACCATGTTCGGGCACCATCCCGAGCTGCTGCGGGACACGTTCAACCGCGGCAACCAGAAGCAGGGTGCCCAGCAGCGAGCGCTGGCAGCTTCCATCGCCACCTTCGCCACCATGCTGGTCGAGGGGGCCAGCCCCGTCGACATGCTGGCCCGCATCGGCCACAAGCACGCCTCGCTGGGCATCACCGCCGACCAGTACCAGATCGTCCACGACAACCTCTTCGCCGCCATCGTCGAGGTGCTGGGGGAGGCGGTCACGCCCGAGGTGGCGGCGGCGTGGGACGAGGTCTACTGGATCATGGCCGGCGTGCTCGTCGACTTCGAGCGGGCCCTCTACGAGGACGCCGGCGTGGCGCCCGGCGACGTCTTCCGCCGCGCCCGCGTGCTGGCCCGCACGGAGGAGACCCCCACGGTGGCGTCCTTCCTGCTCGGCGGCGTGGACGGCGGGCCGCTGCCGGGCTTCCGGCCCGGCCAGTACGTGTCGGTGGGCGTGCGCCTGCCCGACGGGGCCCGCCAGCTGCGGCAGTACTCGTTGTCCGACGCCCCCCGGGACGGGACGTGGCGGATCGCCGTGCGCCGCGTGGACGCCACCGACACCCCCGCCGGCGAGGTCTCCACCTGGCTCCACCGCAACCTGCACGAGGGCGACGAGATCGAGGTGACGCTGCCCTTCGGCGACCTGGTCCTCGACCGGGCCGCCGGCGCTCCGGTGGTGCTGGCCTCGGCAGGCATCGGGATCACGCCGATGCTGGGCATGCTCGCCCACCTGGCGGCGTGCGACCGCCAGCGCGTGGCCACCGTGCTCCACGCCGACCGCTCGCCCGCCGACCACGTGCTGGCGCCCGAGGTGGCCGGCGAGGTGGCCCAGCTGCCCCACGCCGACGTGCACACCTGGTACGAGCAGGACGCGGACCGGGCCGACGGTCCCGGGACGGTCCACGCCGGGCTGATGGACGTCGGAGCGGTGACCATCCCCGACGGCGCCCACGTCTTCCTGTGCGGGCCGACAGGGTTCCTCCAGGCCGTCCGTGCCGCCGTGCTCGACGCCGGGGTGCCGTCGGGACGGGTGCACGCCGAGCTGTTCGCCCCCAACGACTGGCTCGTGTGACCACGGCAGGGCGCGGTGGTGGGACGGTCCCGCCCGCCACCGCGCCCGGGGCCGTCAGGCGAGCAGGTCGTCGGGAAGGTCGGTGATGGCCCGGAAGAGCACCGTGCGGATCCGCTCGGCGTTGCGGGCCAGCGTGGCCATGACCTCCTCCATGGTGACGGGCTCGACCCCGGGCACGCCCTCGAGGCCGGCGTCGTGGTCGGTGACCAGGGCGATGGCGGCGTAGGGCACCCCCAGCTCGGCGGCCAGCGCCGCCTCGGGCATCTGGGTCATGTTGATGACCTGCCACCCCTGGGCCCCGTACCAGCGTGACTCGGCCCGCGTCGAGAACCGGGGCCCGTCGATCACCACCACCGTGCCGCCGTCGTGGGCGGTGACGCCCTCGGCTCGGCAGGCGCCGAGGGCCACGGCGCGCAGGCGGGCGTCGTAGGGGTCGGCGAAGGAGAGGTGGGCGACCGGATCCACGCCGCCGGGGCTCCCCGGGCCGTCGTGGACCGACGACGGGCGCCCCGAGGTGCGGTCGACGACCTGGTCGGGTACCACGAAGTCGCCGGGGCGCACGTCGGGCTGCAGCGAGCCGGAGGCGCACGGCCCGAAGGCGGCCCGCACGCCGAGCCGGCTCATGGCCCAGGCGTTGGCCCGGTAGGGCACCTTGTGGGGCGGGAGCGAGTGGTCGTGGCCGTGGCGGGGGAGGAAGGCGACGCGGCGCCCCGCCAGCTCGCCGACGGCCACCGGCCCGGAGGGAGGGCCGTAGGGCGTGTCCAGGACGACGTGGTCGACGTCGTCGAGCAGGGTGTAGAGGCCGGATCCGCCGTACACGCCGACGTCGGCCCGCGGGACCGACCCCGGCCCCGCGGCGCCCGCCGTCACGACGAGGCCGCAGCCGAGCTGGTGGACGAGTCGCCGGCGGCCGGGGCCGGGCTGGTCGACCGGTCGGCCCCGGATCCGTTGGACGAACCGGAGCTCGACGACTCGGAGCTCGAAGATCCGGTGCTCGACGAGCCGCCCGTCGAGCCACCGGCGGCGCGGCTGTCGGTCTTGTAGAAGCCGCTGCCCTTGAAGGCGATGCCCACGGCGTTGAACTTCTTCTTGAGCGTGCCACCGCACGTGGGGCAGACGGTCAGGGGATCGTCCGAGAAGGACTGGACGACCTCGAGGGATACGCCGCAGTCGGCGCAGCGGTACTCGTAGGTGGGCATGTCGGCTCCAGGTCGGATCTGCCGTGGAGCGGGCCGGGCGGCCGGCACGGCTGGCAGTCACGGGGTTCGACTGCCAATCCTACTTCCTCGCCCACCCGGTCCCGCGAGCCCGGCAACCCACGGGTGTCGTGGCGCCGCGGTGCGCTGGCTACGGTTCCCCGGCGTGACCCCGGGTCGGTGCCCGTCCGTGCTCGCCGGCCCGCTCCGCTCCGACCGGAGGCGAGCGAGATGACCGTGCACGTGCGCAAGGCGGTGATCCCCGCCGCCGGGCTGGGGACGCGGTTCCTGCCGGCCACCAAGGCCCAACCCAAGGAGATGCTGCCGGTCGTCGATAAGCCGGCGATCCAGTACGTGGTCGAGGAGGCGGTGCGGGCCGGCATCGAGGACATCATCATCATCACCGGCCGCGGCAAGCACAGCCTCGAGGACCACTTCGACCGCTCCATCGAGCTGGAGGTGGCGCTGGAGGCGTCGGGCAAGCACGACCAGCTCAAGGAGGTGCGGGCCCTGGCCGAGCTGGCCGACATCCACTACGTGCGCCAGGGCGAGGCCCGGGGCCTGGGCCATGCCGTGTCCGTGACCCGCCAGCACGTGGGCGACGAGCCCTTCGCCGTGATGCTGGGCGACGACATCATGGCCGCCCGCTCCACCGTCCTCGAGGACATGATGGCCGTGCACGGCGAGACGGGGGCCTCGGTGGTGGCCTTCAAGCCGTTCCCGCTCGAGGAGATCTCGTCCTACGGCTGCGCCGATCCCGAGCCGACCGACCGGCCGGACCTGGTGCGGCTGCGGGGCATCGTCGAGAAGCCCGCCCCCCACGAGGCCCCCTCCGGGCTGGCCGTCATGGGTCGCTACATCTTCACCAGCGACATCTTCGGAGCCATCGACCGCACCCCTCCCGGCGTGGGCGGCGAGATCCAGCTCACCGACGCCATCGCCCTGCTGCTGGCCGACCGGCCGGTCTACGGGTTCGTGTTCGAGGAGGGTCGCTTCGACATCGGCAAGAAGCTCGACTACCTGCGGGCCACCGTCGAGCTGGCCCTCGACCGCGACGACCTCGGCGCCGAGTTCGCCGCCTTCCTCACCGGCGTCGTGCGCCGTCGCGGCCTGGTGTGAGCGCCGACCAGGTCACCCTGGAGGAGGCCGTCGCCCACGTCCTGGCCCGCTGCGAGCCCCTCGTCGCCGGACCGGTGCCGATGGCCGGGGCCCGGGGCCTGGTGCTGGCGGGCGAGGTGGTGGCGGCCGAGCCCGTGCCCCCGTTCGCCAACACCGCCATGGACGGCTACGCCGTGCGGGCGGCCGACACGGTCGATGCCCCCGTCGACCTGGCGGTGGTGGGGGAGGTGGCGGCCGGCCACCCGCCCGGCCAGGCCCTCGGCCCGGGCCAGGCCATCCGCATCTTCACCGGGGCGCCGCTGCCCGAGGGCGCCGACGCCGTGGTCATGGTCGAGCGCACCGGGCGCCGGGCAGGAGGGCGGGAGGTGCGCGTCGAGGTGGCCGTCGCCGCCGGCGAGAACGTCCGGGGCGCGGGCGAGGACCTCCGGCCGGGGGACGCGGTGGCGGGCGTGGGGGACGAGCTCACGCCGGCCCGGCTGGGCGTGCTGGCGTCGCTGGGCATCGAGGAGGTGGTGGCCTTCCCCCGGCCCCGCGTGGGGGTGATGTCGACCGGGGACGAGCTGGTGTCCGGCCCCGGGCCGCTGCGCCCCGGTCAGATCCGGGACTCGAACCGCCCCACCCTGGTGGGGCTGGTCGCCGAGGCCGGGTGCGAGCCGGTCGACCTAGGGCGGGTGCCCGACGACGAGGCCGCCGTCGCCGCCGCCCTGGAGGCGGGGGCCGCCGGTTGCGACGCCGTGCTGTCGAGCGGGGGCGTGTCCATGGGCGACGTGGACCTGGTGCGCGTGGTCCTCGACCGCATCGGCGACATGCGCTGGATGCAGGTGGCCATCCGCCCTGCCAAGCCGCTGGCCTTCGGTGTCGTGCCCGGGCCCCACGGCGGCCACGTCCCGGTGTTCGGCCTGCCTGGCAACCCGGTCTCGTCCCTCGTCAGCTTCGTCCTCTTCGCCCGGCCGGGGCTCCGCCGCCTGGCAGGCTTCCCCGACGACCGGCTCCACCTCCCCCGGCTCCGCTCCACGGCGGCCGAGGCGCTCCCCCGGCGGCCCGACGGGAAGGTCCACCTCGTCCGGGTGGTGGCGGCGGTCGAGGCCGACGGCCGGTTGGTGGTGGCCTCGTCCGGCGGGCAGGGCTCGCACCAGTTGGCGGCGATGGCCCGCGCCGACGGGTTGGCCGTGCTGCCCGACGGGGACGGCGTCAGCGCCGGTGATCCCGTCGACGTGATGCTGCTGGGGACGCCGCGGGCCGGCGGGGGCCCGGCCGGCCCGCGGTCTCCCTAGGCTGGGGGTGATGGCCGAGCAGCTGAGCGACGGGTTCGGGCGGGTCCACCGCGACCTGCGGATCTCGGTCACCGATCGGTGCAACCTCCGCTGCACGTACTGCATGCCGGCCGAGGGGATGACCTGGTTGCCTCGTCGCGAGGTGCTCACCTTCGAGGAGATCGAGCGGCTCGCCCGGGTGTGCGTCGAGCGCTTCGGGATCGACAGCATCCGCCTGACGGGCGGCGAGCCGACGGTCCGGGCCCACCTCCCGATCCTCGTCGCCAAGGTGGCCGCCCTGAGGGTCGGCGGCGACGGGCCTCCGGTGGACGTGGCCCTGACCACCAACGGTGCCACCCTGCGGTCGGTGGCCGAGGCGCTGGTCGATGCCGGGCTCCGGCGGGTCAACGTCTCCCTCGACACGCTCCGCCGCGACCGCTTCGTGCAGCTCACCCGGCGCGACGAGCTGGACCACGTGCTCGAGGGGATCGACGCCGCGGTGGCGGCCGGCCTGCACCCGGTCAAGGTCAACGCGGTGGTGATGCGGGGCGTCAACGACGACGAGGTCGTCGACCTGGCCCGCTTCGGGCGCGACCGGGGGGTGACGGTGCGCTTCATCGAGTGGATGCCCCTCGACGCCGACCGGCGCTGGCAGGCCGATGCCGTCGTCGGCCAGGCCGAGATCGTGGCAGCCATCGCCGCCGCCTTCCCGCTCGAGCCGGTGGCGCGGGGCCACCAGCCGGCGGAGCGCTTCGCCTACCGCGACGGCCGGGGAGAGGTCGGCGTCATCCCCTCCGTGACCCGGCCCTTCTGCGACGCCTGCGACCGCATCCGCCTCACCGCCGAGGGGCAGCTCCGCTCGTGCCTGTTCGCCACCGACGAGGTGGACCTCCGGGCCCTCGTGCGGGGAGGGGCGGGCGACGACGAGATCGCCGCCGCCGTGCGGAGCTGCGTGGCCGGCAAGGCGGCGGGCCACGCCATCGGCCGGGTGCAGTTCGTCCGCCCCCGCCGCAGCATGAGCCAGATCGGCGGGTGAGCCACGCTCGCCGGAGGGCCGTGGTCGTGCCCGGAGGCGGGGACCGCGCCGGCGTGCCGTCGGCCCCGCGCTCACGTCTAGTCTTTGCCCATGCCTGACCGCGGACTCACGCACCTCGACCCGCTGGGCCGGGCCCGGATGGTGGACGTCACCCCCAAGGATCCGAGCCACCGGCGTGCCGTGGCGCGGGGACGCGTGCACATGAGGTCCGAGACGACGTCGCTCGTCGCCCGGGGTGCCATCACCAAGGGCGACGTCTTGGCCGTGGCTCGCGTCGCCGGCATCCAGGCCGCCAAGCGCACCCCCGAGCTCATCCCCCTGTGCCACCCGCTGCTCGTCGGCTCGGTGCTCGTCAACTTCCGCATCGAGGACGACTACATCGAGGTCGAGGCGCACGTGGAGACCGTCGACCGCACGGGCGTCGAGATGGAGGCCATGACGGCCTGCTCGGTGGCGTGCCTCACCATCTACGACATGTGCAAGTCGTCCGACCGGGGCATGGTCATCGGCGACATCGCGCTGTGGGAGAAGACGGGCGGTCGCAGCGGCGTCTACCGCCGCGCCGACGGCCTGGAGGACGGCGCCACGCTCTGAGGGGGGCGAGGGCCATCGGCCCTGGTCACCACGCATCCACCTCCTGGAGGGCGATCTCCCTTATGGTCGCCCTGAGCGGTCGTCGGAGAGTGATGTCGTGGTCGTCTTCTTGCTACTCGGTGTGGTCTGGGCGGCGGTCCTGGTCCCCCCGTGGCTCCAGGCCCGGCGCCAGGCGAGCCCCGCCGCCTCGATCGCCTCGTTCCGCAGCCAGCTGTCGTCCCTCGGGCGGGCCACGCCCGCCTACGACGTCGACCCCTACGGTGCCGGGGCATGGGCGCCGAGCGCCCGTCCCGCCCTCTCGGGCCCGGCGGCGCCCACGGCGGTGGTGCAGGCCTTCGACGACCACCGTCCCTGGCCCCCCATCCCACCCGGCGGCCTGGGGGCGGCCGTCACCCGGCGGGATCCCGGTGCCGGGCCACCGCCTTCCTGCCCCGCCGCGGCCCGCCCCGGCCCGGCCGGTACCTCCCCGGCCCGCCCCGGCCCGGCCGGCCGCCGGGCAGCCGCCTACCGCCGCCGTCGCCAGGTGCTGGGCGTGCTGGCGGCCGCCACCGCCGGGACCGCCGCGCTGGCCCTCGGGCCGGGCGGTTGGTGGGTCCCCGTCGCCGTCGGGGTCGGCGGCCTGCTGGCCGGCTACCTGTCCCTGTTGATCCGCTGGGGCCGGCGCGAGGCCGAGCGTCACCAGAAGGTGCGCTACCTCATGCCCATCCGTGCGCCCCGCCCCGCCGTGGTGGTCATCGGTCGGCGGGCGGCGCGGTAGCCGTCGCCCGGGCGGCCCGGCCAGCTGTCCCCGAGACCGGAGGCAGGGCCGGGGAAGGGATCGGGGGTCCCCCGAGGGGGGTGAGGGGGGAACGTCGATTCCCGATTCCCGCACGTTCCGTGATGGCAAGGGGACGCGCCGGCTGGGCGCCACGCCTCGGCGGCTCAACTCGGGCCGGGTGCCCGGGGGACAGCGGGTACCGGTGACGAGACGATGGTGGAGGAGCGGTCACCGGGGCCGGTGACCGTCATGGCATCTTGGCGTGAACACGGCGCCCGTGTGCACGGCTGCGCTCGGTCGGCCATGCCTTCACGCCTGTCGACAGGCTCGCCCCCGGGAGAGGCTCGTCGCGACATCCGCGACCGGTGCGCTCGGCAAGGGGAGGGTCAAGAGTGTTTATGGAAAAGCGACGACGTGAACGGTGGCACTCGTCTTTGGGGGAAGCCACCTCTCCGGGCAACGGAGCATCCCCTATCGAGGTGAAGGGCCCGGTCGCGTCGATGCCCTAGCTCCGGCTGTACTGGATCGGTGCCCGTCCCCGTCCCCGGTAGTCGGGAGACGGTCCCAGCTTCTCGACCTGCCCGGACTCGACCAGCTCGTCGACCGCCTTGCGGACCGTGGCCGGGCTGCCCCCGACGGCGTTCTGCACGTCGGCCAGGGTGAACGTCCCCCTCCGGCCCAGCACATGGCTCTTGATCTGGTCGACCGGCACCGCCTTGGCCCGCTGGCGGGGGGTGCCGTCGGCGACGGTCCGCCCGCGGCGCCGGCGCCCCCCGCCCGACGGGACCTCGAAGCCGGCTTCGCGCAGGACGTCGTCGGGGACCCGTAGCTCCCGGAAGGCGGAGGCGGCGATGCCGTGCTCCTCGGCCCACGCCTTGGCGTGCTCGACGAAGCCGGCGCGCAAAGGTCCCTCGTCGATCTTGGCCACCTGCTCCAGGTCGTTGACGGCCTTGAGCTTCTCGATCGGGTCCCGGGCTTCGAGGACGGCTTGGGTCACCCTCTGGATCTCCGTCTCGTCCCGCAACTGGCTCGGGTCTTCGAGGTAGAGCAGGTACTGACGTACCGCACCTTCTGGATCAGCCTTCGCTTGCGTCATCGTCATGGCAAGCGAAGCTACCGCAAGACGCGTTGAGGTCAAACCGCGCCCCTTGCGACTAAGCCCGCGGGGCCACGATTCGACTGCCGTGCCGTGGACGGGGCTGGCACCGGGCGGTGGGCGTGTGACCCGGCGCGTCCGGCGGTGCCCCCGCTGTGATCCGCGTCGGCCACGCGGTGTGGCGCGCCCCGCGTGCCCCGGCCCCCTCGCCTCGCCTCCCTGGTGCCTCGCCGGGCCCGGGGACTGGTCCGCCATCGCGCTCTTCTGGCGTCCGTCGGTGGCACCGCTGGAAGTAGCCGAGCGCTGCTCCGGGCGTTCATGGAGCTCGCTCCCTCCGCGACCCAGCGAGGGCGCACGCCGTGCACGAGTTCGAGGTCGGGCGCGCCCGCTACGGCGTCCCCGATCCTTACTAGGACTGGGACGAACCAGCGTGGGACGAGCGCTGCACCCTGGCTTTGTGGTCTCAAATAACATTCTCCCGGTGAGGCGTATTCTCCGCGTAAGCATCACGAGGAGGACGTGGCGTTGGCTGTTTGGCAACCGCACCCAGAGGACCTGCAACGGGTCTTCGACGAACAGAACCCATGGCAGCAAACCGGTGACGTGCCGGCGGCCCTGGCGCGCCCGATCGAGCGTCCTCTCGCGAAGCTGCTCTGGCGACGCCTGCACGGCGACGATCCTCACCGGTTCCAGCTCGTGCTCGGGCCGCGGCGCGTCGGCAAGACGACGGCCCTCTACCAGACAGTCCGCCACCTGATCGCAGAGGGAGTCGAGCCGGGGCGGATCTGGTGGCTCCAGCTCGACCACCCCCTGCTGCTCCAGGAGAACCTCGGCGACCTCGTCCGGGCTGTCCTGGACTCCTCGCGCGCCACTCCCGATGCGCCGGTCTTCCTCATGCTCGACGAGCTCGTCTACACCGACCGCTGGGACCTGTGGTTGAAGACCTTCTTCGACGAGCAGTGGCCAGTCCGGATCGCCGCAACCTCCAGCGCCACCGCTGCCCTCCGCGAGCGCCGACTCGAGAGCGGCGTCGGACGGTGGTCCGAGCAGCACCTCACGCCCTACCTCTTCACCGAGTTCCTCGCGCTCGTCGGACAAGATCGACCGGTCGAGGTCGGTGGCACGCTCGCCGACAGCCTCGCCCGGCTGCGCCACGGCCAGCGCGCCGCTCAGGACCTGGCCGGGTGGCGTCGGCTGTTCATGTTGATCGGCGGGTTCCCCGAGCTGCTCACCGCAGCACGCGACCGGCCCGACGAGGACGAGGCGAGCCGGCTGCTGGAGTCGCAGCGAGTGCTGCGCGCCGACGCAGTCGAGCGGGCGATCTACAAGGACATCCCCCAGTCATTCGGCGTCGACAACCCGATGGTGCTGGAGCGCCTGCTCTATGTGCTGGCCGCCCAGATCACCGGGTTGCTCTCGCCGTCGAACATCTGCAGCGAGCTCGGGCTCTCCCAGCCGACGTTCGACCGCTACCTCTCCTACCTCGAGCAGGCGTTCCTGGTCTTCACGTTGCCCAACTACTCCGGCCGCGAGGCCACCGTGCAGAAGCGAGGACGCAAGCTCTACTTCATCGACGGCGCCATCCGGAACGCAGCGCTGCAGCGCGGCCTGGCCCCGCTCGACAACCCGACCGAGCTCGGGGTCCTCCTCGAGAACCTCGTCGCTGCGACCGTGCGCTCCCTCGCCCTCCACACCGGCGTGCGGCTGCACCACTGGCGCGACGGCAAGCACGAGGTCGACCTGATCTTCGACCACCCTGACCAACCGCTCGCGTTCGAGATCGGCTCCTCACCTGACCACCCACGCACCGGCATGATGGCGCTGCACGAGAAGCATCCGCGGTTCCGCGGGCGGTGCTACGTCGTGGCTCCACAAGCCACCGTCACCCAGCCCGGGGCAACCGCAACAGGAATCGGAACGCTGCCGCTCGATGTGTTCCTCCAGGTCGTCGGAGCCCAGGCGGAAGCGGCGCTCGCAGCAAGCCTCGGCACGCGATGACCAAGACCGATCACCGTCCGAGCTCAGCCTGGATCCACCGATGGGTTGGCGGGCTGGACGGGGCGGTATCTGCCACCGGGGCGTCCATGGCCGATCCTCGCTCCCGCTTGCCCGGATCCCTGTCGAGCTCCTCGCGTAGCGCACCGAGCAGCTCGACGGCGCTGGTGGCGTACCCGCTGATCCACCGGTCGTGGATGTGCTTGATCGGCAGCGGGTCGAGGTGGTTCCACCGCTCCCGTCCCTTGCGCTGCGCGACGACGAGGCCGGCGCGCTCCAGGACGCGCAGGTGCTGCATCACGGTGCACCGGTCGAGGCCGTCGAACTGGTCGCAGAGGTCGCCGGTGGTGCGGGGCTGGTCCTTTAGCAGGTCGAGCAGCCGACGCCGGGTCGCCGCCGCCAGGGCCTTGAACACCTCGTCATCGTCCACCTCGGGTGCTGTCCCTGGCGCTGACACGTTATGAATCTATAACCTATCCTCGCCTACGAGGAGACCTCGTGGACCTGCGCTTCAGGGTGTCCGGTCGCATCGCCCGACCGGTGCACGACGTGTTCGAGGCGATCGTCGACCCCGACCAGCTCTCCCGCTACTTCACCACCGGTGGGGCCAAGGGCCGGTTGGAGGCCGGTGCCACCGTCACGTGGGACTTCGCCGACTTCCCGGGTGCCTTCCCCGCCGAGGTCGCAGAGGTCGTGGCCGACGAGCGGATCGTCCTGCGTTGGGACGCGGCCGGCACCGACGGCGACCCCTAGGTAGCGAGTCGGCGTGACCGGCCCCGGCGTTCAGCGTGACCGTCACCCGGCCCTCCGCCGGGTCGCCCGTCCAGGTCCCCAACCATCGTCCCGAGCGGTCGGGCTCGACCACGCTCGCCCACACGTCCTCGCGGGGCGCGGCGGACCTGCGGGTCAGGGCCAAGGTGCGACCGTCGTGTTCGAGGGTGCCGAGGGGTCCATGCGCTCTGCCCCCTCGGGGTCGCCCGCCCGGGCGGGCATTGCCCCCGCCGATCGCGGGTGGTGCGGTGGCTCAGCCGACCTCTTCGGC
>DASUJB010000167.1:0-11744 GCA_036279475.1 Acidimicrobiales bacterium | reverse complement strand
CGGCCCCCGTGCAGCCGGTGGACCTCGAGCGGCTCGGCCACCGTGTCGCCCACGGTGCGACGGGGGTCGAGCGACGCCGACGGATCCTGGAACACCATCGCCACCCGGCGGCGGAGGGCACGGAGCTGGCGGCGGTCCAGCGACCCCAGGTCCGTGCCGTCGAGGAGCACGCGGCCGGCGGTGGGCTCGACCAGCCGCAGGAGGGCCAGGCCCAGCGTGGACTTGCCGCAGCCCGACTCGCCCACGAGCCCGAGGGTCTCGCCGCGCCGGAGCTCCAGGTCGACGCCGTCGACGGCCCGGACGGCGGGCGATCCCCGCCGGCCGGGGAAGTGGACCTCCAGGCCCGCCGCCGCCAGCAGCACGTCCCGGCCGGGGGCGGCCGGTCGGCACCCGGCCGTGCCCGGGCGGGCGGTCACCGGCCCTCCCGGGCGGGGACGTCGTAGAAGGAGGCGAACCGGTGGTCGCCCCGGCCGCCGCGGGGCGGTCCCGCCGGAGGGCCGCCGGCCCCGTCACGGGCGTCGCCGGTGCCGAGGGGGTGCGGCCCGCCCGGTGGCCGGCTGCCGCCCCCGCCGCCGGCCACCACTCGCAGTGGCGGCACCTCGGTGGCGCAGCGGGCGTCGCCCCGCCACGGGCACCGGGGGTGGAAGGCGCACCCGGGCGGGATGGCCACGGGGTCCGGCGGCAGCCCGGCGATGGTGGGGAGGTCCACCCGGCGGCGACCCAGCACGGGCAGCGACGCCAGCAGCCCCTGCGTGTACGGGTGCCGGGGGTCGGCGTAGACGTCGTCGACGTGGCCCTCCTCGACGACGCGCCCCGCGTACATCACCGCCACCCGGTCGGCGATGCCGGCGACGACGCCGAGGTCGTGGGTGATCCACACCACCGCCAGGCCCGTCCGGCGGCGGAGATCGGCGATCAGGTCGACGATCTGGGCCTGGACGGTCACGTCGAGGGCGGTGGTGGCCTCGTCGGCGATGAGGACGGACGGCTCGCAGGAGAGGGCGATGGCGATCATGACCCGCTGGCGCATGCCCCCCGAGAGCTGGTGCGGATAGGCGTGCAGCCGGTCGCGGGGTGACGGGATGCCGACCATGTCGAGCAGCTCGGCGGCGCGGTCGGTGGCGGCGCGGCGGCCCAGGCCGAGGTGGACCTCCATGCCCTCGGTGAGCTGCCGGCCGACGGTGAGGACGGGGTTGAGCGAGGTCATGGGGTCCTGGAACACGACGCCGATGCCCGGGCCCCGCACCTTCTCCAGCGCGGCCTCGGACAACGCCAGCAGGTCCCGGCCCCCGAAGTGGACGTGCCCGGACACGGCGGCTGGTGGTCGGGGCACGAGCCCGAGCAGCGACAGCACGCTGACGCTCTTGCCGCTGCCGGACTCGCCCACGATGGCCAGGGTCTCGCCCGGGGCCACGGCCCACGACACGTCCTCCACCACCCGGGCCACGCCGCGGCGGGTGGCGATGCGCACGGTGAGGCCGGCGACGGCGAGGGCGGGGGAGGGGGCCGCCACGGGGTCCGGGGGGCCGGCGGTCGGCACGGTCACCGGGCCGCCGAGGCCGCCTCGACGGCCGAGCGCTGGCGAGGGTCGAGCGCGTCGCGGAGGGCGTCGCCCAGCACGTTGAACGACAGCACGGTGACGAAGATGGCCAGCCCCGGGAACAGCACGACCCACCAGGCCTCCTGGGCCAGGTCCCGCCCGTCGGCGAGCATCCGGCCCCAGGACGGCTGGGGCGGCTGGGTGCCCAGCCCGATGAACGAGAGGGCGGCCTCGGACAGGATGGCGAACGCCAGGCTGACCGAGACCTGCACGATGACCGGCGCCGCCACGTTGGGCAGCACGTGCCGGCGGATGATGCGCAGGTCCCTGGCGCCCACCGAGCGGGCGGCCAGCACGTAGACCTCCTCGCGGACGCTGAGCACGTTGGCTCGCGTCACCCGGGCGAAGATGGGGATGTAGACGATCCCGATGGCGATCATGGCGTTGGCGGAGCCGCGCCCCCGCACGGCGAGGATGGCGATCGCCAGCAGGATGGCGGGGAAGGCGAAGAGCACATCCATGAGCCGCATCAGCACGTCGTCGGCCCATCCGCGGAAGTAGCCGGCCAGCAGCCCGACCACGACCCCTCCGGCGGCGGCGATGCCGACCGCCACTACGCCCACCTCCAGGGACACCTCGGCTCCCAGGACGACGCGCGACAAGACGTCACGGCCGAGGTCGTCGGTGCCGAAGGGATGGTCGAGGCTGGGGGGAGCGAGCCGCTCGGTCGACAGCTCGTTGGGGCCGTCGGGGGCGACGGCCTCGCCGGCGACGGCCAGCACCGCCAGCACGGCCAGCACCGCCAGGGCGGCGACGGCCGGGCGGTTGCCGAGCACGGCCCGCCCCACGCCCCATCGGGAGGGCGCCGGCCCGGGGTCAGCGGCGGCGCCGCTCGGGGAGGGCGTCGTGGTCACCGGCGGGCGATGCGGGGGTCGAGGGCGGCGTACAGGACGTCGACGGCCAGGTTGACGAGGAGGAAGAAGAGGGCGAACAGCAGCACCGCCCCCTGCAGCAGGGGGTAGTCGCGGGACTCGACGGCCT
This sequence comes from Acidimicrobiales bacterium, assembly GCA_036279475.1. GTDB lineage: Bacteria > Actinomycetota > Acidimicrobiia > Acidimicrobiales > VFJN01 > ZC4RG19. The sequence continues at coordinate 9,163 of DASUJB010000167.1, read as the reverse complement.
GGAGGGCGAGGAGGCCGAGCCCGTTCCAGGCGAACACCACCTCGACGACCACGACGCCCGAGAGGAGGTAGGCGAGCTGGATCCCGGTCACGGTCACCACCGGGACGAGGGCGTTGCGGAGGACGTGCCGGCGGATGACGAGTCGCCGGGGGAGGCCCTTGGCCCGAGCGGTGCGCGTGTGGTCCTGCCCCAGGGCCTCGAGGGCGCTCGACCGCACGAAGCGGGTGAGGATCGCCCCCGAGCCGGTGCCCACCACGAGCGCCGGCAGGGCGAGGTGCCGGGCCCACTCCAGCGGGTCGTCGGTGAGGCCCACGTACCCGCTCGAGGGAAGCCAGCCGAGCGTGAGCGAGAACACGAGGACGGCCATGATGCCCAGCCAGAAGTCGGGGATGGAGATGCCTGCCTGGCTGGCGAGGGTGGCCGCGCCGTCGAGGGCGGAGCGGGGCCGCAGCGCCGAGGCCAGCCCCAGCGGAAGGGCCATGGCGAGGGCGACGACGATGGCCCCGCCGGCCAGGGACACGGTGGCGGGCAGGCGCTCGACGATGACGTCGGTGACGGGCCGCCCGGAGCGGAAGCTGACCCCCAGGTCACCGGTGAGGGCGTTGCCGAGCCAGGTGAGGTACTGCTCGACCAGGGGCCGGTCGAGGCCCGACCGGGCCACGAGGGCGTCGTAGGTGTCCTGGTCGAACCGGGTGCCCAGGGCGAGCCGGACCGGGTCGCCGGGTACGAGGTGGATGATCGAGAACACGGCGACGCTCACGCCCGCCAGGACGACCACCGCCTGGAGGGTGCGGCGCACGAGGTAGCGGGTCACGGCGCCGGGGGCCTCGGGCGGCGGCCGGTCACGGCACGCTGACCGTCTCGAGGTTGACGGCCCGGTCGGCGCGGATCTCGTAGCCCTCGACGCCGTCCCCCCACGCCTGCACGACGCTGGGGTTGTAGAGGTAGATGTAGCTGTCGGCGTCGACGATCCGCTCTGCCGCCCGGTCGTACAGCCGCTTGCGGGCGCCCCGGTCCGGCTCGGTGGCGGCCGCCTCCAGCAGGCGGTCGGTCTCGGGGTCGCAGTAGCCCTGGTAGTTGTTGGTGCCGTCGCACACATGCTGGCTGTGGTAGTAGCCGTACGGGTCGAGGTTGCCGAGCCAGCCGAGCAGGAAGGCGTCGAAGTCGCCCTGCCCCTGGCGGTCCAGCCAGGTGCTGAACTGCTCGGGCTGGATGTCCACGGAGATGCCGACGTCGTCGAGGTTGGCCGCCACCACCTGGGCGGCGTCGATGGTCTCGGGGTACTCGTCGGTCACCATCAGTCCCATGGTCAGGTCCTCGACCCCGGCGGCGGCCAGCAGCCGGCGGGCGGCGGCGACGTCCCGCTGGTAGGGGGCGTAGTCGTGGTACCAGAACGATCCCTCGGGGATGGCGGTCTGGTTGACGGTGGCCAGGTCGCGCTGGGCGGCGTCGGCGATCGCCTCGCGGTCGATGGCCAGGGCGATGGCTCGCCGGACCTCGGGCCGGTCGAAGGGAGCCCTGGCGAGGTTGGTGGCCATGTACCAGTAGTCGACGCTGGGGACGGTCCCGACGTGGACGTCGCCGGCGGAGCGCAGGTCGTCGACCCGCGACGGCGGGATGTTGTCGGTCCAGTCGACCTCGCCGGTCTGCAGGGCGGTGAGCGCGGTGGTGGGCTCGGCGACGAAGCGGACCTCGACGCGGTCGACCCTCGGCCCCTCGCCCCAGTAGTCGTCGAAGGCGGTCAGGGTGATGCCGTCGGCCGACACGTCGTCCAGGCGGAACGGGCCGGTGCCGTCGGCGGTGGTGGCCAGGTCGTGGTCCTCGGCGGCTCCCTCGGGGAGGATGGCGACGCCCTTGTAGCTGCCGAGGTGGTCGAGGAGGTTGGGCGTCGGTCGGCGGAGCTTGAACACGACGGTGCCGGGGTCGGCGGCGGTGATGCCGGCGACGGTCTCGAACCGGTACGCGTTCTGCAGGTCCTCGTCGATGATCCGCCGGAACGTGTAGACGACGTCGGCGGCGTCGAGGGCGGACCCGTCGTGGAAGGTGACGTCGTCGCGCAGCGTGAAGGTCCACGTCAGGCCATCGGCGCTGACCTCCCACCGGGTGGCCAGGGAGGGCTCGTAGGTGAGGTCCCCCGGGTCGGGCACCACCAGGGTGTCGTAGACGTTCTCGAGCACCTCGAAGCTGGCGTACGCGGTGGTCTGGTGGGGGTCGAGCTGGTCGGGCTCGGCGGCGATGGCCACCACCAGCTCGCCGCCACCGGTGGTGGCACGGCCGTCGTCGCCGGCTTCGCCGACGTCCACGCCCTCACCCCCTCCCGAGCAGGCTGCCGCCAGGGCGACCAGGCCGGTGATGAGGGCGGCGGGGCGGTGCATCCGGTCTCCAGGGCGGCGTGGCGCGGTGCCGACGCACGGTGCCGGCATCCTTACCCGGACCGGAGGCCCTGCAACCGACCGCCGGCGAGGGGTGGGCGGGGCACCGTCGCGACCGCTACGCTACGACCGTCTTGTTACCGACCGGTAACCCAGGGTCGGACGCCGGTGGCGGCGCGGCGACGCCCCGGGTACGGGTCCGCCCCGGTCCGCTCCGGCCGGGGACCCGCCACCACCGACCGAGGGGCCGACCACCCATGAGCGAGTTCTCCCTCCACCTGAGCGACGACCAGCAGCAGATCAAGTCGTGGGTCCACGACTTCGCCGAGGCCGTCGTACGGCCTGCCGCCGAGGAGTGGGACGAGCGCGAGGAGTTCCCGTGGCCGATCGTCGAGGAGGCGGCCAAGATCGGTCTCTACTCCTTCGACTTCTTCGCCCAGTCCTCGCTCGGCGACCAGTCGGGCCTCACGCTGCCGGTGGCGCTCGAGGAGCTGTTCTGGGGCGATGCCGGGATCGGGCTGTCGATCTTCGGCTCGGGCCTGGCCGCCGCCGGCATCGCCGGGACGGGCACGGCCGACCAGGTGATGGAGTGGGTGCCCGCCTGCTTCGGCACCGCCGACGAGGTCCGGCTGGGCGCGTTCTGCGTGTCCGAGCCCGACGCCGGCTCCGACGTGAGCTCCCTCAAGACCCGTGCCGTCTACGACGAGGCCCGCGACGAGTGGGTGCTGAACGGCACGAAGGCGTGGATCACCAACGGGGGCATCGCCGACGTCCACGTGGTGGTCGCAGCCGTCGACCCCGCGCTGAAGGGCCGGGGCCAGGCCAGCTTCGTCGTCCCGCCCGGGACCGCCGGCCTCTCCCAGGGCCAGAAGTACCGCAAGCACGGCATCAGGGCCTCGCACACGGCCGAGGTCGTGCTGGACGACGTCCGCGTGCCGGGCCGCCTGCTGCTGGGGGGCAAGGACAAGCTCGACGAGCGGCTGGCCCGGGCCCGCGAGCAGCAGCGGACGGGTGCGCGGCAGCCGGCCATGGCCACCTTCGAGGCCACCCGGCCTGCCGTCGCTGCCATGGCGGTGGGCATCGCCCGGGCCGCCTACGAGTACGCCCTGGGCTACGCCCACGAGCGCGTCGCCTTCGGCAGGCCGATCATCATGAACCAGGCGATCGCCTTCATGCTCGCCGACATGGCCACCGAGATCGATGCCGCCCGCCTCCTGGTGCACCGGGCGGCGTGGCTGGCCCGCAACGGCGGCTACACCAACGCCGAGGGCTCCATGTCCAAGCTCAAGGCAGGACGCACGGCGGTGTGGGTGACCGAGCGGGCCATCCAGATCCTGGGTGGCTACGGCTACACCCGCGAGTACCCCGTCGAGCGCATGCACCGCGACGCCAAGATCTACGACATCTTCGAGGGCACCGAGCAGATCCAGCAGCTCGTGATCGCCCGGGCGATCAGCGGTCTCCGCATCGAGTAGCCCGGGCGGGCTCGTGGCAGCCGTCGGGTGAGGGTGACGGTGACGTCGTCGCCTTCGGCCTTGCCGATCCGCTTGCGGGTCTGGGCGGTGACGGGGAGCTTGTGGGTGCCGGCGCCGAGGGCCATGAACGCCCCTCGGAAGGGTTCGCCGTCGACGGTGCCGGCCACCTTGACGAGGCCGCGGGTGCCGAAGATCTCGGCCGAGTTCGGGAGCCGGACGCAGACCCAGGTGTCGGTCGGTCGGATGCGGCCGAGGGTGGCGGTGAAGGTGAGGTCGATGGGCCCGGCCGTGCGAGCGCTGGGGTCGGTGCGAGCCATTGGTCTGGCCTCCGGTTGTCTGGGCTGGGTCGAGCGAGTACCGGTCCTGCCAGTCGACACGTGCTGTGACAACTGACACGGAGCGCGTCGGTCGACGGTCGGGAGGATGGTCGTATACTCGTCCCTGTCACGCTCACCGGTTGGGAGCCACCCATCCGTGAGCTCAGGTCTACAACCAAGGTCTGCGGATCGAGTACGAGTACTCCCCCCTCCACTCGTCGCTCTCTGCAGTAGCGACTGACGCCGTCTGCACCCCCCCTTAGCAGGCGGCGTCGTCGCGTCCGGCTTGCATCTCGCCTGGCGCACCGGACCAGCGGGTGGCGGTGGCGAAGCGGCGTCGGATGCGCGTGGATGGAGGAGCCTTCGTTCCCCGGCGCGGGAGGTGCGCGATGAAGGCCGACGTGGGTGACCGGATCGTCGTACGAGGCCATCGCCAGGGTGACCCGGACCGGGCCGCCGAGGTGGTCGAGGTCCACGGGTCGGACGGGGCACCCCCCTACGTGGTGAGGTGGGGTGACGGCCACGAGGGCCTGTACTTCCCCGGCACCGATGCCAGGGTCGTCCCCCGGCCGCGGGGCGGGCGCCGGCACCGGGTCTGACCAGGGGCGGAGCCGCCCAGGACCTACGGCTGCACGCCCCGCAGGCCCCGCCAGGCGAGGTCGGCGAGCTGGCGGGCCAGCTCACCGGGGTCGGCGTCGCTGCCGGACCGCAGCCAGTAGATGCTGGCGCCCTCGATCATGCCCACGAGGCCGTGGCCCAGCACGCGACGCTGCTCGGGGCCGACGCCGGTGACGTCGATGAGGGCGGCCACCATGCCCGCCACCGCCGACTCCGTCTGGTTGACGACCTCGGCGAACTCCTCGTCGCGGGCCATGGAGCCGCCGTAGAAGAGGCGGAAGGCGTTGCGGTGGCGGTCGACGTAGGAGAAGTAGGCGGAGAAGCCCAGCTCCACCATCTGGTGGGGGCCGTCGGCCACGGCCACCGCCTTGGTGATCGTGTCGTGCAGGTCACGCCCCACCTCCGTCAGCAGCTCGGCGAACAGCTGGCGCTTGGAGGTGAAGTGCTGGTAGAGCACCGGCTTGGTGACGCCGGCCGCCACGGCGATGTCGTTCATCGAGGCGTCGTGGAAGCCCTGCTCCGCGAAGACGTCCATCGCCACATCGAGTAGCTGGCGGCGCCGGAGGGCGGCGGGGAGGCGGGGGGACACGCGTTCGGACGTCCTTCATGGCTCGTGATGCCCGAGGCGAGCCCCGGGGACGGGTGGCGCCACGCAGACCGTTACCACACGGTAACAGGGTGGTCCGGAATCGGCGACGGGGATGGGTGGGGTGAGCAGGGCTCAGGTGCCGTGCTGGCGGTCCTCCCGGTCGGCCGCCTTCACCGCGTAGCCGACGACGATGGCGGGTGCCAGGAGCGCCGAGCCCAACCCCAGCGCCACGAGGATGGCCGTCACGAGGGCTCCCGTGAACCCCGTCGCGAACGCCACCACGAACAGCACCACGGCCACGCCGAACAGCCCGTAGCCGAGCTGCTGCCCCAGGTCGGACGCCCGGGCCATCTGGCGGCGCCGGGCCAGCACGGGGTCGGGCCTGGTGGGGTCGTGGTCAGGGGCTGTCACCGGTGCATGGTGCCAACCGGGTGGCGACCAGAGCCAGGCGGGCTGCCGCCGGGGGGACCGGGCTCAGCCGTCCGACGGTGGCGTCGAGCCGTCGGCCCCGCAACCGGTGACCGCGGCCACCATGGACTCGAGGCTCCGGCCGGTGACCTCGGGGAGGCCGCCGTCTCGCCCCGGGCGACCCAGGCGGCCGACGCCGACGCCGTCGACGACGCCCCGGGCCAGGCACTCCGCCCGCCCGGCGTCGACACCTCGCCGCTCGAGCTCGCCGGCGAGGACGTCGACGAGCTGGTCGGCGCGGCCCGAAGGACCGTCCGTGGCCGTGCTCCCGGTGGAGCCGGGCCGTTCCGCGCCGGTGGTGGTGTCCACCGCCTGCCCCCCGCCATCGTTGCCCTGGTCCGCCCGGCCCGAGTCGTCCCCCACCCGCCCCGCCACCAGGGCGATCCCGGCCGTGAGGAGGAGCACACCCACGCCCAGCGCGGCGCGGCGACCGATGGGCCGACCGGTCCGGTGGCGGCGTCGGCGGGCGTCGCCGGGCTGCTGCCGTGCCGGGGCGGCCCCTTCGCTCCACGGCTCACCCACGATGGTGGGATCCGTGGGGATGGTGGGATCCGTGGCGAAGGGGACGTCCATGACGAGGGTCGGATCCTCGTCCCCGGATCGGCCGGCGGCCCGGGGGAGGGGCGTCCCGGCAGGTGGGAGCGTGACGGTGGCATCGGCGAGGGTGGGCCCGTCACCGGCCGGCCCTCCACCCGTCGGGGGCTGGGGCACAGGCCCCGGGGTCGACCGGCCGGCGGTAGGGGCGTCATCGTGCTCGTCGCGGCACCAGGACGAGCCGTCCCAGTAGCGGTAGGGGGGGCGGCCCGCGGGATCGGACGGCTGCCCGTGCGCAGGTGTGCTCATCGCTCGTCCTCGTCTCACCGGCGTCCCGGTCGGGGCACCGGCGGCATGGTATGTCCGGCCCCCGGGTGGAGCGCCGGCGCGGCCGGGCCGGCACGACATCGTGGTCGCGGGTCTGGCGGGCCTGGCTGGCACGGACACCGGTGGGCACGGGGCGGGCCGCTAGCGTCCCCCGCCGTGATCCACGTCGAACCGCGCGGCCACGTCGTCACGGTGACGATCGACCGGCCGGAGCGCCGCAACGCCCTCGACCTCCGGTCGCTGGACGAGCTGGCCGGCGCCCTCGACGGGTGCGCCGACGAGGTGCGGGCCCTCGTGCTGACCGGGTCGGGCGGGCACTTCTGCTCGGGGGCCGACCTGACGGGGGTGGAGGACGCCGACTTCCCGGCGCGCCTCCGATCGGTGCTCGACCGCCTGCGCCTCGCCACCTTCGTCACCGTCGCCGCCGTCGACGGCGCCGCCCTCGGGGCCGGCACCCAGCTCGCCGTCGCCTGCGACCTGCGGGTGGCCACCGCCCGGGCCAGCTTCGGCATCCCGGCCGGGCGCCTCGGCCTGGCGGTCGACGAGTGGACGGTGCAGCGGCTGTCGGCGCTGGCCGGTGCCGGCCCGGCGCGGGCCATGCTGCTGGCCGCCGAGGTGGTGAAGGGCGACGAGGCCCACCGGCTCGGCCTCGTGCAACGCCTGGGCGACCTCGGTGAGGCGCTGGCATGGGCCGACGACGTGGCCGCCCTGGCGCCGCTCACCGTGCGGGCGCACAAGGCGGCGCTCGAGGCCGAGCCCGGTGCCGAGGCCGCCATCCGCCGGGCGTGGGAGAGCGCCGACCTCCAGGAGGGCCTGGCGGCGTTCCGGGACCGCCGCCGCCCCGTCTTTCACGGCCGCTGAGGCCGACCCCTTCCGTCCACGGGTGGCGGCGTCGCCGGGTCCGCCGGGGACGGTGGGTGCCGGGCCATGCGGTCGCCACCGGCCGATCGGTCGCTGCCGGGGTCAGCGCTTGGCGCCGGACAGCGAGCCCGTCACGTCGCCCGACGGGTCGTTCACGAGGCACAGCAGCTCGCGGTCGCCCGCCTTCCACGACTCGGTGGTGGGGCTGAGGTAGTTGACCTGGAGCTTCGACGACGAGTAGTCGAGCCCGACGAAGGCCGCGAACGCCGGCAGGCACTGCTCGTCGACGATCTGCTGGAGCTCGGCCTGGTCGGGTAGGGCGCTCCGGTCGATCGTGTAGCTGTGGAAGACCTCGGCGTCGTGCGGCCGGTCGCAGTCGATGATGGGCACCTCGCTCACCTCGCCGGTCATGGCGACGTCATCGGTGATGCAGTCCCCGACGCCGAGCTCGAACACGTCGGAGGTCTGGGCCTCCTCCTCGGCCTCCTCCTCGGAGGTGGACGGCTCGGACGCGGTCGTGCCCGCCCGCTCGGCGTCGGTGCCACCGTCGTCCCCCGAGCCCGCCACCAGCGCGACGATGCCGACGACGACAGCCAGGACGACCACCACGGCGACCACGACGACCGGGGTGGGTGGCAACCGCCGCCGGAGCCCGGAGGGCACGGCCCACGGCTGGGCGTCGTCGCCGACCACCGGCCCGGTGCCGTCGGCCGACGGCGAGACGACGGGCGGCGGCGGGGGCTCGCCGGGGAGGGCGGTGACCTCCGAGGTGACGGTCCCGCCCTCGAGGGGATCGGAGAAGGTCACCCCGCCGTCCGCCACGTGGTCAGTCCATGCCGTCCCGTTCCAGTACCGGCTCTCGTGGCGGCCCGTGGGGTCGGGGTGCCACCCGGGGATGGGCATGCTCATGGTCGTCCTCGCCGGTCGGTGGGATGGGTGCGCGCGTCCGCCGGGGCAGCGTACGGCCGGCCGGGGCGGGGATCCTCCGGCCCTCGGGGGCGCCGGTGGGCGCCCGCGACCACGGATCAGAAGTTGGCCGGCAGCAGGCGGGAGAAGCTCTCGAAGAAGAAGAAGAGGGCGACCAGGAACACCGGGAGGCCGAGGAGGTAGGCGGGTGCCCGCCGCCACCGCCGACCCGCCAGCCAGGCCGCCACCCACACCACGGCGCACGCCGCCGCCAGCGCCGCCGCCGGCCACGGGGAGGCGTCCTCGCCGCCGAGCCCGGCGTCGGCGTCGGATCCGCCGGGCGACGTGGCGGCGCTCCGGGAGGCATCGGCCGGGACGTCGCCGGTCCGGGCCGCGTCGCCGGGCGGTGTGCGCCCGGCACCGGTCGGGGGGCGGGCCGCCGCGGCGTCGCCGGCCAGCGACGCCACCACGACGATCCGCTGCCGGGCCGAGTACTCGGGGTGGCAGGAGGTCAGCGTGAGGCGGTCGTCGCCGAAGTCCCGGAGCACCCCCACCTCGTCGGCGCGCACGACGAGCTGGTGCTCGACCTCGTAGCGGAAGGCGCCCTGGGCCGTCCTCACCAGGATCTCGTCGCCCGGCTCGAGCTCGTCGATGCGGTTGAAGGGCGCCCCGTAGGTGGTGCGGTGGCCGGCGATG
>DASUJB010000166.1:0-8571 GCA_036279475.1 Acidimicrobiales bacterium | reverse complement strand
GACCTGGCGTCGGTGGAGGGGCGAGCCGGCATCGACGGCGTCACCGCCCTCCTGTCGGCCCGGGGCGTGCGGCTGCCGCGTGGGATGCCCGGCGATCCGCCCACCGCCGCCACGGCGTGGGGCCTGGCCAACCGGGAGGAGGACCTGTTCCTGGCCGAGCTGGTCGAGCACGGCGTGGCGGCGGTCGCCACGGGCCCGGCGCTCGTCCGGCGGTTGGAGTCGCGGGGCGTGAGGACGGCGGTGGTCAGCCCGAGCCGTCACGCCCGCCACGTGCTGGGGGCGGCCGGCGTGGCCGACCTCTTCGACGTCCGGGTCGACGGGGTCGACGCCGCCGAGCACGGCCTGGCGGGGCCCCCCGATCCCGCCATGCTCCTGGCCGCCGCCGAGCGCTTGGGCGTGCGGCCCTCCCGTGCCGCCGTCGTCGACGACGCGCCGGCGGGCGTCGAGGCCGGCCGCCGGGGTGGCTTCGCCCTGGTGATCGGTGTCGACCGGGAGGGCGGCGGACCGGCGCTGGTCGAGCGGGGCGCCGACGTGGTGGTGGGCGACCTGGCCGACGTCGAGCTCACGGCATCGGCGACGTCGCCGGCCACCGGTTGCGCCCTGTGCGTCGCCGACCTCCCCGGCGGTGAGTGGGCGATGGCCCACGTGGGCGACGACGCCGACCGGGAGGGCACGCGAGAGGCGCTGCTGACCCTGACCAACGGCTACCTGGCCACCCGAGGCGCCCGCCCGGAGGCGCGCGCCGACGGCGTCCACTACCCGGGGACCTACGTCGCCGGCGTCTACAACCGGCTGACCTCGCGGGTCGACGGGCGCGAGCACGTCGACGAGAGCCTCGTCAACCTGCCGAGCTGGCTGCCCCTCACCTTCCGCGCCGAGGACGGCGCCTGGCTGGGAGGCGCCGGGGCGGGGGTCCGGCACGACCACGTGGCCCTGGACGTGCGCCGGGGGATGCTGCAGCGCGAGGCGGTCGTCGTCGACGCCGCCGGGCGCCGCACCCGGCTCCGCCAGCGCCGCATCGTCTCCCTGGCCGCACCTCACCTGGCGGCGCTGGAGACGGTGCTGGTGCCGGAGAACTGGTCGGGGCGGCTGGCGGTGCGCTCGGGCGTCGACGGCGACGTCACCAACGGCAACGTCGCCGCCTTCGCCGGGCTGGCCGACCGGCACCTGCGACTGGTCGGCTCCGGCGAGGACCTCGACGGCGCGGCCGTGTGGCTCGAGGCCCGGACGGTCCAGTCACACATCCACGTCGTCACGGCGGCCCGGACGACGGTGGCCGCGCCCCGGTCGGCTCCCGTGGCGCGGCGCAGGATCGGCCGCCCCGAGCGGTTGGGCCACGAGCTGGCCGTCGACGTCCGGGCCGGGGAGGCGGTCACCCTCGACAAGGTGGCCGCCGTGTTCACGTCGCGCGACCGCGCCATCTCCGAGCCCCGCGACGCCGCCATCCGCGAGCTCGCGGCCGCCGGCGACTTCGACGTGCTCCTCGCCGCCCACGACGGGGCGTGGGCGCAGCGCTGGCGGCACCTGCGGTTGGGCATGGACGACGGCGAGCGCGACCAGCTCGCGGTGAACGTCCACATGTTCCACGTCGCCCAGACCCTGTCCGCCCACACCGCGGACCTCGACGTCGGCGTACCCGCCCGGGGCCTGCACGGCGAGGGCTACCGCGGACACGTGTTCTGGGACGAGCTGTTCGTGTTCCCGCTCCTCAACTACCGGACGCCCCAGCTGACGCGGGCGCTCCTGCTCTACCGCCACCGCCGCCTGCCGGAGGCGCGGCGGCTGGCCCGGGCCGGCGGGCGCCGTGGCGCCCAGTTCGCGTGGCAGAGCGGCAGCGACGGGCGCGAGGAGACACCGGACGTCCTCTGGAACCCCCGCGCCGGGCGGTGGATGGCGGACAACTCCCGTCGCCAGCACCACGTCAACCTGGCCATCGCCTACAACGTCTGGCAGTACTGGCAGGTCACCGCGGACGCCGAGTTCCTCGCCGCCTACGGTGCCGAGCTGCTGATCGAGATCTCCCGGTTCTGGGCCAGCGTCGCCCGCCACGATCCCGTCGACGACCGCTACGACGTCCGTGGGGTGATGGGCCCCGACGAGTTCCACGACGGCTACCCGGACCGGCCCGGTCAGGGCATCGACAACAACGCGTACGTCAACGTGATGACCGCCTGGGTGCTGGCCCGCACGCTGGAAGGCCTCGACGCCCTCGGCCGCGAGCGCGCCGGCGAGCTGCGAGAGCGGCTCGCCGTCGACGACGCCGAGCTGGCCCGGTGGGACCACGTCAGCCGGCGGCTCCGCGTGCCCTTCCTCGGCAACGGGCTCCTGGCCCAGTTCGAGGGCTACGAGAGCCTCGCCGAGCTCGACTGGGACGGCTACCGCGGGCGCTACGGCAACATCGGCCGCCTCGACCTCATCCTCGATGCCGAGGGCGACACCACCAACCGCTACAGGGCGTCGAAGCAGGCCGACGTCCTCATGCTCTTCTACCTGTTCACCACGGAGGAGCTGGGTGACCTGTTCGACCAGCTCGGCTACAGCTTCGACCCGGCCACGGTCCCTGCCACCGTCGAGCACTACCTGGCGCGGACCTCCCACGGCTCGACCCTCAGCCGCATCGCCCACGCCTGGGTGCTGGCCCGCACCGACCGAGAGCGCTCGTGGGCACTGCTGCGCGACGCGCTGGCGGCCGACATCGCCGACACGCAGGGCGGCACCACCCGCGAAGGCATCCACCTCGGCGCCATGGCCGGCACCGCCGACATCCTCCAGCGCTGCTACACGGGCCTCGAGGCGCGCGGCGGGGTCCTGTGGTTCAACCCCCGGCTGCCCGCCGAGCTGCATGGCCTCGACCTCGACCTCCTGTACCGGGGCCAGTGGCTCACGGTCCACGTCGACGAGCGCAGCCTCACCCTCCACGCCCGGCCGGGCCCGGCGCCGCCCGTCCGCGTCGGCCACGGCGCCGGCGTGCACGTGCTGGCGCCGGGCCGGACGCTCCACCTCGGCCTGGGCGCTCCGGGCACCCGGCCGGGGGCCTGAGGCCCGGCCACGGGGAGGCGCCGGCCGCCCTCGTGGCGGGGCCTCAGCCCGGTTCGTTGGGCTCGGGGACGGTGGTGTCGTCGGCGGCCGGGCCGACGACACCGGACCCGGGAGCGTCGGGGACGCCGCCCTCGCCGACGTCCACACCGAGGTGGGCCTCGGCGTCGTCGAGGGCGGCCGCGCACGACTCGAACACCCGGGGACCGTGCGCCAGCTCGGGGTCGGGACCGGGGGAGGGGCCGGTGGGGTGGCGGGTCACGCGGACCTCGAAGTCCCCGCCCACCAGGCGCACGGAGGCCTGCTCGGAACCGTCGGCGCTCGCCTTCACCCAGCTGTCACCGGCCGCCGACCAACCCCGGGCCGCCGCCTCCCGGCGCAGCGCGTCGAGCTGTGCGTCCACCTCGTGCTCCTCTCCGTCTCGGACCGGCGTGCGCCCGGGTGCCCGGGTGGCGCGGGCCCGGCCCACGGTCACGGTTTCCTCTCCTGGACCTCTCCTACCGGGCGGCCTCGATCGCCTCGCTCTTGTTGGGCGCCGGCGAGCCCGGCAGGTGGAGGTAGCTCTCGCACCGGGTCACACCTGGGACCTCGACGACCGCCTCGTGGGCGCGGGCGATCAGCGCCGAGCTGCCGAGCTGGCCCCGCAGGGTGGCGACGCCGTCGGCCACGTCCACCGTGACATCGCTGGTCGGCACCCCCGCCTCGGCCAGCACCTGGTGGAGGTGCTCCCGGAGGTCGACGTCGCTCTCCGGCGTGTAGGTCCCGGCGCCACGCGCCCGGGCCGCCGTGCCCTCGAGGCGCCCCGCGGCGTCGCGCGACCGGCTGGCCGCCCGGCGTCCGGCCCGTCGCACCCGGGCCCGCGCCTGGTCGAGCGCCCGGGCCCGGCGCGCCCGCCCGCGATCGGGGTCGCCGAGGTAGGCCAACCCGGCCCCCACGGCGACCAGCCCGGCGGCCTTCACCATGCCCTTCACCTTCATGGACCACCTCCGCTCTCGCTGGGGGCCCGCCCGGCACGCGCCTTCCCGTCGTGTGCCTTCCCTCGGTGCCGTCCGAGGAAACGCCCCCGCCCTCCGGTCACCCGAGCCGGTCGTCGCCCTCGCCGCCCTGCGCCTCGGACAGGTCGTCGGCCACCTCGGGTGCTCCGGACGCCTCTTCCGCTCCCTGGTCGGACAGGGCGGCGTCGAGGTCGGTGACCGACTCGTAGGTGCGGTCGGGCAGAGCGGCCACCGCCTCGACCAGGGACTCGTCGGCGTACGCCGCCCGTGCCGCGTCGGCCAGGCGGTCGGGACGGGCCGGGAACGACGTCGGTGGGAAGGTGGCCGCCAGCGCCTGCAGGCGGTCGAGGTCCGAGAGCGGCGGGGCGACGGCGGCCGGCTCCTCCACCTCGGGTCGCGCCCCCATGCCGGGCTCGTCGGGTGCCGGCGCCTCGGCCCGTCGGGGCTCGGTGCGGCCCTCGTCGGGCGCGCCGCGCACCAGGGCACCCTCCTCGTGGGCGAGCTGCTCGTCGAGCCTTGCAGCGTGCTTGCCGGTCGTGCGCTCCACGGCGTCCTCCTCGTCTCCCGTCGCCTTCCCGGGGTCCTCCCGTCGCCTTCCCGGGCTGGCGCCCGGGAAAACGGCCCCACCCGTCGCCTGGCCCATCCTCGCCGGCCGCCGGCCGCCGGAGAGGATGGGCCCGTGGCGCCGCCTACGCCGGTGCCGGTGGACGCCGGTACAGGGCGGAGATCTCGCCGCGGGCGACCTCGTTGCGCCCGAGGGAGGCCGCGACGTCCTCTCCCCGGGCATCGGCACCGAGGCCGAGGCGAGCGCCCGAGGCGACCACCGTGAAGACGTAGCGGTGGGCGGGATCCCCGGGCGGCGGCTCGGGCCCGCCCCAGCCGGGATGACCGAAGTCGTTGACCCCCTCCGTGGCCCCGGCGGGCACCGTTCCCTCGGCGACACCGGTCGCCGAGGGGTCGATCCCCGTGACCACCCAGTGGGTGAACGTCCCGCCCAGGGCGTCGGGATCCTGGCACAGCAGGACCAGCTCCACCGTGCTCGGCGGCACCCCCGACCAGCTCAGCGGAGGCGAGACGTTGTCGCGGTCGTGCGCGTACCGGTCGGGGAGGAGGTCGCCCGGCTCGAAGGCCTCGCTCCACACCTCGATCGTGCCCCACCGGGAGCCGGCCTCGCCCGGCAGGAGGTCCTCGCCGGACCCTGCGGTCCCCTTCCCCCGGCTGGCCGCCAGGCGGGCGGCGTCGTCGGGCTCCTCGGGGGTCAGCTGGTCACGGTCCTTCGGCATGCCGGGCGCCTTCCCCCTCCGAGCGCGCCGGAAACGCGCCGGCCGGCTCCGGGTCACCCGGGCGGTGGCGGTGGCGGTGTCAGGGGCAGGACGGCGTCCCGGCCGTCACGTACACGCCGGCGTCGGGTCGGGCGACGAAGGACCCCGGCCACGCGGTGAGCTCGAGCCGGAACGAGAACGCCAGCGGGCCCGGCGCTCGCAGGGTCCGCTGCCCGCGATGGGTCCCGCGCTCATGTCACGGGCGGCGACCACCACGACAACGGCCACGGCGACGATCACCACGGCGGTGAGCGCCCCGGCGATCGAGGCCACGCGGTGCCGCCGGAACCAGCTGAACGTCATCTAGGCCGGCATCGAGGTTCCCGTCCGCATGGTGGCCCCCGTCTCCCCGGCCCGGGGCCGTCGGTCCGGTGGCCAGCGGTGACGTCCTGCCGTCGAGCGCACGGCGCCGGCCGGACGGCCGGTCTCCCTGGTCGGGGCCTGCCTGCCGGCGGACGGCGACGGTCATGTCGCGCTTCCCGGCGTGCGGCCCTCCCCACGCTGGGGATCCTACGGCGCCGGTCCCGGGGCCGGGAGGGGGTCCGTGGACGGGCACCGACGGTCGCCCCTCGCCCCGGGCGCGCGGCGCCGTGGCACCGGGCCCGGGGCGTGTGCAGGATCGGCCGGGTGGGTAGCCGTCGGGTGATCCCAGAGCCGAGGTGGTGACGATGGAGCAGCGCGGCACGAGGGTGGCCCCACTGGCCGACGTGGACGACCTGCGGGAGCTGGCCTCCCGACCCGGACCGTTCGTCACGTCCTACCTGTCCTTCCGGCCGGCGACCGAGCAGCTGGCCCGCGAGGTCGAGGTGCGCTGGCAGGCCCAGCGGCGGAGCCTCGAGGCGTCCGGTGCCGAGCCGGAGGCGCTGGCGCCCGTGGAGGCGGCCCTGGGGGACGCCCACGAGGGCGGCAGCGCCGGCCTGGCCGTGGTCGTGCCCGGCCGGGGGGTGCCGCTGGTGGAGCGGTTGGCGGCACCGCCGCCCGAGGGCGCCACGTTCGGGCGCGTGCCGGCCCTCCGGCCCCTGATCGACCTGCGTCAGCGGCACCCGGCCCACGTGGTGGTCCTCGTCGACCGCACCGGTGCCGACATGCGGATCCGGCGCCGGGGCGAGGCCGTGCGGCCCGACGTGCACGGCACGGTGACGGGTGAGGACGAGCCGGTGCGGAAGGTGAAGCCCGGCGGGTGGTCCCAGCGCCGCTACCAGCAGCGGGCCGAGGACAGCTGGTTGCACAACATGAGCCAGGTCGCCGACGAGGTGGCGCGCCTGGCCGCCGACGTCGAGGCGCGCCTGGTGGCCGTCGGCGGCGACGAGCGGGCCGTCGGGCTCCTGGTGGACGCCCTGCCCGTGGACCTGCGCCCGCGGTTGCACCGCATCGCCGTGACCCGGGCGGCCGACGGGTCGAGCGAGCGCCTGGACGACGAGGTGGCGGCCGAGATCGACGGCTGGGTGGCCGCCCAGGTGAGCGCCGTGCTCGACCTGCACGCCGAGGAGGCAGGCCAGGGCGACCGGGCCGTGGGTGGCGCCGCAGGCACCCTCGAGGCGCTGAGGTCAGCTCGCGTGGCCATGCTCGTGGTGACCGGGGGCGTGCCGACCGGGGAGGAGCGGCAGGTCTGGATCGGGGCGTCGGCGGACCAGGTGGCCACGACGCCCGGCGACCTGGCGACCCCCGACGACGTCGTCGCCGCCCCGCTGCCCGACGCTGCCGTCGCCGCCGCCCTGGCCACGGGCGCCGACGTCCTGGTCGTGCCGGCGGACCCCACCGGTGGGGGACCGCCGACCCTCCCGGACGGCGTGGGAGGGCTGCTGCGCTGGTGAGGGGCGTCGCCTAGGGCTGACGACCGAGGAAGGCCAGCAGCCGCTCCTGGGCGGTCGCCCCGGCGGGGGCGGGGACCTCGGGACCGAAGGCACCCGAGGTCCGCACCATGTCGCCCAGCCCGACCAGGAAGGCGTGGACCCGCTCGACCTCGTCGACGGGGACGGCCTCGAGCTCGGGCAGGCCGGTGGCCCGGGCGATGTCCCAGGCGTGGACGACGAGGTCGGCGCACAGGAAGCCGTCCACGGCGGCGGCCAGCGTGAGCTCCCCGAACCCCCCGGCGGTGACGGCATCGGCGACGTCGGGGTCCTCCAGGCCGGCCTGCACGGCGTCGCGCACCAGGCACCAGCGGGCGAGGTGGGTGGCGCCCGGCACGAGCTCGGGGGCGCCGCCGACCCGCCGGAGGAACTGGTGCTCGGAGTCCACGACGTGATCGAGGACGTCACCGGCGCTCCAGCCCTGGCACGGCGAGGGTGCCACCCATCCCTGGTCGGGGACGGCGGCCACGACGTCGGTGAAGCGCCCGGCGAGGCGCCGGTAGCGGTCGCTGGTCTCGCTCATGGCGCCCAGTCAAGCTCCCCGCCCCGGCGTCCGTCGAGGTCGCTCACGGCCCGGGGCGGCCGTGGGGACCGCGCCCCGGGGGCGGTCAGGAGAGCCGGACGGGAATGGTCGCCACTCTGGTGGGACGGCCGGCCCGCCGGTGGCGGTCACCGGCGTCCGGGAGAGGCCTGTTACGGTCAGCCGGTGCTCACGGTCCGGGGGGTCACGAAGCGCTACGGCAGCATCGCGGCCCTCAGCGAGGTCAGCTTCGAGGTGCAGCGGGGCGAGGTCATCGGCTTCCTGGGCCCGAACGGCGCCGGGAAGACCACCGCCATGCGGGCCATCATGCAGCTCGTCACCGTCGATGCCGGCAGCGTCACTTGGGACGGCGCGCCGGTCGACCGCGAGGTGCGGCAGCGGTTCGGGTACATGCCGGCCGAGCGGGGCCTCTACCCCCGCATGGGAGTGCGCGACCACCTCGTCTACTACGGCCGCCTGTCGGGGCTGTCGCGGACCGGGGCGGCGCGGACCGCCGACGCCTGGATCGACCGCCTCGGCCTCGCCGAACGGGCCGGCGACACGGTGCAGAGCCTGTCGAGCGGCAATCGGCAGCGGGTGCAGCTCGCGCTGGCCCTCGTCAACGAACCCGAGCTGCTGGTCCTGGACGAGCCGTTCTCGGGCCTCGACCCGGTGGCGGTCGGGGTGCTGAGCGACGTGCTGCGCGAGCAGGTGGCGCGGGGTGCGGCGCTGCTGCTGAGCAGCCACCAGCTGGACCTCGTCGCCGACGTGTGCGGTGCGGTGGTCATCGTCGACCGGGGACGGGTGGTGCTGCGCGGCGACGTCGCCGAGGTGCGGGTCGCCAGTCC
>DASUJB010000165.1:0-10184 GCA_036279475.1 Acidimicrobiales bacterium | reverse complement strand
GGGACCGGCCCTCCGCCGGCGCGCATCCTCTCAGAGGATGGCGCCGGACTCCTTCATCGCTGCCAGCTGCTCCCAGTCGAGGCCCGCCTCGAGGAGCACGGCCTCGGTGTGCTCGCCGTGCTCGGGGCACCGGCTGACCTGGACGGGCGCCTCGTCGAACTGGGCCGGGCTGGCCACGAGCTGCACCTCCTGGCCGTTGGCGGCGGTCATGGCCGGCAGGTAGCCGTTGGCGATGACCTGAGGGTCCTCGTAGAGCTCGTCGAGGGTCTGGAACGGCGTCCACACCCCTTCGAAGTCGGCGAGGGCCTCCTTCCAGTACGAGAGGGGCTGGGAGCCGAAGGCCTCGTCGAGGGCGGTGACGCACTCGACGCTGTTCTCGGCCCGCGCCCGCGAGTCGGCGAAGCGCTCGTCGACGGCCATGTCGGGCCGGCCGAGCCGCTTCACCAGGTCGGCCCAGTGCTTGTCGCTCTGCAGGAGGATCAGGCAGATGAAGCGGCCGTCGGCCGTGCGGTAGCTGCCCACGCCGGGGTTGGGGGACTGCCGGCGGTCGCCCCCCGTGGGCAGCTTGGAGAAGCCGAACAGCTTGGACGCGATGAGCAGGGGCGACACCTGCCACATCGCCGTGTTGAGGAGGGACACGTCGACGATGCTGGTCTCGCCGGTGCGCTCGCGCTTGTAGAGGGCGGCGGCGATGGCACCCGCGGTGGACAGGCCGGCCATCACGTCGCCGAACGCCGGGCCCGCCTGGTTCGCCGGCCAGCCGTCGTTCTCCGGCATGATGGCGGCCACGCCGCCCCGGGCCCAGAACGACGCCCCGTCGTAGCCGCCCTTCTCGGCGTCGGGACCCTTGGGGCCCTGGCCGGTCCCCCGGGCGATGACGATGTCGGGGTTGCGCTCGCGGATGTCCTCGACGTCGATGCGCAGCTTGCGGCGGACGGCCGGCATGTAGTTGGTCAAGAAGACGTCGGCCCGCTCGACGAGCTTCATCATCGCCTCGCGGCCCTCGGGCTTGGCGATGTCGATGGCCACCGACCGCTTCCCGCGGTTCGGCTGCTCCATCATGAAGTTGACGCCACCCGCCCCGCCGGGCAGGAGGCCGGAGGTGACGAGCCCTCGTTGGGGGTCGCCCGTCTCGGGGTGCTCGACCTTGACGACGTCGGCCCCCCAGTCGACGAGCACGGCGCCCGCCGACGGGATGAACATCCAGCTCGACACCTCGACGACCCGGACGCCGTCCAGCGGTCCCGGCATAGGAACCTCGTCTCCTCGTTCGATCGGTGGTTGTCGCGACGGCGGGGTCAGCCCTGGGGCCACCCGACCGTCTTGGTCTCCGTGAAGATCTCCAGGCCCTCGAGGCCGCACTGGCGGCCGATGCCCGACTGCTTGTAGCCCCCGAAGGGTGCGTCGGCGCCGTACCAGATGCCCCCGTTGATGCCGAGCGTGCCCGTGCGGACCCGCCGGGCCACCTGCTTGGCCCGCTCGAGGTCGCCGGAGGTGATGGTGCCGGACAGGCCGTAGGGGCTGTCGTTGGCGATGCGCACGGCGTCGTCGTCGTCGTCGAAGCCGATCATGACCAGGACGGGCCCGAAGATCTCCTCGCGGGCGATCGTCATGGAGTTGTCGACGTCGGCGAACAGGGTGGGCTCGACGTAGAAGCCCTTGTCGAACTGGCTGGGCACGCCGCCCCCGGTGACGATCCGTGCCCCCTCGGCCTTGCCCTTCTCGATGTAGTCGAGCACCCGCGCCTGCTGCTTGCGCGAGATCAGCGGCCCCATGAGGTTGCCCATGTCGGTGGGATCGCCGTAGGTCACGGTCTCGAAGGCTGCCTTGACGATGTCGACGGCGGCGTCGTAGCGCGAGTTGGGGACGAGCAGCCGGGTGGGCATGGCGCAGCCCTGGCCGGCGTGCATGCACACGGTCGACGCGAACGGCAGGGTCGCTTCCATGTCGGCGTCGTCGAGGACGAGGTTGATGGACTTCCCCCCCAGCTCGAGGAAGACCGGCTTGAGCGTCTCCGACGCCGCCCGCATCACCCGGCGGCCCGTGGCCGTCGACCCGGTGAAGGCCACCATGTCCACGTCGGGCGAGGTCGAGAGGACCTCGCCCACCAGGTGGTCGTGGGACACCACGATGTTGACGACCCCGGCGGGGATGTCGGTGCTCTCGGCGATCAGGCGGCCGAGCCGGGTGGCGTTCCACGGCGTGTCGGGGGCCGGCTTGACCACGCAGGTGTTGCCCATGGCGAGCACCGGGCCGAGCTTGTTGAGGGTGATCTCGATGGGGAAGTTCCAGGGCACGATCACGCCCACGACGCCGATGGGCTCCTTCCAGACCTGCCGCTCGGTGAGCGTGCCCAGGCCGAAGGCGTCCTTGGGCCCGATGTCCCGCGTCCAGGGGAACTCGTCGATCATCTCCGCCGGCCACGTCAGCGCCTCGCTGAGGGGGGCGTCGAGCTGGGGCCCGAAGGTGGTGAGGACGGGGCAGCCCACCTCGGCGACCAGCTCGGCCCGCAACTCCTCCTTCTCGGCCTCGATGGCGGCCTGGAGCTGGAGGAGGCACCGCTTGCGGAAGGCCCGGTCCGTGGCCCAGTCGGTGTTGTCGAAGGCGTCGCGGGCGGCGCGGATGGCGGCCTGCATGTCGGCCGCCGTCCCGTCCGCCACCGGTCCGAGGACCTCCTCGGTCGCCGGATTGACGTTGTCGAACGTGCCGCCGCCCTCGGCCTCGACGAGCTTGCCCCCGATGAGCATGCGAACCTCACCCACGATGCCGACCTCCCGGCGACTGCGAACCCGTGTTGTCTAGCGTACAGATGACGCCAGTGTCAGGCCGGTGCCCGTGGTGCCGGCGCGCCCGGCCCGGCCGGGGCGGGGCGCCCGCGCCGGGTACTTCCGGGTGCCCGGGCGCGGTGACGTGGCGGCCAGGCGCGGTGACTCCGCCGCGAGCTCGGGGCGCCACCGTCGGGGCGGGTGAGGCCGCGACCAGGCTCGGGACGCCACTGCCAGGCCCAGTGACGCCGCTGTTAGAGTGCCGCCGGTCAGGTCGGGCGGCGGGCTGAGGGGAGAGCCGGGACGAGGATGGCTGGTGCACTGGCAGGCGTGCGGATCCTCGATCTGAGCTGGGGGATCGCCGGCCCCGTCGGCGTGTGGTTGCTGGCCGAGCAGGGCGCCGACGTGGTGAAGGTCGAGCCCCCCGGGGGGGACCCCTTCCGAGCCCAACCCGGCGCGCCCGTCTGGCACCGCAGTCGCCGCTCCATCGAGCTCGACCTCACCACCGACGGGGGGAGGGCCGCCTGGGCCGACCTGGTGGCGTCGGCCGACGTGGTGGTCGAGGCCTTCGCCCCCGGCACGGCCCGCCGGCTCGGGATCGACCACGCCACCCTGGCCGCCGCCCACCCCCACCTGGTGGTCTGCTCGGTGCCCGCCTACCCCGAGGGCCACCGGGCCGCGGGCCGTGCCGGCTACGACGCCCTGGTGCAGGCCCGCTCGGGCCTGCAGTGGGAGCAACCCGGCTGGCGGCCGGGGCCGGTGCACCTCCACTTCCCGGCACCCAGCTTCGGGGCCGCGTTCCTGGTGGCGACGGGGGTGCTGGCCGCCCTGGTGGCCCGCCAGCGCACCGGTCGCGGCCAGCACGTGCGCACCTCCCTCTACCAGGGGGTGCTCGCCTTCACCACCCAGATCTGGCAGGAGCACGAGAGGGCCGACGCCGACCTGCGCCTGATGATGGGCAAGACGTACCCCCCCGGGGTGCACCAGGCCAGCATCTACGAGTGCGCCGGCGGCGAGTGGATCCACGCCGCCACCATGAACGGGCTCCAGCCCACCCGCAGCCTCGAGGACGTCCTCGGCGTCGAGGCCCCCGACCCGCTGGCCCTGTTCACCGACCCCTCGGCCCGCGCCGCCCACGACGACCGGCTCCGGGCCGCGTTCCGCCGGCGCGACCGCGACGGGCTGGTCGAGGAGCTCCACGCCGCCGGCCTCGGGGCCGAGCCGATCGTGCCCATGCGCGACGCGCTCGCCCACCCCCAGCTGGTCGCCAACGGCATGGTGGCCCGGGTCGACGACCCCGCGCTGGGCCCCACCACCCAGGTGGGGGTGCCGATCAGGCTGAGCGCCACCCCCGGGGCCGTCCAGGGGCCGCAACCCCCCGTCGGGCAGCACACCGCAGAGGTGCTGGCCGAGGCGGCGGCCCGGGCCCGCGCCTCCGGTCCGGGTCGAGGGCCGTCCGCCCCGGTGCCCCCGCCGGCGGGGGAGCCGCCAGCGCCCGGGGCCGGGCCCCTCGCCGGCATGCGGGTGCTCGACCTGGGCCAGTACCTGGCCGGGCCGTTCGGGGCCATGGTCCTCGCCGACCTGGGCGCCGACGTCATCAAGGTCGAACCGACCCGCGGCGACGGCATGCGCATCGTCGGCAAGCCGTTCATCGGGTGCCAGCGGGGCAAGCGCGGCCTGGCGGTCGACCTCAAGACCGAGGCGGGCCGCGACCTCGTGCTCCGCCTGGCCGAGACCGCCGACGTGGTGCTGCACAACATGACCAAGGGCACCGCCGAGCGGCTGGGCCTGGGCGAGGCCGCCTTCCGGGCCCGCAACCCGGCCGTCGTCCACTGCAACACCTACGCCTACGGGCCCGAGGGCCCCCTCTCGCACTTCGGGGGCCTCGACCCGCTCTACCAGGCGGTCTGCGGCCTCGAGTACGAGGCGGGCGCGGTGGCCCAGGGCAACGCGCCGCTCTACCTGCGGTTCGGCATGGTGGACACGGCCAACGCCCTGGCATCGGTGGTCGGGATCCTCGCCGCGCTCGTCCACCGGGGCGAGACCGGCGAGGGGCAGGACGTGTGGACCTCGCTCCTCAACGGCGGGGCGATCTTCGGCTCCGACGTGGTCCTGACCGCCGACGGCAGGGCCCACGGTCGGCCCGGCCTCGACGCCGGCCTCCACGGCCTCTCGCCCTGCTACCGCCTGTACGAAACCCAGGACGGTTGGATCCAGGTGGCGGCGGTGACGCCGGAGGCCTGGCGGGCGCTGTGCGAGACCCTCGGCTGCGGCGACCTCGCCGGCGACGAGCGGTGCGCCACCGTGGCCGACCGCATCGACCACCGCGCCGAGCTCGAGCCTCGGCTCGAGTCGGCGTTCCGGGCGCAGACCGCGGTCGCCTGGCGCATCCGCCTGGACGCCGCCGGCGTGCCCGCCGAGGTGGCGGTCGACACCAACGACGGCGAGCTGGCGTTGCACGACGCCGACAACGAGCGCTTGGGCCTCGTGGTCGAGTACGAGCACCCCCGCCTCGGCCGGCTGCGCCAGCTCGGCCGCCTCATCGACTTCTCGGCGACGCCGTTCACCCCCCACCGGCCACCGCCGCTGCTGGGCCAGCACACCCGGGAGGTCATGCGCGCCGCCGGCTACGACGACGCCAACATCGACCGGCTCGTCGCCGAGGCCGTCGTCAGCGAGCCGGGCGACGACGACCCGTGGCCGCTGTGACGCCCACCTCCGTCCCCCCACCACGATCCCGCGCCGGCGCCCCGCCGGCCGGCAAGGAACCGGAGCAGGTCATGCCATGCTGATCCCCGACGAGCTGCGAGACCGCGCCGAGCGCTTCCCCGACCGGGTCGCCGTCGACATCGTCGACGGCCCGTCGTTCACCTACGCCGAGTGGGACCGGCGCTCCAACGCCGTGGCCCGTGGCCTGGTCGACGCCGGCCTGGCCCGGGGCGAGCGGGTGGCGCTGTTCCTCGAGAACGAGTACGCCCTCCACTTCCAGACCGGCTACTTCGCCGCCCACAAGGCCGGTGGCGTGTCGGTGCCCATCAACCCCCGCTACGCCGAGCGGGAGGTCACCCACATCCTCGACAACTCGGGGGCCCGGTTCCTCGTCACCGCAGGGGAGCAGGTGGGCCGGGCTCGCGCCCTCGCCCGGCAGGTGGCGGTGCCGCCCACCCTGGTCGTCCCGGCTGCCGACGCCGGTCCCGGCGAGCTGGCCTGGGAGACGCTGCTCGGGGGCGACGAGTCGCCCTTCCAGGTCGAGGTGAGCGCCGACGACCTGGCCGACATCCTCTACACGTCGGGGACGACCGGCCTGCCCAAGGGTGTGGCCTCCACCCACCAGAACGCCACGTTCCACGGGCTCCGCCCCATCCGCAAGGGGGGCCGCTTCCTGCACTCCATCCCCCTGTCGACGTTCTTCGGCTCGCACGGCACCCAGCTGTTCGCCCTCCGCCTCGGCCTCACCAACGTGGTGCTGCCCCGCTTCGACGCCCACCGGTTCGCGCAGCTCATCGCCGAGCGCCGTCCCTCCTGGGTGGTGATGGTGCCGTCGCACGTGATGCTGCTGCTCGAGTCGGGCGCCCTCGAAGGGGTCGACACGTCGTCGGTGTCGACCATCCTCTACGCCAGCGCCCCCATGCCCGCCGGGGGGGTGAGGGGCCTGGCCGAGGTCTTCCCCGACGCCCTCCAGCTCAACGGCTACGGCCTCACGGAGGGGGGCGGCAGCGCCTGCATGATGCCCCCCGGCGAGGCCCTCAAGCGCCCCGGCTCGGTGGGCCAGCCGATGCCGGGCATCACCGTGCGCATCGTCGACGAGCGCGGCGACGAGGTGGCGACCGGCGAGATCGGCGAGGTCACCCTCAAGATCCCCACGGGCGAGCGCTACTACTTTGGCGATCCCGACGCCACGGCGGCGACGTGGCGCGACGGCTGGGTGCACAGCGGCGACCTCGGCTACGTCGACGCCGACGGCTACCTGTACCTGGCCGACCGCAAGAAGGACATGATCATCCGGGGCGGCTACAACATCTACTGCATCGAGGTCGAGGACGCCCTCTACGAGCTCCCCGAGGTGGCGGAGGCCGCCGTCGTCGGCGTCCCCCACGGCGTGCTGGGCGAGGACGTGTGCGCCGTCGTCCGCCTCCGCGACGGTGCCGCCGCGCCGTCGCTCGACGACGTCCGCGCCCGGCTGGGGTCGCGCCTGGCCGACTACAAGCTGCCTCGCCAGCTCGTCCTGCGCGATGCCCCCCTTCCCCGGTCTGGCATGGGCAAGGTGGACAAGAAGGCGCTGCGCGCCGAGATGGCCTCGTCCACCCCCCGAACCTGAGCCCGAAGGAGGCACCGTGGACCTGACCCGCCTGCCCGTCGTCGTCGGCGCCGGCCAGCACACCAACCGCGTCGAGGACCCGCTCGAAGCGCCCGACCCGTTCGAGCTGATGGAGCTGGTCGTCGGCGCCGCCGCCGCCGACGCCGGTGACCCCGGGCTGGCGGCCGCCGCCACCCACGTCTGGGTCGTCAACTCGCTGTCGCTCCGCCACGCCGACCCCGCCGGCGAGCTCGCCCGGCGACTCGGCGCCGGGCAGGCCGAGGCCCGCTACTGCGGCGTCGGCGGCGCCATGCCCCAGTGGCTGGTGGACCGGGCCGCCGAGATGGTGGTGGCCGGGGGCCGGCCGCTGGTGGTGATCGCCGGCGCCGAGGCCCTGGCGACCCGCCAGCGGGCCAAGCGTGCCGGGACCGCCCTCGACTGGCCCGCCACCGAGGGGAGGCCCGAGACGTGGCCGCCCCAGGAGGCCGACTACGGCATCCACCCCCTCGAGCTCCAGCACGGGTTGCCCCAGCCCACCCACATGTACGCCCTCATCGAGACGGCCATCGCCCATGCCCTCGGCCACGACCCCGGCCGCCACCGGGCCCACATGGCGGCGCTGATGGACCGGTTCAACGCGGTGGCGGCCGGCAACCCCCTGTCGTGGTTCCCGACCCGGCGGGAGGCAGCGGACCTGTCCCGGGTGTCGGCCGACAACCGCATGATCTGCTTCCCCTACCCGAAGTACCTCAACGCGGTGATGAACGTCGACATGGCGGCGGCCGTCATCGTCACCGACGCGCAGACGGCCCGCGACGCCGGCCTCGACCCCGGCGACGTGGCCCACGTGGCCGGGTGGGGCGACGCCAAGGACGTGTGGTACGTGTCGCAGCGGCCCGAGCTGCACACGTCGCCGGCGATCGCCGAGTGCGGCCGGGCCGCCCTGGGCGGCGCGGGCCTGGCGCTCGACGACGTCACCGCCTTCGACATCTACTCGTGCTTCCCGAGCGCCGTCGAGGTGGCGACGGCGGCGCTGGGGGTGCCGGCCGACGACCCCCGCCCCCTCACCCTGACGGGAGGCCTGCCCTACCACGGCGGACCGGGCAACAACTACGTCACCCACGCCCTGGCCAACATGCTGGCCCACGTGCGGGAGCACCCCGACGCCCGCGTGCTCGTGCACGGCAACGGCTACTTCCTCACCAAGCAGGCGGTGGGCGTGTACACGAGCCAGCCGCCGTCGGCGCCGCCGGCTCCCGCCGCGGGGTTGCAGGACCGGGTCGACGCCGCGGCCCGGCCCGTCGACCTCGACCCCGAGCCGGGAGGCACGGCCCGCGTCGTCGCCTACACGGTCCCCCACGGGCGGGACGGGTCGCCCGAGCCCGGCATCGTGCTGGCCCAGTCCGGCCGGGGGCGGTGCCTCGCCCTGGCCGACGAGGCGCTGACCGCGGCGCTCGAGGGATCCGACATGGTGGGCGGGGCGGTCACCGTCACCGCCGGCGCGCCCACCAACGCGGCCACCCTCGCCTGAGCGTGGCCGGCACGGGAGGGGAGGCAGGGTGACGTTGCCCATCGAGCTGCCGCCGCAGGCGGAGCGCTACCGCGACGAGGTGCGAGGGTGGCTGGCCGGGCACCCCTCGCCCTCCCGGGCCGAGCTGGCCGGGGCCGGGCTGGTGGCGCCCCACTGGCCCCGGCCGTGGGGCCTCGACGCCGACCCGCTGCACCAGCTCGTCATCGACGAGGAGCTGCGGGCGGCCGGGGTGCGGCGGCCCGTCAACCCGGTCGGCATCGGCTGGGCCGGGCCGACGATCCTGGCGGCTGGCACCGAGGAGCAGCAGCAGCGCTTCCTCCCGGGGATCCTCGACGGCTCCGAGCTGTGGTGCCAGCTCTTCAGCGAGCCGGGGGCGGGCTCGGACCTGGCCCGCCTGAGCGTCCGCGCCCGGCTCGACGGCGACGAGTGGGTCGTCACCGGCCAGAAGGTCTGGAACGGCATGGCCCAGTGGGCCAGGTACGGCATCCTGCTGGCCCGGACGCACCCGCAGGCCACCAAGCAGCACGGCGTCACGTACTTCGCCTGCCCGATGGACACGCCCGGCATCGAGGTGCGGCCGCTCAGGACGATGACCGGCGACGACGAGTTCACCGCCGTCTTCTTCGACGACGCCCGGATCCCCGCCGGCAACGTCATCGGCGAGCCGGGACAGGGTTGGCCGCTGGCCAAGGTGACCCTGGCCAACGAGCGGGTGGCGCTGTCCTCGGACGCGTCGCCCTGGGGCGTCGGGCCCACCGTGGGGCGCCTCGTCGAGCTGGCCCGCCGAGCGGGCGAGCCCGACCCCCTGCGCCGCCAGGCGATCGCCCGGCTGGTGGTGGAGTCGCGGGTCATCGACGCCCTGCGCCTCCGGACGGTGGCGAGCGCCATCCAGGGCCGGCCGCCCGGCCCCGAGTCGTCGATCCGCAAGCTGCTGGTCGACCTCCACGGCCAGCGCCTCTACCGCATCGGGCACGACCTGGCCGGGGCCGACGGCCTGCTGGCCGGAGCCGCCCCCTACGGCGACGAGGGCGGTCGGGCCCCGTACCGCCACGGCGGTGGCATGTGGGACTTCGCCTTCCTGTTCAGCCCGGCGCTGACCATCGGCGGCGGCACCTCGGAGGTCCAGCGCACCATCATCGGCGAGAAGCTGCTGGGCCTGCCGAAGGACGTCGACGCCGACGACGGGGTCGCCTGGGCCGACCTGGTGCGCTGAGCGAGCCGGTCGAGGCTCGCCACCCCCGGCGGGCCACCGGTGCCCATACGCCGCCGTCTTCTTCAGGATCTCGTTCGCTCGACGGGTCTCACGCAGCTCCTGCGCCAGCGCCTTGTTCTCCGCCTCGAGCCGCTGAACCCGCTGCTCATCAGGACCGGCGAGACCATCGCGGGCATCGGCGTCCCGGACCCAGGTGCGGACCGACTCGACGCCGTAGCCGAGCTGATCCGCGACCCGCTGCACCGTCCCATGCTCAGTGCCGAGCTCCTTGCGCAGCTGGCGGACCAGCCGCACCGCGTCGGCCTTCTCACCATCGCTGTACCGACGCGTCGTCGGCCTCCCAGAGGACTTCTCCATCGGCATGACTCCATCCTCGTT
>DASUJB010000164.1:0-10000 GCA_036279475.1 Acidimicrobiales bacterium | reverse complement strand
GCGGCTCGTGGTGCTGCCGGCGGCTCGTGGGGCTGCCGGCGGGCCGTGGGGCTGCCGGCGCCGGGCGCTCAGCGCCCGGTGAAGGTGGCCCGGCCGGGGCCGTGGGCCAGGAAGCTGGCCACGCCGGCGCGGGCGTCCTCGGTGGCGAAGACCTCGGCGAAGAGCTCCTGCTCGAGGTCGAGCCCGGCGGCCAGCGACCCCTGGAGGCCCCGGTCGATGGCCCGCTTGGCCAGCGACTGGGCCACCACGGCCCCGGCGGCCAGCTCGGCGGCCAGCCCCAGCGCCCGGTCGTGGAGCCGGTCGTGGTCGACCACCTCGTCGACGAGGCCCAGGCGCAGCGCCTCCTCGGCACCCACCTGCCGCCCCGTCAGGATCAGGTCCTTGGCCCGGGCGGGGCCGACGAGGCGGGCGAGGCGCTGCGTGCCCCCGCCGCCGGGGATGATGCCCAGCAGCACCTCGGGCTGGCCCAGCTGGGCCCGCCGGGAGGCGATGCGCAGGTCGCAGGCCAGCGCCAGCTCGCAACCCCCGCCGAGGGCGTAGCCCGACACCGCGGCGATCACCACCCGGGGGATGGCTGCCACGGCGTCCAGGGCCCGGCGGAAGGCGTCGCCGATCGTGCGGGCCCGGTCCGGCCCCACGAACTCGGCGACGTCGGCCCCCGCCGCGAAGAGCCGGTCGCCGCCCGTCACCACCACGGCGCCGGGCGGCTCGTCGGTCAGGGCGGAGGCGGCCGCCTCGAGCTGGCGCAGGACCTCGGAGGACAGGGCGTTGACCTTGGGGTTGTCGAGCCGGACCACCGCCACGCCGTCGGCGCGGCGCTCGGTGTGCACGAGGGTGGAGTCGGAGGCCATCCGGCGACCCTAGCGGCGACCCCGCGGGTGGTGACCTGGCGGTACCGTGCCGGGCGCGTGCGATGGATCGTCGACGGCAACAACGTCATGGGGGCGGGGGCCGACGGGTGGTGGCGCGACCCGGTGGCCGCGGCCGGCCGGCTGACCCGAGCCCTGGACGACTGGGCCGCCACCCACGACGACGCCGTCGTCGTCGTGTTCGACGGCCGGCCCGAGCCGTCGCTCGCCCGGCGGGCGGGAGGGCGCCTGTCCGTCGAGTTCGCCCGGCGGCCGGGGCGCGACGCCGCCGACGACCGCATCGTCGAGCTGGTGGCGGCGGAGCCCGGCCCCGCCACGGACCTCCGCGTCGTCACCTCGGACCGGGGCCTCGCCGGGCGGCTCCCGCCCGGGGTGGCGGTGGAGGGCGCCGGGCGCTTCCGGGAGCGCCTGGGGATGCCGCTCCCCTCCCGCCGCCACGGCAGGAGGTGACCCCCCGCCCGGCCCCGGCGGTCGCTCAGCCCCCGCGGGCCGGCGGGGCCACCGGGCGACCCCCGCCCAGGCCGTCCAGCAGCTCGTCGGCGGCGTGCCACGGGTCCAGGTCGCCGGCCGCCACCGCGGCCGCCAGCTCCCGGCCCCGGGCCCCGGCCACCGCCTGCCGGGCCCGGGCCAGGACCTGCGCTGCCACCAGGCGCGACACCTCGTCGGCCGCCCGGCGCCGCCGCCGCTCGGCCAGGTGGCCGCTCGCCTCCAGGTGGGCCCGGTGGCGGCGCACGGCCTGCCACACGTCGCCGACGCCCGTGGCCGTCACGGCCGAGGCCGGCACCACCGGAGGGCGCCAGGTCCCGTGGCGGGCCACGTCGAGCATGCGCTCGATGTCCCGGCGGGCCTCCTCGGCGCCCGGCCGGTCGGCCTTGTTGACCACGAACACGTCGGCGATCTCCAGCAGCCCCGCCTTGTTGGCCTGGACGGCGTCGCCCCACCCGGGGTTCAGCACCACCACCGTGGTGTCGGCCTGGCCCACCACCTCCACCTCCACCTGGCCGACCCCGACCGTCTCCAGCAGCACCCAGGGGTAACCGGCCGCCGAGAGCACGCGCACGGCCTCGGGCGCCGCCACCGCTAGGCCCCCGAGGTGGCCGCGGGTGGCCATGGACCGGATGAAGACGCCGTCGTCGAGGGCGTGGTCGCCCATGCGGATGCGGTCGCCCAGCAGGGCACCGCCGGTGAACGGCGACGACGGGTCGACGGCCAGCACCGCCACCCGCTCGCCACCGCGCCGGACCAGCTCCACCAGGGCGCTGGTGAGCGTGGACTTGCCGGCGCCGGGAGCACCGGTGATGCCCACCGCGTAGGCGCAGGCACCGCCGGTGCGGAGGGCACGGCCGGCGGCGCGGGCGTCGTCGCCGCCCCGCTCCACCATGGACAGCAGCCGGGCCAGGGCGGCACGGTCGCCGGCACGGGTGGCCTCGACGAGGTCCTCGGGCGCGCGGTGGGGCACCGGCGCACGCTACAAGGGGCTGCCCCTCAGCCGATGCCGACCGAGGACTCGGTGGGGGCGCCCACGTCGACCACCTCGGTGACGCCGGGGACGCGGTCCTTCAGGATGCGCTCGATGCCGGCCTTGAGGGTGACGGTGGACGCGGGGCACGACACGCAGGCGCCCACGAGCTCCACCCGCACCACGCCCGTGGCCTCGTCGACGCCCCGCAGGTGGATGTCACCGGCGTCCGCCCGGATGGCGGGGCGGATGACCTCGATCACCTCGCTCACCTTGTCGTACTCGACCACGTGGTCTCCTCGGTCCTCGGCGCGCCTGCATCGTGGCGGAACGGCCTCGGGACGATCAACACCCTGCCCCGCCGCCGTGTTCCCGGGCCCCCGCCCCGCCGGTCCCCCGGCGACGCCGGGTAGCGATCGAGGGGACCACGTGCGAGCCTGGTCACGTGACGGCTGCGTTGCTGGCCCATCAGGGCGGCTGGGACGAGATGCTGCTCGTGCTCGTCCCCATCGCCATCTTCGCGGGGTTGCTGGCCATGGCCAACCGCCGGGCCGACGCCATGGGTGCCCGTGGGCGCGCCCACGATGCCGCGGCCGACCCGCCGACGGACGGGCCGACCGGCCCGCCCGAGCAGTCGACGCCCGGCTCCGGGCACCCGCCAGGGGGCGGGGAGCCCACCCCCTGAGGGCGTGCCCGCCCTGACCGTCACCACCCGCCTCGACCCGGGTGGCGTCGAGCGCCTGCTCCGACCCCGCGACGACGTCGTCGCCGAGCGGGCGGTCCCACCGCTCGGCGGCGAGGTCGCCCGCTTCGAGGTGGCGGACGGGCCGTTCGCCCGCTACCAGCGCACGGTCGAGGTGGCGGTCCTGGCCACCGCCCCCGGCCGCCTCGCCACCCAGCGCTTCGACTACGAGCTCCCCCCGGCCGTGTGGCCGTTCCTCGTCGGCCCCGCCCTCCGGCGGGCCCTTCGGCGGCCCCGCCCCGACGGCCGCCCGCCCTGGTGGTTCCCTCCCCAGCGCCCCGACCCCCGCGGTGCCACCGTGCTGGGGCTCCTGGCGACGCTGTCCCTGGTGGTGGGCTACCACGGCACGCTGCTCAGCCAGACCATGACCTTCGCCGCCGACGAGCTGGGTGCCGGGTCGGCCGTGCAGGGCGACGCCCTCGCCGCGGTGCGGGTCGGCGGCGTGCTCGCCGTCGTCCTCGGGACGCTGGCCGACCGGCGGGGCCGGCGCGCCGCCCTGTCGCTCGCCCTGCTCGCCTGCATCGCCTCCACCGTGGCCGGTGCCGCCGCCCCCGGCATGGCGGCGCTGGCCGCCACCCAGGCCGTCAACCGGGGTGCCTGGGCGGCCGCGTCCCTGCTCCTGGGGGTCATCGCCGCCGAGGAGATGCCTGCCGGCGCCCGGGCCTACGCCCTGGGCCTCCTCACCATGTCGGGAGCCCTGGGAGCCGGCGTCGTCCTGTGGCTCCTCCCCGTGGCCGACCTGGGCGAGCGGTGGTGGCGCCTGCTGTACGTGCTGCCCCTGCTGTCCCTCCCCGTCGTGGCGCGCTTCGGGCGCCTGGTCCCCGAGACCCGGCGGTTCGCGACGGCCCGCCGGAACGTCCCCCTGGCCGGGCTCCGGGGCCGGCTCCTCCTCGTGGCGACCACGTCGTTCCTCCTCAACGTCTTCGCCGCGCCCGGGTCGCAGTTCCGGGCCGAGTTCCTGCGCGACGAGCGGGGCATGGGCGCGGCGGGGATCTCGCTGTTCGTGGTGCTCACCTCCACGCCGGCCAGCCTCGGCCTCCTCGTCGGCGGCCGCCTGGCCGACACCCGGGGCCGACGTGCCGTGGGTGCGGTGGCCGTGGCGGGCGGCACCGCCCTGGTGGCCCTGTCCTTCGTGCTCTCGGGGCCGGGGATGTGGGCGGCGGCGCTGGCCGGCGAGGTCCTCGGCGCCGCGGTGGTGCCGGCGGTCACCGTCTACGGGGCCGAGCTGTTCCCCACGTCGCTGCGGGGGCGGGCCAACGGCATCGTCAGCACCACCGCCATGGGGGGCAGCATGGCGGGCCTCGTGGCGGTGGGGCGGTTGGACGAGGCCCTCGGGTCCTTCGGCGCCGCCATGGCGGTGGTGGCGGCGGCCCCCCTGGTGACGGCCGTCCTCGTGCTGACCCTGCTGCCCGAGACCGCCCACCGGGAGCTGGAGGAGATCAACCCGGAGGACGCCGCCGAGCGACCGGCACCGGCCGCGGCGGGGCCGACCGGGCCGACCGGGCCGACCGGGCCGACGGCGACGTGACCACCGGCACGCCGGGCTAACCTGCGCCGATGACCCATCCCCGGCCCTGGGCCGTGGTCGGGGTCGCGGCGGCGCTCATCGTGGCGCTGGGGGCGGGGTGCTCGGGCGAGGACGCGTCCCGGCCGCCGGATCCCGAAGCGGCCCGGCCACCGGCCGACGACGAGCCCCGGCCCGCCACCCCCCCGGGCGGCCACGAGCCGGGCGGCCCGGTGTACGTGGCCGAGGCGCTGGACCCCCGCCTGGTGGTGCGAGACGACCACACCGACTCGGCCGAGCCGCTGGTGACCCTGGCCGCCGACGAGCAGGTCAGCGGCAAGGTCGTCTGCCTCGTCCTCGGCCAGGTCGGCGACTGGCTCGAGGTGCGCCTCCCCGGCGACGCGCCCGAGGGCACCGGCTGGGTGGCCCGCAGCGACGTGGCCGTGACCCGCCACGACTTCCGCATCGAGGTGGCGCGCCACGACCACACGCTCAGGCTCTACTCGGGGCGGACGGTGGCGCTCACCGCGCCCGTCGCCCTCGGGCCCGACGCGCCACCCGCCGGCCGTGAGCTGTTCGTCACCGAGCTCGTCCACCCTCCCGAGCCCGACGGCCCCTACCGCGCGTACGCCTACGGGCTCTCGGGGGCGGCCAACGACCTGGCCGCCTTCACCGCCGGGACCGGGGTGGTGGCGGTGCACGGCGTGGCCGACCCGGCCGGGCTCGGCACCGACGTGCCCCACGGCTCGGTGGGGGTCGCCCCCGACGTCGTCACCCGGATGGCCGACGTCCTCGGCCTGCCGCTGGGCACGCCGGTCACCGTCGTCGACTGAGCCACGGCGCCGGAGCACGTCCCCTCCCCCGGCCCTCCCCCCGGCGGGGCGCCCGCCCGCCTCACAGGGCCACCAGCCAGTCCCTCACGACGGCGGCCACCTCGGCGTCGCGCCCGCGCAGGTCGTGGCGGGCGCCGTCGACCCACTCGTGGGTGACGGGCCCGGCGATGGCGGCCGTGTGCTCGGTGAGCTCGTCGGGCGTGCCGAAGGGATCGCGGGTGCCCGACACGAACAGGCACGGCACGGCGATGCCCGGGAAGTGGTCGACCCGCAGGCGGTCGGGCGAGCCCGGGGGGTGGAGCGGGTAGGACACGAGCACCAGCGCCGCCGCCGGCAACCCCTCGGCCACCGCCATCGAGCACATGCGGCCGCCCATCGACCGGCCGCCGAGCGCGACGGCCGCACCCTCGAGGCCCTCCCGCTCGGCCAGCAGCACCGCCTCCTCCCGCACGCACGCCACGAGCTTGGCGGGGCGGTCGGGCGCCCGCCGGCCGGCACGGCGGTAGGGGAAGTCGGCCCGCGCCACCGGCACCCGGCCGTCCAGGGCCCGCTCGATGGCCACCAGCGCCGGCGCGTCGCGGCCGGCACCGGCCCCCGGGAACAGCAGCAGCCCTCCCACCCGGCCGTCGCCCCGGCCACCGGTCACGGGGGCCGGCCGCTCACCCGGCCAGGAGGATGCGGCGGGCCTCGCTGAGCTCGGCCAGCCGGGAGGCGGCCAGCGTGCGGTCGCCGCCGTGGTCGGGGTGGGCCACGCGCACCAGGTCGCGGAACTGGCGCTGCACCGCCCGGCGCTCCGGTCGCCCCGGCGCGTCGGCCAGGTCGAGGACCCGCAGGGCCCACCCGACGGGATCCCGGTGCACGTCGGCCGACCACGGGTGACGGCGGTCGAGCCCGGTGAGGTAGGCGATGAGGGACGAGTCCACGCCCCCGCTCCACCGCATCGCCTTGCGAACCGCCTCCATCACGAGGTGGCGGGCACCAGGGGGCAGCTCGCCGGCGGCGTACACGGCGGCCAGGACGTGGTGGGCCGGCGAGCCCTTGTCGTCGATCTCGAAGGCCAGCGACTCCCCGTCGGCCCGCAGCCGGTGCACGCTGCGCTGCAAGCCCACCCGGTCCACCTGGAGGCGGTGGCGCAGCCGGGGCTGGGAGACCCGCTGGCCCGCCTCGAGCTGGCGCGACAGGCGGTCGAGGTCGTCGAACACCTCGGGGGCGAGCAGCGGGATGTAGGCGGCGACGATGCCACCCAGAAGGATCCCGCCGAAGCCCGGTGCCGGCGACACGGGGAGCGTGCGGTCGCCCAGGGCGAGGCGCCGGGTGGGGGCGATCGACCGCGAGTGGAAGACCTCCAGCTCGGCGAGGGGGTCGGGCACCGGCGCAGCCTACCGGCGGGCGCCGGGACCAGGAGGGCCACCCGGCCCGGGGCGCCGCCTCACACGTAGGGCCGCAGCGTCGCCCGCAGGCGCCGGGCGGCGGCGCCGACCTCGTCGTCCTCGACGACCTCCGCCGTCAGCCGGTCCACCAGCTCGCCCACGGCCTCCCTGACCTGCTCCCACCGGGGGGCGTCCACGCCGTACGGGGGGTCGAGCTCGTCGACGGTCGTCGCCACGTCGAGCACGGTGAGCCGTCCCTCGAGGTCGTCGCCGTCGTGCTGGAGCCGGTCGGCCGCCACGAACAGGTCCCCGAGGAGGTCGGCCCCGGCGGCGCCGGCCGCGGGCTCGTCGTCCTCGGCGGCGATCTCGTCGGGGTGCTGGGCGGCGTCGAAGGCGGCGTCGACGGCCTCCTC
This sequence comes from Acidimicrobiales bacterium, assembly GCA_036279475.1. Classification (GTDB taxonomy): domain Bacteria; phylum Actinomycetota; class Acidimicrobiia; order Acidimicrobiales; family VFJN01; genus ZC4RG19. The sequence continues at coordinate 2,810 of DASUJB010000164.1, read as the reverse complement.
GTCGTCGGCGTACACGAACAGCTCCTCGTCGCCCCAGGCGTAGGGGATGCCGTCGCCGTCCAGGGCGTCGACCAGGGCGTCGAGGATCTCGTCGTCGAGGTCGGCGACGTCGTAGGCGACCTGGTCGCGCCCGGGGTCGAGGGGGGCGGTGCCCCGGGGGTGGCCCGGACCGGCCGAGTCGCCCTCGACGAGGTCGAGGATGTTCTCGACCGGGGCCTCGTCCACCGCCGCCACCACCAGCCGGTCGCCCTCCCAGCGGTGGGGGATGCCGGCCCGGGCCAGGCGCTCGGTCACGGCCTCCCGGGCCATCCCGCTCCAGTCGTCGAGGTCGTAGGCGACCGAGTCGCCGCTGGTGCCGTCGGCGGACCGACCGTGACCGCCCCCACCGGCCATCCCCGGGGGGAGGGTGGCCGGCCCCGAGGCCTCCTCCGGCTCGAGCAGGTCGTCGGGCAGGCCCGAGAGGGTGAGGCCCTGCCGGTCCTCGTCGTCTTCCGGTCGGGACGCGTCGGCGAGCTGGCCCACGGACCCATTGAACCAGCCCGACTATCGTCCCCGCATGACCGAGAAGCAGCGCCCGGACCGCAACCTGGCCATGGAGCTCGTCCGCGTCACCGAGGCCGCGGCGCTGGCCGCCTCCCGCTGGATGGGCCGGGGGGACAAGAACGGTGCCGACGGCGCCGCCGTCGACGCCATGCGCATCGTGCTCGACAGCGTGCCCATGGACGGCGTGGTCGTCATCGGCGAGGGCGAGAAGGACGAGGCCCCCATGCTGTTCAACGGCGAGCGCATCGGCGACGGCGGGCCCACCCTCACCGACATCGCCGTCGACCCCATCGACGGCACCACGCTCACCGCCCTGGGCCGTGGCAACGCCCTGTCGGTCATCGCCGTGTCCGAGCGGGGCACCATGTACGACCCCGGTCCCTGCGTCTACATGGAGAAGATCGCCGTGGGCCCCGACGGGGTGGGAGCGATCGACATCACCCGGTCGCCGGCCGACAACGTGCGGGCGCTGGCCCAGGCCACCGGCACGAGCCCCCGTGACATCACCGCCGTCATCCTCGACCGCCCCCGGCACGAGGGGCTCATCGCCGAGGTGCGCTCCACCGGCGCCCGCATCCGCCTCATCCCCGACGGCGACGTGGCCGGCGCCATCTCCACGGCGTGGACGGAGTCCGGCGCCGACATCCTCTTCGGCATCGGCGGCACGCCCGAGGGCGTCATCGCCGCCGCCGCCCTCAAGTGCATGGGCGGCGAGCTGCAGGGCCGGCTGTGGCCCCGCAACGACGGGGAGCGCACGGCGGCGCTGGCCGCCGGCTACGACCTCGACCGGGTCCTCACCACCGACGACCTGGTCAAGGGGGACAACTGCTTCTTCGCCGCCACCGGCATCACCGACGGCGACCTGGTGAAGGGCGTGCGCTTCTCCCGCCGGGGCGCCTCGACGCAGTCACTGGTGATGCGGTCCAAGTCGGGAACGGTCCGGCTGATCAACGCCCAGCACAAGCTCTCGAAGCTGGCGCTGTTCTCGTCCATCGACTTCGCCTGACCGGGCCCCCGCCCCCCGGTCACACCCGTCCGGCCACCACGGCGGCCAGGCGGCGCCTCAGGCCGCGGGGGACGGGGCCGGCTGCCCCGGCCAGGACCTTGTTGGCCAGCCCCGGCACCACCCACGGCCGACCACGGTGGGCCGCGTCCAGCGCCGCGGTCACCACCGCGTCGGCGCTCTGCCAGGCCGGGCCGGGGATCCGCCGGCCCCCGATGCCCGCCCGCTCGGCGAACTCGGTGCGGGTGAAGCCCGGCAGCACGGTGGTCAGCGTCACGCCGGTGCCCGCCAGCTCGCCCGCCACCGCCTCGCCGAAGCTGGCCACGAACGCCTTGCTGGCCCCGTAGGTGGCATTGCCCGGCGTGGCCTGCAGGCCGGCCAGCGACGACACGTTCACCACCGTCCCCCGCCCCCGGGGCAGCATCGCCCGCACCGCGGCGTGGGTGAGGCGCACCACGGCCAGGACGTTCACGGCCACCTCCCGCGCCTCCTCGTCGACGTCGAGCCCGGCGAGGTCCCCGTAGGTGCCGAAGCCGGCGTTGTTGACCACCAGGTCCAGGGGGCGGCCGGCGTCGGCCACCCGGGCCTCAACGGCGGCCAGCGCCGCCCGGTCGGCCAGGTCGGCGGCCAGCACCTCGGCGCCCACCGGCACCTCGTCGGCGAGGGCCCGGAGGCGGGCCTCGTCCCGGGCCACCAGCACCAGCTCGGTGCCCTCGGCGGCCAGGCGGCGGGCGAGCTGGCGGCCGATCCCCGAGGACGCCCCCGTCACCAGGGCGGTCGCCCACCGGGGCGGGCTGGGGGAGGGGCGCCGGGCGGGATCGGCCGTGGTCATGGCGGGCGAGCGTAGACCGCCACGGCCGCCGGCCGATGGGGGGATCAACCCACCCGGACCGTCATCCGCTCGTCGACCCGGCCGGGGAGCACCCGGACGGCGAGCTGGCCGTTGGCCAGCGACGCCTCGGCACCCCCACCCCACCCCGGTGGCAGGTCCAGCTCCCGCTCGAAGCCCCCGTAGTCCCACTCGTGCAGGAGGTAGTCGCGGGGCGCCGCCGAGCGCAGCGAGGCGGTGATGCGCAGCCGTCCCGGCCACAGGTCGATGGCGACGTCCTCCGCCTGCACGGCGGGCAGCGCGGCCACGACCACCAGGGCGTCGCCGGCCTCCCACATGTTGACCGGCACCGACTGCGGGCGCATCGCCCTCTCGGCGTCGGAGGTGGCCTGGGCCACGGTGTCGTGCTGGGTCATGTCGGGTGCCATGGCCTGG
>DASUJB010000163.1:0-2076 GCA_036279475.1 Acidimicrobiales bacterium | reverse complement strand
CCGACTGCACGGTGTGGGGGGCCGAGGGGTGGGTCGCCCGGGCGGGAGCGGCGGGGGCGCTGGTGCTGGAGCGGCGCCCCGGCGCCCGGGAGGGGGCGGCCGCGGAGCGCCGAGCCGGGGCCCGGGACGGCGGGCGGGAACCGGGGCGTGGCGCGTGACCCTCGACCCCGCCGCCCTCCAGGTGCTGGTGTCCCGGCTCACCGGCGTCGCCGAGGAGATGGGGGCGGTGCTGCGGCGGGCCGCCGACAGCCCCAACATCAAGGAGCGCGCCGACTGCTCCGCCGCCCTGTTCACCGCCGAGGGCGAGATGCTGGTCCAGGCCGAGCACATCCCCGTCCACCTGGGCTCGATGCCGGCCAGCGTGCGGGCGGCGATCGACGCCTTCGGCGGCCGCCTGCACCCCGGCGATCAGGTCGTCCTCAACGATCCCTTCGCCGGGGGCACCCACCTGAACGACATCACCCTGGTCGCCCCCTGCTTCGTGGGGGGACGGCTGGTGGGGTGGGTGGCCAACCGGGCCCACCACGCCGACGTGGGTGGGTCGGCACCGGGCTCCATCCCCGCCGACGCCACGGAGATCTACCAGGAGGGCCTGCGGATCCCGCCCACGCTGCTGGATGACGGCCTGCGGCGGGTGCTGCTGGCCAACTCCCGCACCCCGGGCGAGCGGTCCGGCGACCTGGCGGCCCAGGAGGGCGCCAACGTGGTGGGGGTCGAGCGCCTGGCCGGCCTGGCCGGTGCGCCCCTCGACGAGGTGGTCGACTACGGCGAGCGCCGCATGCGAGCCGCCCTGGCCGGCCTGCCCGACGGGTCCTGGCGGGCCGCCGACGTGCTCGACTCGACGGGCGCCGGTCCCCACCAGCGCCGGCCGGCCCGGGTGGTGGTGACGCTCACGGTGGCGGGCGACGGCGTGACGTTCGACTTCGCGGGGACCGACCCCCAGTCCCGCGGCAACGTGAACGCCGTCGAGTCGGTGACGGTCTCGGCGGTGGCCTTCGCCCTGCGCTCCGCGGTCGACCCCACCATCCCGTCCAACGGCGGCACCATGCGCCCGGTGCGGGTGGTGGCCCCGCCCGGCACCATCGTCGCCGCCCGGCCCCCCGCCGCGGTGGGCGCCGGGAACGTCGAGGTGAGCCAGCGCGTGGCCGACGTGTGCCTGGCCGCCCTGGCCGGGCCGTGCCCCGCCCGGGTCCCGGCCGCCGGCCAGGGCACCATGAACAACGTCCTCGTTGGCGGGGACGGCTGGGTGTACTACGAGACCGTGGGAGGCGGCCAGGGCGGCCGGCCGGTGGCGCCCGTGCCCCTGCCCGGCCAGTCGGGAATCCACACCGCGATGACCAACACGCGGAATACCCCCATCGAAGCGCTGGAGCGGGCCTTCCCGTTGCGAGTACTCCGGTACCTGCTACGACGGGGGAGCGGCGGCGCCGGGTGGTCTGCTGGTGGCGAGGGCATCGAGCGCGACCTCCAGGTGCTGACCGACGCGACCGTGTCGCTGATCACTGAGCGACGTGTCTCGCAGCCGTGGGGTCTAGCAGGGGGAAAACCCGGTGCGGTAGGGGAGAACTGGCTCCTCCCAGGCGGGGACGAGGCGCGGGCCGAGCGCCTCCCCGACAAGTGCACGATCCAGCTGAAGGCCGGCGACGTTCTCCGGATCCTGACGCCAGGCGGTGGCGGCTGGGGAGAGCCCGGAGGCCCGGTCGTCGTCACAGGGGATCCTTACGATCCATGAGGCCGGCGTGGGGGTTCCGGGCCGGTGGAGCAAAGCACCGTAGGATCGAACAGAAGGAGGCATCGGGGTCATGGCACGCTCGGACTTGCTAATCGACATGGTTGAGGCCGAGCGCCGCGGTGACAAGCAGCGCTTCAAGGCGCTCGTCGAGGCGGTCATCGCCGAGGAGCGGGCAAAGCAGCACCACCTGGTCGCCGATCGCCTCTCGGAGCTCATCACCACGTTGGGTTCGTCCGGACTGCTAGCCCGAGACGAGGCAGCCAGCAGGGTCACCGATCTCGTGCTGGAGGTCGTGCCTTCGCGTTCCCTCGCATCTCTCCATCTGCGGTCCGCTGTGCGCGCTG
>DASUJB010000162.1:0-6504 GCA_036279475.1 Acidimicrobiales bacterium | reverse complement strand
ACCTGCTGGCCGGGGCCCTGCGGTCGCGGTGGCGCACCCAGGCCAGCACCGGGTCGTTCAACAACGAGCTCGGCGTGCCCCTGACCCTCCTGGCCGCCCCGGCGGACGTCGAGGCGGTGGTGGTGGAGATGGGTGCCCGGGGGCCCGGGCACGTCGCCGCCCTGTGCCGGGTGGCCCGACCCGCCGTGGGGGTGGTCACCCGGGTGGCGGCCGCCCACACGGCGACCTTCGGCTCCCTCGAGGGGGTGGCCCGGGCCAAGGGCGAGCTGCCGGCGGCCCTGCCCCCGACGGGCACGGCCGTCCTCAACGCCGCCGACCCCCGGGTGGCGGCCATGGCGCGGCGCACGCCGGCCGCGGTCCTCACCTACGGCGAGGGTGGCGAGGTCCGCGCCGAGGGCGTGCGGCTCGACGACGAGCTGCGGCCCCTGTTCCGCCTGGCCACGCCCTGGGGCGGGGCCGACGTGCGGCTGGGCGTCCGGGGCGGGCACATGGTCGACAACGCCCTGGCCGCCGCGGCTGCCGCCCTCGCCTGCGACGTGCCCCTCGAGGGGCTGGTCGCCGGCCTGGCCGCCACCGTCCTGTCCCCGTGGCGCATGGAGCTCGGTACCACGGCCGGAGGGGCCCGGTTGCTGAACGACGCCTACAACGCCAACCCCGCCTCGATGGCGGCGGCCCTGCGCTCCCTGGCCGGGCTGGACGCCCGCCGCCGTGTCGCCGTCCTGGGTGCGATGGCCGAGCTGGGGCCGTCGGCCGAGGACGAGCACGCCGCCGTGGGCGCCCTGGCCCGGTCGCTCGGCATCGAGGTGGTCGCCGTGGGGGTCGTCGCCTACGGGGGCACCGTGGTCGAGGACATCGACCAGGCCCGTGCCGCCCTCGACGGGCTGGGGCGGGGGGACGCCGTGCTGGTCAAGGGCAGCCGCGTCGCCGGCCTCGAGCGCCTGGCCGAGCACCTGGCGCGCGGCCGGGGGTGACCGCCCGGCCGGCGGACCGGCCCGCGACCCTGGCCGACGGCCGGCAGACCGGCTCGCGAACCTGGTGATCGCCCGCCCGGCGGACCGGCTCGCGAACCTGGTGGCCGCCCGCCCGGCGGCCGGCCGGCGAGGGCGTCCCGGGGCCGCTCCCGCGGCCAGTCGCTACGGTGGGGCATGGACTTCCGCACCACGACGGTCGCCGCACTGGCCGAGCGGGTGACGTCGAGGTCGGTGGCAGCACGCGAGGTGGTCGAGGCCGCCCTCGACCGCATCGAGCGGCTCGACGGGCAACTCGGCGCCTTCGTGGCCGTCGACGCCGACGCCGCCCTGGCCGAGGCCCGGGCCATCGACGGGCGACTGGCCGCCGGCGAGGACGTCGGCCCCCTGGCCGGGGTGCCGGTGGGGGTCAAGGACCTCGAGGACGCCGCCGGCTACGTCACCTCCAGGGGCTCGGCGCTCGACGCCGCCGGGCCGCCGGCCACGGGAGACTCCACCCTGGTCGAGCGCCTGCGAGCCGCCGGTTGCGTGGTGGTCGGCAAGACCAACACCCCCGAGCACGGGTGGAAGCCGGACACGGTCAACCTCACCTTCGGCGCCACGGGCAACCCGTGGTCGCCGGGCCGGTCGGTCGGGGGCTCCTCGGGCGGCTCGGCGGCGGCGGTGGCGGCCGGCCTCGTCCCGCTGGCCACCGGCTCCGACGGCGGCGGCTCGATCCGCATCCCCGCTGCAGCCACCGGGCTGACGGCCCTGAAGCCGTCGCTGGGGCGGGTGCCGTCGGGGGGTCCCGTCCCGCCCGAGTGGCCCGGGCTCTCCACCCGGGGCGTGCTGACCCGCCAAGCTCGGGACCAGGCCCTGGTGCTCGACGCCGTGGTCGGGCCCGAGCCGACCGACCGGACGTCGCTGCCCCTGCCCGAGGCGTCGTGGTCGCGCTCTCTCCTCGACCTCCACCCGCCCCGCCGCGTCGCCTGGTCGCCGACGCTCGGGTACGGCACCACCGACGGCGAGGTGCTGCGCCTGTGCGAGGCAGCCGTCGACCAGCTGGCCGAGGCGGGCACCGAGGTCGAGCGGCTCGACACCGTCTTCGCCGAGGATCCCGTGGAGGACTGGCTGGTCCTCGTGGGGGTCTACTGCCTGCGGGTGCTGGAGCCGGCCCGCGCCGACCCCGACGCCTGGGCCCGGGTGGACCCGGGCCTGGCGCTGCTGGTCGACCAGGCCGCCTCGTTGCCGGCCATCCGCTTCGCCCGAGCCGCCGACACCGGCCACCTGCTCAACGCCCGGCTCGTCGAGGTCTTCCGCGGGGGGCAGCTGCTGCTCACGCCGACCGTGGCCGGCCAGCTCCCGCCCCTCGGTGGCGACGGCACGATCGACGGCCGCGACGACGCCAACTGGGTGCGCTACACGTACCCGTTCAACATGACCGGGTCGCCGGCGGGAACCGTCTGCGTGGGCTTCACGTCCGACGGCCTCCCGGTGGGCCTCCAGGTGGTGGGTCCCCAGCACGCCGACGTGGCCGTCCTGCGTTGCCTCACCTTCCTCGAGGACCTGATGGGCCTCGAGCCCCTCGCCCCGTTCGGAGCCGGCTGACCGAGCTTGCTACCATGACCCCTCCCGGGCGTATAGCTCAGTCGGCCAGAGCGCACGCTTCACACGCGTGAGGTCACAGGTTCGAGCCCTGTTACGCCCACCACCCCAGGTCAGAGCACCTGTGGGAACTCCCGGGGCCCCATCCCAGTCTCGCCAGCGCTGACTCACCGAGACCCGCCCCATGCTCGAGGCGTTCCGGCGCTGCCTCGCCCACCACGGTGGCGCAGAGGTCTGTGCCGCAGCACCCTTCCCGCCACCGGTCGGTCCTCGTCGGCAGGTCCTGCCGGCGGGGCCAGCCGGGAGGTCGGGCGCCGACGGTCGGGGCCGGGCTGCGGTGCGCGCTCTCCCACCGGTGCACCCCGCGGGGCGGGACGCCGAACGGGATCGCCGCCCGGGCCGGTCGCCTGCCCGGCTCGGGCCGCCCGGGGTGCGGGACGGCCGTCGAGCGTGGCCGAGGAGCAGGCTCAGGCGATGGTCTGCGCCAGGCGGTCCATGGCGTCGTCCTCGCTGATGTCGAGGGCGAAGGCCAGCTCGGACACCAGCACCTGGCGGGCCTTCACGAACATCGACTTCTCGCCGGCCGAGAGGCCCTTGTCGTTGTCGCGCAGCGCCAGGTTCCGGACCACCTCGGCCACCTGGTACACGTCGCCCGACTTGAGCTTCTCCTGGTGGTTCTTGAACCGGCGGGACCAGTTCGTCGGCTCCCGCACGTCCTTCTTGGCCAGCACCTCGAACACGTCCTCGACGTCCTCGACGCTGATCGGGTAGCGCATCCCGATCTCCTCGGCCCGGTCGACCGGGACCTTGAGCACCAGGTCGCCGTGGGTCATGCGGAGGACGAAGAACTCCCTCTCCTCACCGCTCGGCGGCATGGGACGGGTCTCGGTGGCCTCGATCACCGCCGCTCCGTGGTGGGGGTACACGACCCGGTCCTTGACGCGAAACGACACCGCAGCTCCTCGACGTCCCTGTGGGGTCCCTACAGGATGCCATCTCGGGAGGTGCCCGCCACACCGAAGTTCCCTAGGTTGTGGCGTGCCCCTGAGGTGCGACGACGTCCGGAGGTCGCGGTGATCGAGTGGTCCGAGGAACAGCAGATGGTGCGAGCGGCGGTGCGCGACTTCATCGACAAGGAGGTCGTGCCGCGCCACCGCCAGCTCGAGCACGGCGACCTGCCTCCCTACGACGTGCTGCGCAAGCTCCTCCGCACGTTCGGCATGGACGCCATGGCCCGCGACCGGTTCGAGCGGCAGCTCGCCCATGCCCGTGCCGTGGCCGCCGGCGAGGTGGCCGACGCGCCCGGCGAGGCGGCGCCTCGCGATCCCGTGGCGGCGGCCAACGCCGCCGCCTTCCAGATGATCCCCCTCATCGAGCTGTGCCGGTGGAGCCCGGGGATGGTCACGGCCATGGGGGTCTCGATGGGCCTCACCTCGGCGGCGATCATGGCCCGGGGGACCGTCGCCCAGCAGGAGCGGTGGGCCCTCGACCTGCTCACGATGGACAAGATCGGCGCGTGGGCCATCACCGAGCCCGGCTCGGGCTCCGACGCCTTCGGCTCGATGCGCTCGACGGCCCGGCGCGATGGCGACGAGTACCTGCTCAACGGGTCGAAGACCTTCATCACCAACGGTCCCTACGCCGACACCGTCGTCTTCATCTGCAAGCTGGACGAGGGCAACCCGCCCCCCGAGCGCAAGGTGCTCAGCTTCGTGCTCGACGCGGGCATGCCGGGCTTCGAGCGGTCGAAGCCCCTGCGGAAGATGGGCATGCACAGCTCGCCCACCGGCGAGCTCTTCCTCACCGACGTGCGGGTCGGTCGCGACCGGCTCCTCGGCGAGACGGAGGACCCCGAGGGGGGCGGCCGGGCCGGCGCCAAGGCCACGTTCCTCCAGGAGCGCTCCGGCGTGGCGGCCATGGCGCTGGGCATCATCTCGCAGTGCCTGGACCTGTGCGTGGCCTACGCCCGGGACCGCGTGCAGTTCGGCCAGCCCATCGGCGAGTTCCAGCTCATCCAGGACAAGCTCGCCCGCATGGAGGTGGCCCGCCTCAACGTGGAGAACCTGGTCTTCCGGGTCGTGGAGGCCTCGGCCACGGGGAGGGGCTTCACCCTGGCCCAGGCGTCGGCCATGAAGCTGTACGCGGCGCGCGCTGCCGTCGAGGTGGCCATGGAGGCCGTCCAGCTCTTCGGGGGGAACGGGTACATGAGCGAGTTCCAGGTCGAGCAGCTCGCCCGTGACGCCAAGGTGCTCCAGATCTACGGCGGGACCGACGAGATCCAGATCACCCACATCGCCCGTGACCTGCTGCGCGGGTCGTCGACGGGCCAGGAGGGGTGAACGGCCGGGGGACCGCTAGAGGCCCAGGCCCCGCCCGATGATCTCCTTCATGATCTCCGTGGTCCCGCCGTAGATGCGGGTGACTCGGGCGTCGGCGAAGGCGCGGGCCACCGGGTACTCGCGCATGTAGCCGTAGCCCCCGTGGAGCTGCACGCACGCGTCCGCCACGCGGCCCTGCAGCTCGGTGCACCACCACTTGGCCATCGATGCCTCCTCGGCCGTGAGCTCGCCGGCGTTCAGCGCCAGCACGCAGCGGTCGACGTAGGTCTGGGCGATCTCGATCTCGGTCGCCATCTCGGCCATGCGGAACCGGCTGCTCTGGAAGGAGCCGACGGGCTGGCCGAAGGCCTGCCGCTCCTTGACGTAGGCCAGGGTCGCCTCGAAGGTCACCCGGGCGGCGGCCACGCCGGTGGCGCCGATCGACAGCCGCTCCTGGGGCAGGTTGGTGACCAGGTAGCGGAACCCCTCGCCCTCGTCGCCGAGGCGGTTGGCGACCGGCACGCGGACACCCGAGAAGGAGAGCTCGGCCGTGTCCTGGGCGTGCATGCCGATCTTGTCGAGGTTGCGCCCCCGCTCGAACCCCTCCATGCCGCGCTCCACGACGACGAGCGACATGCCCCTGTGCCGCTGCGCCGGGTCGGTCTTGACCGCGGTGATGACGAGGTCGGCGTTGACGCCGTTGGTGATGAACGTCTTCGAGCCGTCGACGACGTAGTGGTCGCCGTCGCGCCGGGCGGTGGTGGTCATCGACGCCAGGTCGGAGCCGATGCCGGGCTCGGTCATGGCGATGGCGGTGACGAGCTCCCCCGAGCAGATCCCCGGCAGCCAGCGCGCCCTCTGCTCGTCGTTGCACAGCGACAGGAAGTAGGGGAGGCAGATGTCGTTGTGCAGCGTCCAGCCCAGCCCGGCGGCGTTGATGCCGCCCCGCTGCACCTCCTCGGCGATGACGAGGTTGTACCGGAAGTCGGCGACCCCGCCGCCGCCGTAGCGCTCGGGTGCGGCCATGCCGAGGAAGCCGTGGCGGCCGGCGCCGGTGAACAGCGAGCGGTCCACCACCCCCGCCTGCTCCCACTCCTCGTTGCGGGGAGCCAGCTCGACGGCGATGAACCGCCGCACGCTCTCGCGGAACAGCTCGTGGTCGTCGTCGAAGATGTCGCGGCGCACGGCCGCGGAGGCTAGCCGGGGGGTGGGTGGACGCCGTCCCCGTCCCCGTCGTCGGGTCGGGGGCGCTAGCGTTGCCGACCGTCGGCGAAGGAGCGTGCAGGGGCTTTCCGATGGGCGACACCGCGGCCCCAACCGAACCGTCCGAGGGCCGCGCGCGGCGTGGGCCGGGTCGCCCGCGTGCGGTGCCGGTGGAGGAGCAGCGGCGGCAGGTGCTGGAGGCGGCCCTGGCGGTGTTCGGCCGGCACGGCTACCGGGGCGCCACCATCGAGGCGGTGGCTCGACAGGCCGGGACGCCCCGGCCCACGGTCTACGAGCTGTTCGGCGGAAAGGACCCGTTGTTCGTCGAGGTGGTCCGGATGGCGGCAGGACGGGTGGTCGCCTGCCTCACGGACAGCACGGCCGGGTCCCGGGAGCTGACCCTCCGGTCCTTCGTGCGCCGCAGCTTCGCC
>DASUJB010000161.1:0-21075 GCA_036279475.1 Acidimicrobiales bacterium | reverse complement strand
GCCCCGGTCGTAGCTGCCGGAGGCGTCGGCTAACCTGACGGGACCCCTAACGGGGGGCGGGCAACGGTGCCCCTTCGCCTCGACGACGACGCGGACCACCCCCCGACCCGTCCCGTGTCGACCCGGCGCCTGGCATGCCGGTCAGGGCCGCTTCGTGCCCCGACCTCCTGCCGGCCCCGGGACCGACCCGCCCGCCGTAGGAGGATTGCGCCGTGCTGCCCCAGACCCGCGAGCTCGACGCCTGTGGCATCGGCTTCGTCGCCGACGCCGGGGGCCGTCCCTCCCGCCACCTGGTCACAGCGGCGCTGCACGGCCTGGCGTGCGTGAAGCACCGGGGAGCGGTGGCCGCCGACGCCCGCACGGCCGACGGGTCCGGCCTGCTCGTGCCCATCCCCCCGGCCCTCTTCGGCGAGGGGAGCGGCGTCGCCGTGCTCTTCGTGCGGGGCGAGGACCCCCGAGCCGCAGTGGAGGCCGCCGCCCGTGCGGAGGGCGTCACCGTGACCGACTGGCGCCAGCCGCCCCTCGACCCCTCGGCCCTGGGGGACCTGGCCCGGGCCACGGCTCCCCGCATCGTCCATGCCGTGCTGGCCGGACCGGACGGGAGCGCCCCGACGGACCCGGGGGCCGAGCGCCGGGCGCTCCGCCTCCGCCGGCGGATCGAGGCCACCACCACGGGCACCTACGTGACCTCGTGCTCGTTCCGCACCCTCGTCTACAAGGGCCTCTCGGCGGCCGACGCCCTGGCCGACTTCTACCTCGACCTCCACGACGATGCCTTCGACGCTGCCTTCGCCGTGTTCCACCAGCGCTTCTCGACCAACACCATGCCGACCTGGGAGCGCGCCCAGCCGTTCCGCACCCTGTGCCACAACGGCGAGATCAACGCGCTGTGGGGCAACGAGCGGCGCATGAGGGGCCGGGCGGCGCTGGGCACCGAGGCCGTGGGCCTGGGCGACGAGGAGCTGTTCCGCCCCGTCCTCGACCCCGACGACTCCGACTCGGGGAAGCTCGACGCCGTGGTCGAGCTCCTCGTGCGGGCGGGGCGCGACCCCCGCCACGTCATGGCCATGCTGGTGCCCGAGGCGTGGGAGGACGTCAACGACCTCGATCCCCAGGTGCGAGGCTTCTACCGCTACCACTCGGCGCTGATGGAGCCGTGGGACGGCCCGGCCGGCATCGTGTTCACCGACGGCGTGGGGGTGGGGGCCCGGCTGGACCGCAACGGCCTGCGGCCGCTGCGCTACCAGGTGTGCGAGGACGGCTTCGTCGCCGTGTGCTCCGAGGTGGGCGCCATCGACGTCGGCGGGCACGGTGCCGTCACTCGCGGGCGGCTGGGCCCGGGGCAGATGCTGTTCGTCGACCCCACCCGGGGGTTCCTCGACGACGCCGCCTGCAAGGAGCGCATCGCCGGCGCCGCCCCCTACGCCCGCTGGGCGGCGGACGGCTTCTACCGGCTGGCCGCCGGCGACCCCGCGGTGCGGGTGCCCGACGACCTCACCTCGCGCCAGGCGATGCACGGCCTGACGAAGGAGGACCTGGCCATCGTGCTCAAGCCCATGGCCAGCGACGCCCACGAGCCCACCTTCTCGATGGGCGACGACTCGCCCCTCCCCAACCTGGCGGCGCGCCCGCGCCCCGTGGCCCACTACCTGCGCCAGCGCTTCGCCCAGGTCACCAACCCGCCCATCGATCCGCTCCGCGAGCGGCTGGTGATGAGCCTGCGCACGGTGCTGGGACCGCGGCGCCCGTTGCTCACCGAGTCGGCGGAGGCCGCCGAGCTGCTCACCCTCGACTCGTTCTTCCTCTACCCGTCGGGCGTCGACGACCTCCAGCTCACCGACAAGGCGCCGTGGTCGGTCATCCCCCTCGACGCCACCTTCCCCGTCGCCGAGGGACCGGCCGGCCTGCGGGCCGCGGTCGACCGCCTGGTCGGGGAGGCCGTCGCCGCCGTCGAGGGCGGTGCGGGCAGCCTGGTGCTGGAGAGCTCGGCAGCCGGTCCCGACCGGGCGGCGGTGCCGGCGCTCCTCGCCACCGGAGCCGTCCACCAGGCGCTCGCCGAGCGCCGCCTCCGCTCGCTCACCTCGCTCGTGGTGGTGGCCGACGACGCCTTCGACGTCCACGCGTTCGCGGCGCTCCTCGGCTACGGGGCCGACGCCATCTGCCCGGCCCTGGCCCTGGCCACCGTGGCCGCCGAGGCCGACGAGGCCGACGACGACGACGGCCACCTCACCAGCCCGGAGGCCCAGGGGCGCTACCAGGCCGCGGTCGAGGCCGGCGTGCTGAAGATCCTCTCCAAGATGGGCATCTGCACGGTCGACTCCTACCGGGGCGCGCAGATCTTCGAGGTCGTCGGCCTCGCCCCCGAGGTGGCCGAGGTGTGCTTCACGGGCTCGCCCAACGTGGTGGGCGGCATCGGCTGGCAGGAACTGGGAGAGGACGTCCTCGCCCGCCACACCGCCGGCTGGGGCCCGAGGGCCGACCTCGAGTCGCCCGGCTTCTACCGCGTGCGCAAGGGGGGCGAGCCGCACGGCAAGGACAAGGACACGACCCAGGCCCTCAACGACCTGACGTTGGTGCAGGAGGCGGTCGAGGACGGGCAGGACCGCGACATGCTGGTGGCCCACCTGCTGCAGGCGGCGATCCGCTCCGAGTCCTCCGAGCGCTACGACGCCTTCGCCAAGCTGGTGAACGACCGCCCGCTCATCGAGCTCCACGACCTGCTGGAGCTGGCTCCCGGGGCCGACCCCGTCCCCATCGACCAGGTCGAGCCGGCGTCCGAGATCGTCAAGCGGTTCTCGACCGGTGCCATGTCCCACGGGGCCCTGTCCCGAGAGGCGCACGAGACGCTGGCCCAGGCCATGAACCTGCTGGGGGGCATGTCGAACTGCGGGGAGGGTGGCGAGGACCCGGCCCGCTTCCGCACCCGCGGCCGTGGCCGGGACGACAAGAACTCGAGGATCAAGCAGATCGCCTCCGGACGCTTCGGCGTCACGCCCGCCTACCTGGCCCACGCCGACGAGCTGCAGATCAAGATGGCCCAGGGCTCCAAGCCGGGCGAGGGGGGGCAGCTCCCCGGCCACAAGGTGTCGGCCGAGATCGCCCGGCTCCGCCACACGCAACCGGGCGTGGGCCTCATCTCGCCCCCGCCCCACCACGACATCTACTCGATCGAGGACCTGGCGCAGCTCGTCTACGACCTCAAGCAGGTGAACGCTGCCCAGGTGTCGGTGAAGCTCGTGGCCGAGGACGGCGTGGGCACGATCGCCGCCGGTTGCGTCAAGGCCCTGGCCGACGTCGTCCACATCAGCGGGCAGAACGGCGGCACGGGTGCCAGCCCCCTCTCGTCGATCAAGCACGCCGGCCTGCCGTGGGAGCTCGGGCTGGCCGACGCCCAGAGGGCGCTCGTCGACAACGGGCTGCGCTCACGGGTGCGCCTGCGGGTGGACGGGGGCTTCCTCACCGGACGCCAGGTCGTGGTGGCCGCCCTGCTGGGAGCGGACGAGTACAGCTTCGGGACGGCCGCCATGATCGCCGAGGGCTGCATCATGCTGCGGGCCTGCCACCGAGACACCTGCAAGCCGGGCGTCGCCACCCAGCGCCCGCACCTCCGGGCCAACTTCACCGGCACGCCGGAGGGCGTGGCCAGCTACCTGCTGTACGTCGCCGAGGAGGTGCGTGGCTACCTGGCCGAGCTCGGCCTGCGCTCGATCGACGAGGCCGTCGGTCGGGTCGACCTGCTGCGCCAGCGCACCACCGGCAACCCCCGCGCCGATGCCATGGACCTCTCGGCGATGCTGGCGGCGCCCGCCGGCGACGGGCCCCGGCGATTCCACGAGCGGGTGCCGCTGCAGGACCCCCGTGCCGACCTCGGCGACCGGCTCCTGGCCGACGCCTTCCGGCCCATCTGGGACGGCGACGACGTCGAGCTGCGCTACGAGATCGGCAACGCCGACCGGGCCATCGGCGCGTCGCTGTCGGGTGCCATCGCCCTCGAGTTCGGCGAGCTGCCGCCCCGCGGCACGGCACGCGTCAGGCTCCACGGCACGGCGGGGCAGAGCTTCGCCGCCTTCCTGGCGCCCGGGGTCGAGCTCGACCTGCACGGCGAGGCGAACGACTACGTCGGGAAGGGGATGGGGGGTGGCCTGGTCGTCATCCGGCGCCCCGACGGCGACGCCTCCGACCGACCGGTGCTGGCCGGCAACACCTGCCTGTACGGCGCCACCGGGGGCGAGCTGTACGTGGCCGGGGGCGTGGGAGAGCGGTTCGGGGTGCGAAACTCGGGTGCCACCGCGGTGGTGGAGGCCGCCGGCGACCACTGCTGCGAGTACATGACGGGGGGGACGGTCGTCGTCCTCGGACCGGTGGGCCGGAACCTCGGTGCCGGCATGACCGGCGGGCAGGCCTTCGTCTTCGACTCGGACCACGAGCGGCTGGTCGGCCGCCTCAACCCCGACCTGGTCGACGCCGTGCGACCCGACACCGCCCGCCAGCAGGAGGTGCGGTGGCTCGTGGAGCGGCATGCCGAGCTCACCGGCTCGCCCCGCTCGGCCGCGCTGGTGCAGCGCTGGGCGGACGCCACGGCCCGCCTGTGGCACGTGCTGCCGAAGGACCAGGTCCGGCGGTACGAGGCGGGGCAGGCCGGCCGCGTGGCCGCCGTCTGAGCGGGTGCCCGGGAACGGGGATCCGAATTCCGCAGTAGATTCACGCGTCGCCATGCTTGGGAGCGCACCCCACATCCCCGGCTGCCGTGACCTCTCGCTGATCGGCGAGCGCGTGGCACGCAGCCTCTTCTCCGCCCGCAGCGAGGCGACCGGACGCCCGGTCACGGTGACGGTCTTCGCCCCGTTGTCCGGCGGTCGCACCTGGCCGGACTTCGACGACGCCGCCGCCACGGCCCAGCGCCTGGGAGCCCACCCGAGCGTGCTGACCATCCACGCCTGGGGGCTGGCGCCGGACGGTCGGCCGTGGGTCGTTACCGACCCCCAGCCGCCGGCGTCGGTCGCCACGCTGCTCACCATGGAGGGTCCCCTGCCCGTCGACCGGGCTCTCCAGGTCGGCGTGCTCCTGGCGGGTGCCCTCGAGACCGCCCACCGTGCCGGCATCGTCCACGGTGACCTCCAGCCCGACCGCCTGGTGCTGGGCGCGTACGGGGAGCCGCTGCTGGTCGAGACGGGGCTCACCCCCTTCGCGGTGCTGCCCGGCCTGGCGGCCCTCAACGACCCCGTCCGCTACTTCGCCCCGCCGGAGGTCCTGGAGCGCACCGGCACCTCCCCCGCCACCGACGTGTACTCCCTGGCCACCACGGTCTACGCCCTGTTGGCCGGCCGGGCGCCCCACCAGCGGCCCGCCGACGTGACCGACAGCAACGCCTCCCTGCTCCTGCGCATCCTGCAGCTGTCCGTGCCTCCCCTCGACCGGCCGGACCTGCCACCCGGACTCGAGGAGGCCCTGCGCGGCTTCCTGGCCCCGGACCCGGCCAAGCGTCCCCAGCGGGCGATCGAGGTGGCGTGGTCGCTCCAGGACGTGCAGCGCCGTGCCGGCCTGGGCATCACCGAGCCGGTGGTGCTGGACCTGGCCCTGCCCGCCCCCCCGGGGGCAGGCAGGTGGCAGGCGGCGGAGCCGGCGGCCGGGGCAGGCGGGTCCCGCCCGGCCGGGGCCGTGGGGGGGGAAGCCCCCGGGGGGGTTCTGGGCGACACGTGGCCGACGTGGGCCGCCCCCCTGGCGGGGCTGGCCGCCACCGCCGCAGCCGCCGGCGAGGACGTACCGCCACCTCCGACGATGCTCCGGCTCCCGGGCGGCGACGCGCCACCTCCGGCGACCGGATCGCCCCTCGCCGCCCGCGGCGGGAACGAGGCGGCGGGCCCCCCGGTCGACCCCTGGACCGCGGGTACCGGCTCGCCGTCCGACCCACCACCCGACTCGCCGTGGTCGCAGCTGGGTGGCCACCGCCCGACCAGCGCCGAGCTGTGGGCAGGCCCGGCCGACGACCCGTGGAGCGGGAGGGACGCTCCCCGGCCCTGGGACGGCACGGACCTCCCGGGCGAGCCCGGCGACCCGTGGGCCGACCCTGCCGGGACCGACGTCCCCGGGCCACAGGGGGCGACGATCCCGCCCGCCCCTGCCGACCAGTCCCCACGCCCCGGCACGTCGGCGCGGCCGCCATCGCCCGGGCCGTCATGGCCGTCGCCTACCGAGGAGGGCGACCCTCCCCCGCCGTGGTCGGCGACCTGGCCCCGAGCGGAGGAGGCCTCCTCGCCCCCGTGGTCGGCCGGCCCCCCCGCCGGTGGGGAGGCGCCGTGGTCGTCCTCCCCACCGCAGGGCGACGACGATGGCCGGTCGGCCTCCGACGCCGCTCCGGCAGATCCCGGCAGCGGGCCGCGCCCCCACCCGCCGGAGCTGGACGTGCTGCCCGCGTGGTACACGGATCCCCTGCCGAACGGGGCGGGATCGGGTGGCGGGCACCCAGCCAACGGCCACACCCCCGGGGATGTCCGGAACGGCGGCGCCGCGTCCGGCGGGTCCAACGGCACCGCCTCCCGGGGCGACCGGAACGGCACCGTCCCGGCGAGCGGGAACGGCGACCTCCCACCGGCGAGGTGGGACCTGGGCCCTCTCCCCGTCGCGCCCGAGGGCAACGGCAACAGCTCCCCCGGGACGTGGGGCACCGACGCGGCCAACGGCAACGGCTCCCCCGGGACGTGGAGCCACGGGGTGCTCCCCGGCGCGGCCAACGGCAACGGCAACGGGCCTTCCGGGACCTGGGACCTCCATACCGCCCCGGGAGGGTGGAACGGCACGCCGACGCCGCGCCGGTCCGACGCCGGCGACGACGCCCCGGTCGACCTCCCCCCACCGTGGCGCGGCCGCCCGCCGTTCCCCGGCGACGACCTGGCGCTGGCCGACGGCCGCCTCCCGGGAGCAGGTGACGAGCTGCGGTCGCTCTTCGGTCAGGTCGTGGGCGAGCGCCCACCGCTCCCCTCCCGTCCGGGGCGCCCGGCCGACGAGGTGCCACCGCCGAACCGGCCGGCACGCTTCCCCGGCCTCGACGACACCGGGGGTTGGCCGTCCCTCGACGACCCCGCCGCCCCCGGTGCCCGCTCGGACGCCGAGGACGTGCCGGCCGAGGAGCTCGCCCCACGGCCCCGGCCTCGCCAGGTGGTGCCCGCCCCGGAGCGCCCGGGAGCGCCGACCCGGGCCGGTGCCTCGCTCGGGCCCACCGCGCTCCCGGTGGTGGTGCTGGTCGTGGTGGTCATCCTGCTGGCGCTGGGAGCGGCCTGGCTGGTGCTGACGGGCGAGGACGAGGCCACCCCCGCCACCGAGCGGCCCCGCCACCCGTCTGCCCAGACGTCGGCCGGACCGCCCGGGGCGCCCACCGCCGTGGAGGTCACCGACGTGCCCCAGGGTGCCCAGGTGAGCTGGCGTGGCGACGCCGAGGCCCGCTACGTCGTCACCGAGCTGTCCCCCACCAGCCCACCCCGCACCCTGCCGCCCACCCTCGGCACGTCGCTCACCGTCCCCTCCCCCGGCGGAGGGACGACGACGGGACGGTGCTTCACGGTGGCGCCGGCCGGGACCGACGGCCGGCCGGGGCCGGCGTCGGACGCCGTGTGCACCGGTGGGGCCCGCCCCGAGGACATGGCAGCCGGCTGAGCGGTGGCCTGGCCGGGATCGGCCCGGCGACGATCCGCCCCGCGACGGTCGGCCCCGCGACGATCCGCCCGGCCGCGGTCCGCCCCGCGACGGTCGGCCGGAGCGGTGCCGGCGGGACGGCAGGACGGGACCGGTCCCCTGCCTCAGTCGACCAGGCGCAGGCCCGACGGGCTGATGGACGCCGGTGCCTGGGGCAGCTCGACGACGAACTCCGTGCGGTGGCCGGGGAAGACGTGCTCGGAGACCAGCAGCGGGCGCCCGTGGACGTCCCGCGTGAGGCGCTCGCATCGCAGCACCGGCGAGCCCACCGGCACGGCCAGGAGCTCGGCGTCCTCCGACCCGGCGACCGCGGCGCCGATCGTCTGCGAGGCGCCACCGATGGGGGCGCCGACCAGCTCGTAGAACGGCGACACCTCGACGTCACGGCGCGACAGGTGGGCACCGAGCTCCTCGGCGCACCACACGGTGACGCGGGCGAACGGCTGCCCGTCGGCGAGGTTGAGGCGCCGGACCTCGAGAACGGTCTCGACGCCCAGGACGCGCCGGACCCGGGCAGGTGACGCCGTGAAGCGGAAGTCGACGATGCGGCGCTCGGACGTCACGCCCAGCTGGGCGAGCTGGGCCTCGATGGTCCCGAGCCGGCCCAGCGACTGGCGGACCGGATCCGTGGCGACGAACCAGCCGAACCCCCGCCGGCTGTCGACGAGGCCCTCGTCGCGGAGCAGGTCCAGGGCCTTGCGGATCGTGACGCGGCTGGCGCGGTAGGCGGCCGAGAGCTCGTTCTCGCTGGGAAGGACGGCCCCGGTGCCGAGCTCGCCGGCCTCGATCCGTCGCCGGAGCTCGTCGGCGATCGCCCGGTAGCGGATCTCGCGCACCGGCCCCACGCTCGTCCGCTCCGCGTCGTGGCGCAAGCGGGCACCGCCGGGGCACCGTGGGGTCGGCCGTGAGGCCCACACCAGGTCACCACCGTGGTGTCCGGTCCGGCGGTGCCGGGCATGGCACGGGTCGAGGGCGACAGGTGCGCCCCGCCCGCGGTGAGCCGCCGGGCGAGGCTCCCGGCGGCTCCCCCGGCTCGCGCACCGCCCGGGCGGGTGGTGCGCCGTCACCCGTCGGCGCCCGAAGAGACGCCGAAAACGTGGGGAGCCGACCGCGGGTGGTCGGTCGGCTCCCACTAGAGCTGCTACGCAGCCTTGGAGGGGGTCCGGCTGCGGCGCTCAATTACCGGGCGACTCGGAGGGGGGATCCGGTGTCGCTCGGTTGTGGCCTCAGTTTGAGGTCTGGACGGTGATCCGTCAAACAGTTGTTGGCGATACCTGTCATCATTGGGAGCGATGGACCTCCGCCAGCTCGCCGCCCTCACCGCCGTGGCCGATACCGGGTCCTTCTCGGCGGCCGCCCGGCGCCTCCACACCGTGCAGTCCAACGTGTCGACCCACGTGGCCCGCCTCGAGGGCGAGCTGGGCGCCGTGCTCGTCGACCGGGGCTCGGGCACGCTCACCGAGGAGGGCAACGTCGTGGCCCTGCGGGCCCGGCGCATCCAGCACGAGCTGGAGTCGCTGCGCTCCGACGTCGAGTCCATGCTCCACGAGGTGTCCGGGCTGGTGCGCCTCGGGTGCATCGGCACGGTGAGCCGGTGGCTGGTCCCGCCCCTGCTGCAGGCCATGGAGGAGCACCATCCCCAGGTGCAGGTGGTGGTGGTCGACGCCACCACGACCTCCCTGGTCCCCCAGGTCGTCGCCGAGACCCTCGACCTCGCCGTGGTGAACCTGCCGCTGGGCGAGCACGAGCTCGACGCCGAGCCCCTGTTCGACGAGGACCGCATCATCCTCGCCCCCGAAGGTCACCCCCTGGCGGCCTACGAGGCCGTCGAGCTCAGCATCCTGGCCGAGCACGCCCTGCTGCTGGAGCCGCGGGGCACGGCCTTCCGCGACGAGCTCGACGAGGCGGCCGCCCGGGCCGGCGTCGACCTCGAGGTGCGGGCCGAGGTCGACGGCATCCGCCTGCTCACCTCCCTGGCGTTCCAGGGGTTCGGCCCGGCGATGGTGCCCGCCACCGCGCCACCGGCGGAGGTCGAGGGCAGCTGCCGGCGCGTCGCGGTGAACGGCCTCAGCCCCAGGTCGGTGGGCCTGGCCTGGTCGCGCCGGGGCCGCCTCTCGGCGGCTGCCCGGCTGGTGCGGGACGTCGTGCGCCAGCTCGCGGCCGGGATCGACCAGCCCGGCGTTCACCCCCGCCCGGCCACCTGAGGGGCACGGCGGCTGCCCCGCGCCAGTAGCTTGGCGACCACCGCCGGAGACAAGGAGTGCCGCCCCCGTGCCGGACAGCATCACGATCACCGACAACCGCAGCGGGGACTCGGTCGAGGTCCCCATCGTCGACGGGGGCGTCGACGCCGACGCGTGGCGCCGGCTCCTGCCCAACGTGTGGTTCTACGACGAGGCCTTCATGACCACGGCGGCCACCCGCAGCGCCATCACCGAGATCGACGGCGACGCCGGCATCCTCCGCTACCGCGGCTACCCCATCGAGGACCTGGCCGAGCACTCGACCTACCTCGAGGTGGCGTACCTGCTCATCCACGGCGAGCTGCCCACCGCCGAGCAGTTCGACCCGTGGGTGCGCGACATCACCCACCACACGTTCATCCACGAGAACATGCGCAAGCGGTTCCTCGAGGGCTTCCACTACGACGCCCACCCCATGGGCATGCTCGTCTCGGCGGTGGCGGCGCTGTCGACCTTCTACCTCGACGCCAAGAACATCCACGATCCCGCCAACCGCTACCGGCAGATCGTGCGCCTGATCGCCAAGATGCCCACCCTGGCGGCGGCCTGCCACCGCTTCAGCGTGGGCATGCCCTTCGTGTACCCGGACAACTCGCTCGAGTTCTGCGCCAACTTCCTGTCGATGCTGTGGAAGGTCGCCGAGCCCCGCTACGACGCCAACCCCGCCCTCGCCAAGGCGCTCGACGTCCTGTTCATCCTCCACGCCGACCACGAGCAAAACTGCGGCACCACGGCCATGCGCACCGTCGCCTCGGCCCACGCCGATCCCTACAGCTGCGTGGCCGCCTCGGCAGCCGCCCTCTACGGCCCCCGCCACGGCGGCGCCAACGAGGCCGTCATCAAGATGCTCACCGAGATCGGCTCGATCGAGGCCGTCGAGGACTACGTGAAGCAGGTCAAGGCGGGCGAGGTGAAGCTCCAGGGCTTCGGCCACCGCGTCTACAAGAACTACGACCCCCGGGCGAAGATCATCAAGCGGACCGCCGACCAGGTCTTCGAGGTGACCGGGCGCAACCCGCTGCTGGACATCGCCCTCAAGCTCGAGGACGTGGCCCTCAGCGACGACTACTTCGTGTCCCGGAAGCTCTACCCGAACGTCGACTTCTACTCGGGCCTCATCTACCAGGCCATGGGCTTCCCGCCCCAGATGTTCACCGTGCTGTTCGCCATCCCCCGGGTGTCGGGCTGGTTGGCCCACTGGGTCGAGCTCCTGGAGCAGGACCAGAAGATCGCCCGGCCGCGCCAGCTCTATGTCGGTGCCCCCGAGAGGGCCTACGTACCGATCGACCAGCGGGCCTGAGCGGCCGCACCCCCCGCCACCCGCCACCGCAGGAGCGACCGCCGCCGTGTACGCAGCCACCGTCGAGGACGGCACCCCTACCTGGCGACCCCAGCCCGATCCCGAACCCGGCCCGGGCGACCTCCTGGTGCGGGTGCGCGCCGCCGGCGTCTGCCGGGGCGACCTGATGCAGGCCCAGGGTCACTACCCCCCGCCGCCGGGCACCACCCCGCCCGACCGCCCCGGCCTCGAGCTGGCCGGCGAGGTGGTGGCGGCGGGATCGCGCTGCCGACGGTTCGGTCCCGGCGACCGGGTCATGGCCGTGGTCGTGGGCGGAGGCCAGTCCGAGCTGGCGGCCGTGCCCGAGGCCGTGGCCCTGCCGGTGCCCGACGGCGTCGACTGGGTCACCGCCGGGGCCTTCCCCGAGAACTACACCACGGCCCACGACGCCCTCTTCACCCAGTGCGGCCTCGGCATGGGAGAGAGGGTGTGCGTGCACGGCGCCGCCGGGGGCGTGGGCACCGCCGGGGTGGAGCTGGCCGTCGCCGCCGGCGCCGAGGTCGTGGCCACGGTGCGGAGCGAGCGGTCGCGGCCCGGGGTGGCCGAGCTCGGCGCCACGGTCGTCCCTCCCGAGGGGTTCGAGGGCCACGGCCCCTTCGACGTCGTGCTGGAGCTGGTGGGCGCGGCCAACGTGCCCGGCGACGTGCGCTCGCTGGCCACCGGGGGGCGCCTGGCCGTGATCGGCGTGGGCGCCGGCTCCCGGGCCGAGGTCGACCTGCTCGCCCTCATGGCCGCCCGCGGCCGCATCCACGGGTCGACGCTGCGCGCCCGCCCCCTGGAGGCCAAGGCGGACGCCGCCCGGCGGGTCGAGCACCACGTCCTGCCCCTCCTCGCCCGCGGCGTGCTGCGGGTGCCGGTGGCCGCCACCTTCCCGCTGTCGGACCCGGCCGCCGGCTACCGCCACTTCGCCGCCGGCGGCAAGCTGGGCAAGGTGGTGCTGGTCGCGGGCTGAGCGGCGGTCCGGCCCCGGTCGAGGCGCCGGGCCCGCCGCGCGGTGCCACCCGTGGGCGGCCCCGGGCGAGCCCGCCGGGACCGACCGCTAGCGTCGCCCCATGGACTTCGCCCTCCCCCCCGAGCTGGTCGCCCTCCACCAGGAGGCCCTCGAGGTCGGCCTGGCCGCCGCCGGGCGGGCGGAGGTCCCGGAGGACACCTGGATCACCGGCCACGACCGTGCCTTCGCCGCCGAGATGGGCGAGCGGGGATGGCTCGGCATGACGTGGCCGACCGAGCACGGGGGAGGGGGCCGCTCCCCGCTGGAGCGGTTCGTCGTGTTCGAGGCGCTCATCAGCGTCGGGGCCCCCATCGCCGCCGCCTGGTTCGCCGACCGGCAGATGGGGCCCACGCTGCTGCAGTTCGGCACCGACGAGCAGCGGTCCCGCTGGCTGCCCGGCATCGTGGCCGGGACCTCCATGTGGTGCATCGGCATGAGCGAGCCCGACGCCGGGTCGGACGTGGCGGGCATCCGTACCCGGGCCCGGCGGGAGGGCGACCGCTGGGTCGTCGACGGCCGCAAGATCTGGACCTCGGGCGCCCTGGACGCCGACTGGTGCTACCTGGTCGCCCGCACCGATCCCGACGCTCGCCCCCACCAGGGCCTGTCCGAGCTGGTGGTCGACATGCGCTCGCCGGGGGTGACCGTCGAGCCGATCGTCGACATGACCGGCAGTCGCCACTTCTGCGAGGTGCTCTTCGAGGGCGTGGAGGTGCCGGCGGGCAACCTGGTGGGCGAGCTCAACGGCTCGTTCCGCCAGGTGATGCGGCAGATGGAGCACGAGCGGGGTGGCATCGACCGGCTGGTGTCGAACCGCCGGCTCTACGAGGAGGTCCGGGCCCTGGCCGACACCGCCGATCCCTGCGTGCGCCAGGAGGTGGCCGCCATCGAGTCCGGCTACCGCATCGGCCGCCTCATGGTGCTGCGCGAGACCCTGGGCCAGGGACCGACCCAGTACTCCGCGGCCACCAAGACGTTCTGCACCGAGCTGGAGCAGCGCATCGCCGGGTTCTGCGCCGGGGTCCTCGGGGCCCGGGCCACGCTGGACCTGCCGGGGCTCGAGCACCGGGTCGGTCGCAACGTCTGCTACGCCCCCGCCTACACGATCATGGGTGGGACCACGCAGATACTGCGCAACATCATGGGCGAGCGCACGCTGGGGCTGCCGCGCGAGCCCCGACCCGCCTGAGCGCCCTCGCCCCGGGAAGGCTCAGAGCCGGCGGACCGGCGGCAAGGGCTCCATGTCCACCGGGGCGGCCCGCACGGTGGCGTCGACGATGGTCGCCACGTCCCCCGCCACCAGGACCGGGTTGAGCTGGAGCCCAACCACCTCGGGGACGCCGTCGACGATGGCGCCGACCCGCAGGAGCAGGTCCTCCAGGGCGCGGCGGCCGGGCGGGTCGAGCAGGTCGGCCAGGGCCGAGGTCTCGACCACCCGCCGGGCGTCGCGGTCGGTGAGCGGCAGGACGTGGGCGTGGGGGGAGGTCACACCCGTGGCCACGCCGCCCGGGCCGACGGTCAGGACGGGACCCACCAACGGGCTGGCGGTCACGGCCACGGCGACGTCGACACCCGGGGTCGCCATCGGCTGGATCACCACCGGCCACGCCGCCGGGCCCAGGGCCCGGGCCATGCGGTCGAGCGTGGCCCGCAGGTCGGCGTCGTCGTGCACGTCGAGGGCCAGCCCCCCGGCCTCGGTCTTGGCCAGGCGGGTGCTGCTCTCGGTCTTGACCGCCACCGGGTACCCCGCGGCGGTGGCCGCCGCCACGGCGGCGTCGAGGTCGGCGGCCACCCAGGAGGCGACCATGGGAAGGCCGGCGGCTCGCAGCACTTCGGCGGCGGCCCCGGTGGGCAGGGTCACCGGTCCGGCACCGAGGCGACCCAGCAGCGCCCGGCGCGCCTCCTCGGGCCGGGTGCCCTCGGGGACGACCACGCTGCCCTCCGGCTCCCGGCGCCACTCCGCGTACCTGGTGGCCTTGCCCAGGGCGTAGGCGGCGTCGTCGGGGAAGTCGAACACCGGCACGGGGGCGCCGTGGTCACCGTGGATGGCCACGGGGTGGTCGCCGAAGACGCACGCCAGCACCGTCTTGGGCGGCGACGGGCGGTGGGCGCGGGCCACCGCCCCCACCAGGTCGTCGGTCGCCTGACCGGGAGCGGGCGACCCCACCACCAGCAGGCTGTCCACCCCGTCGTCGGCCAGGACGGCCTCGACGGCGCGCGTGACGTCGGCGGCCACGGCCTCGAACCCGAGGTCGACGGTGCTGGCCCGGAGCCGGGCGGCGCCGGCCCCACCCTGGCCATGCTCGAGGGCCTCGGCCACCCCCGGTCCCAGGGTGGCCAGGGTCAGCCCGGCGTCGACGCAGGCGTCGGCGGCCAGCGCCAGGGAGCCCCCACCGTTGCCCACCAGGGCCACCCGTCGCCCGGCGGGGAGCGGCTGGCACGTCAGGACGCGGGCCACGGCGAGCTGCTGGGCCAGGGTGTCGACGCGCACGATGCCCGTCTGGTCGAACAGGGCGTGGAGGGCGGGGGCGGGCAGCTCGTCGCCGTCGTCGCTGGGGTAGGCCCGGGCCGCCCCGCCGCTCTGGACCGCCACGATCGGCTTGGAGCGCGACAGCTCCCGGGCGATGCGCACGAACTTCCGGGCGTTGCCGAACGACTCCAGGTACAGCAGGACGATCTCCGTGCGGGAGTCGTCGGCCCAGTACTGCAGCAGGTCGTTGGCGGACACGTCCGCCCGGTTCCCGATGGCGGCGAAGGACGAGGCCCCCAGGCCGGCCTCGTCCATGTGGTCGAGCAGGGCGCCGCCGATCGTGCCGGACTCCGACAGCAGGGCCACGCGGCCGGGACGGGGGTGGGACGGGGCGAACGTGGCGTGCAGGCGCACGTCGGGATCGGTGTTCACCACCCCGAGGCAGTTGGGCCCCAGGAGGCGGATGCCGAAACGCCGGGCCGCCCGCAGCACGGTCGAGGACAGGGCGGCACCCTCGGGACCCGCCTCGGCGAAGCCGGCCGAGATGACGATCACCGCCTTCACCCGCTTCTCGCCGCACTGCTCGACGATGGCCGGCACCTCGGCAGCCGGCACCACGACGACGGCCAAGTCGACCGGCCCGTCGACGTCGACGACGGTGGGTGACGCCCGCACCCCGCCCACGTGCTCCGCCTGGGGGTTCACCGGGTAGACCGGGCCGTTGAAGTCGTGGGCCAGGAGGTTCCGCAGCACGGCGTGGCCCACCCCGTGGCGCTCCCGGCCGGCGCCGACCACCGCCACCGACCGCGGTGCCAGCAGCAGCCGCACGGCCTCGGCCTCGGCCTGCTGGGCCCGCGCCGCGATGGCGGCCTCGGCCTCGGGGGTGGGCTGGAGGTCCAGGTGGACCTCGATGACCCCCTCCTCGAAGGTGCTGCGCACCTGGAAGCCGGCCTTGCGGAAGACCCCCACCATGCGGTGGTTGTTGGGGAGCACGGTGGCGGTGAAGGCGCTGATGCCCGCCCGGCGGGCCGCGGCCGCCAGGTACTCCAGGAGGACCGTGGCGATGCCCCGCCCCCGGTGGCGGTCGTCGATGAAGAAGGCCACCTCGGCCTCGGCGCGCAACGGCCAGCGGTCGTAGCGGGCCACGCCCACCATCTCGTCGCCGAGCAGGGCGACGAAGGCCATGCGGTCGACGTAGTCGACGTTGACGAGGTGGGCGATGTCACGCTCGCTGAGGTGCGGCCGGGGGCTGAAGTAGCGCAGGTAGACGCTCTCGGGCGACTGGCGCTCGTGGAAGTCGGCGAGGCGGGCGGCGTCGTCGGGCCGGATCGGCCGCACCCGGGCCGTCCCCCCGTCGGACAGCACGACGTCGGCGTCCCACTCGGCGGGGTAGCCGTGCGGGGTCGGTGCCTCGCCGGCGGCCGGGAGCGTCACGTCGTCCACCCGCCGAGGGTACCGGACCCCCGGGACGGTCTCCGGCCACCGGGGTCGTCGCGCTAGCTTCGGCAGGCGCCCCCACGGGGTGGCGGCGCGGTGGAAGGGAGCCCGGTGGAGCGGACGTCCACGTCACTCATGGCCCTCGGCCTGGCGATGGCCCTCACCGCCTCGTGCGCCCAGGCCGACGGCCAGTTCCTGGGGGGCGGCCCCGGTGAGGGCCCGCAGGCCCCCCGGTCGAGCGACGACCCCGGCGAGGTCGCCCGCCGGGCGGTGGACGACGTCAGCGCCTACTGGCGCTCGACCTACCCCGACGTGTACGGCGGGCGGTGGGTCGACCTGGCCGGGGTCTACCCCTACGGTCCCCACACCGAGCTGCCCCCGTGCGGTCCCGGCGACCTCACCTACGAGGAGATCGCCGGCAACGCCTTCTACTGCCCCCAGGACGACATCATCGCCTGGGACGAGGTGGCCCTCCTGCCGGCGTTGAACCAGGAGTTCGGCGCCTTCACGGTCGCCATCGTCATCGCCCACGAGTTCGGCCACGCCGTGCAGGCCCGCTCCCGCGCCGAGGACCGGACCGTGGACCTCGAGCTGCAGGCCGACTGCTTCGCCGGTAGCTGGGCCCGGCGCGTCGCCGACGGGCGGGCCGAGGGCTTCGACCCCGATGACGTCGACCTCGACAAGACCGTCGCCGGCATGATCGCCATCCGGGACGTGCCCGGCACCAGCCCCGAGGACCCGATGGCCCACGGCAGCGGGTTCGACCGCGTCTCGACCTTCCAGGACGGCTACCAGCACGGCGTCAGGACGTGCAAGGGCTACGCCGACGAGGCCACCGACAGGGTGACGGCCGAGATCCCGTTCCAGGAGGGCGACGACGTGACCGGCGGGAACCTGCCGCTGGCGGACAACTGGGACGGCCGCGGCAGCAAGGGGCTCCTGTCCCTGGTCACGGCCGACCTCAACGAGTTCTACGACTGGTTCTTCGACCAGCTGGACCAGGCGTGGCGCCCCGTCGACGACCTCGAGATCGTCGACCCCGACCTCGACTCGGTCTCGTGCGGCGACAAGGAGCTGTCCGGCAAGGACCTCAGCTACCTGGCCGTCTACTGCGAGGACCAGAACGCCGTCGTCCTCGACGGCGAGGGGCTGGTGGACGGCCTGTACTCGATCGGGGACTTCGCCGTGGCCAGCGAGCTGGCCCGCCTGTGGGCCATCGCCGCCCAGGTCCAGCTGGACGTGGTCGACCAGGAGCGGTCGGAGCTCCAGGCCGACTGCCTCACCGGCTCGTGGGCGGCGTCCACCTTCCCCGGTGCCTCCCCCGACGTCACGCCCACCCAGCTGCAGATCTCGGCCGGCGACCTCGACGAGGCGATCATGGGCTTCCTGGCCTATGGCACCGACGGCGAGGACGCCACCGCGTTCCAGCGCACCGACGCCCTGCGCACGGGGGTCTTCGGCGAGCTCCGGGCGTGCGAGGAGTACGGCCCCCTGGTGTGAGCGGTCGCCGGGGCCGCGGGACCGGGGCCACGAGGCCGGGTGCCCGGGACCGAGGGGCGGCCGTGGCGGCGTGGTGGCCCCTGCCGAGGTGACCCGGGACCGTGGACCCGGGTGGGCCCGTGGGTCAGCCCCGGCCCTGTCGGGCCCGTGACCGCCGGACGTCCCGGACGGCGAGCCCGGCGACGGTGGCGACGCCCACGACGATGGCCACCAGCACGAGGACCTGGAGGGCACCGCCACGGTCACCGGCCTCGGTCGGCTCGTGGCCCGAGTTGGGCCTGGGGATGATGTCCTGGTCGGGGACGGGGGTTGGCTCCTCGTCGGTCGCCCCGGTGCCGTCGCCCGGGCCGTCGGCGCCCTGCTGCACCACCTCGGGGGCCCAGCGGCCCGCGGGGGCGAGGGCGCCGGCGGGGCGGAGGGGAGAGACGAGGGCCAGGAGCACCAGCGCCACCCAGGTGGTGCCGGCGACCACGGCGGCGGAGCGACGCACGGCGTCATCGTCCGACCGCCACCGTCGCCCCGTCAAACCGGCGGCGACGACCGGGACGTCAGTCGCGGACGCCCACCTCGTCGAGGCGGGCCAGGAGGTCGGCGGGATCCTCGTAGACCCGGAACGCCCCGGCCCGCTCCAGCTCCTCGCGACCGTACCCCCCGGTGAGCAGCCCCACGCCCAGCGCCCGGGCCCGGCGGGCGGCGAGCAGGTCCCACACGCTGTCGCCCACCACGACGCAGTCCTCGATCGGCAGGCGGACCGCCCGCGCCGCCGCCAGGAACAGGTCGGGATCGGGCTTGGCCCGCTCCACCTGGTCGCGGGTGACGACGGGGACGTCGTCGGGCACGCCCAGCTCGTCCAGCGCCGAGGTGGCCGTCTCCCGCCGGCTGCTGGTGGCGACGGCCCACGGCGTGCCGACCGCCGTCAGGTGGGCCAGGAGGTCGGCCGCCCCCGGGAGGGGCCGCACCCCGGGGGCGTAGCGAAGGAAGGCCTCGCGGTGGCCGGCCTGGAGCCGCTCGACGCCGTCGGGACCGAGGGCCACGTCGGTCTCGCGCAGCAGTGCCCGCGCGAACAGGCCACCGCTCATGCCGATCTTGCGGTGGATGCTCCACACGGGGATGTCGATGCCCTCGGCGGCCAACGCCTCGCGCCATGCCAGCACGTGCTGGTACACGCTGTCGACGAGGGTGCCGTCGAGGTCGAAGAGCATCCCGGTCCGGTGGACGGGATCAGGGCTGTCGCTGGCGGCGCCCGCAGGTGCGGCGTCCGCCTCGGGACCGGCGGTGGTCATGGCATCCTCCGGGGACGGCGACGGCGGGCGCGGACGGCGGACAGGCTACCGGCCCGTCGGGTCCCGGGGACCACGGCACCGCTAGCGTCGGCCCCGTGAGCGAGGTCAGCGAGTACCGGCAGCATCGCTTCCGGCGGCCACCCGGCGCTTGCGAGCTGCTGCTCGTCCGCCATGGCGAGTCGGCACCCGAGCGCGGCGACGCCCGGTTCCCCCGGGTCGACGGGCACGGCGACCCCGAGCTGTCGCCGGCCG
Source organism: Acidimicrobiales bacterium (assembly GCA_036279475.1). Taxonomy (GTDB): domain Bacteria; phylum Actinomycetota; class Acidimicrobiia; order Acidimicrobiales; family VFJN01; genus ZC4RG19. The sequence continues at coordinate 1,871 of DASUJB010000161.1, read as the reverse complement.
GCCGCCGCCAGGCGCTCCAGGTGGCCGAGCGCCTCCAGGACGAGGACGTGCAGGCGATCTACGTCACCACGCTGCGACGGACGGCGGAGACGGCGGCACCGCTGGCCGCCCGCCTGGCCCTCGTGCCCCGGGTGGAGCCGGACCTGCGCGAGGTGTTCCTCGGCGAGTGGGAGGGCAACTTCCGCCGGCACGTGGCCGAGGGCCATCCCCTGGCCGTCCGGGTGGTGGGCGAGGGCCGGTGGGACGTGATCCCCGGGGCCGAGGCCGGCCCCGCCTTCCGGGCCCGGGTGCGCACCGGCGTCGACCGGATCGCCGCCGCCCACCCGGACGCCTGCGTGGTGGCCGTGGCGCACGGCGGCGTGATCGGCGAGGTCATGGCCGAGGCGTCCGGCGCCCGGGACGCCTTCGCCTTCGTCGGGGCCGACAACGGGTCGATCTCCCACGTGGTCGTGACGCCGGACCGCTGGATCATCCGGTGCTTCAACGACACGTCCCACCTGGGACGGGCGTTCAGCACCGTGCCGGAGCCGCTGACCTGAGCGCCCGCCCGTCGGCCCCGCTCCACCCGGCCGCACCGGCAGGAGCGGGGCACGACGGTCCCGCGGGGCGAGGTGCCCGTCGGCTCCGTCCCCTCAGTTGGGCAGCTCGCCCAGGGTGACCTCCACCTTGCGGCTGTCGCCGTCCCGGCTGACGGTGAGCTGGACGGTCTCGCCGGGCGACCGGGAGCGGACGGCGGCCGTCAGGTCGGCCGAGTCGCGCACCGGGTCGCCGTCGAAGGCGGTGATGACGTCGCCCTCCCGCAACCCGGCCTTGGCCGCCGGCTGGCCCTCCTCCACCGCTCCGACGAGGGCGCCCCGCCCCGAGTCGGTGTCGGCGATGCTGACCCCCAGGTAGGCGTGGGTGACCGAGCCGTCCTCGACCAGCTTCTTGGCGATGTCGCGGGCGGCGTCGATGGGGATGGCGAAGCCGACCCCGATGTTGCCACCCTCCGAGGTGGGGCCCTGCGCCAGCGACGCGATGGCCGTGTTGACCCCGACGACCTCGCCCTCGGCGTTGATGAGGGCGCCGCCCGAGTTGCCCGGGTTGATGGCCGCGTCGGTCTGGACGGCATCGATGACCGCCGTGTCGGCCGGACCGGACCGCGACCCGAACGGCGAGCGCCGCTCGGGACCGCCCTGCAGGGTGATGGCGCGGTCGAGGGCGCTGACGATGCCGGCCGTGACGGACCCGTCGAGCCCGAGGGGGCTGCCGATGGCGAGCACCGTGTCCCCCACGTCGAGGTCGGCGCTGCGGCCGAGCGTCGCCGGGGTCAGCCCCCTGGCGCCCTCGGCCCGGATGACCGCGAGGTCCGTGGCCGGATCCCGTCCCACGATCCGGGCGTCGGCCGTCGCCCCGTCCGAGAAGGTGACCTCGAGGTCGCCACCGTCGGCCGCCGCTGCCACGACGTGGTTGTTGGTCAGGATCGTGCCGTCGGCCCCGATGATGATGCCCGAGCCGCTGCCCGCCGTGCCCCCGGCCTCGAAGGCGATGGAGACGACGCTGGGCAGCACGGCCGCTGCTGCCTGCGACAGGGGCTCGGCCCGGTCGTCGTCGCTGGCCGGCTGCACCGGGGCGGCCAGGCTGCTGGGCACGGCCACGGGCTCGTCGTCGTCGACGGCCACGGCGACGGCCGCGCCGGTCGCGGCCGATGCCACCAGGCCGGCGACCACGAGCACGGCGAGGCCCCGCCGTCCCCGTCCAGGGGGAGAGGACGGGGGCGGCGGGGCGGAGCCGGGGCCGTGGGGCGGGGTGGGGGCGCTCGGCGGGAGGGGTGGCGGCGGGGGCGGCGGCGGTCCCAGGCCGGTCCCGCCGCTGGGAGAAGCGCCGGTGGG
>DASUJB010000160.1:0-34668 GCA_036279475.1 Acidimicrobiales bacterium | reverse complement strand
CGGAAGAACCTGCGGCACGGCGAGGACGGCCGGTGGCGCTGGCACTGGGACCCGGCCTTCCTGGCCGGCGGGGACCGGGCCCGGCGCCGGGCACCCGACGACCTGGACCAGGCCGCCGCCAACCTCTCGCTGCCCACCCTCCTGGTGCGGGGACGGCTGTCGGACATGGTCAGCGAGGAGGGCGCCCGGCTCTTCCTCCAGCAGTGCCCCCACGCCCGCTACGTCGACGTCGCCGACGCCACGCACATGGTCGTGGGCGACCGCAACGACGTGTTCGTCACGGCGGTCATGGAGTTCCTGGTAGAGATCGGCGACCACGCCCGGGAGGCGAGTTGACCCCCACCGACCCCACCCTGTTCCGGCTGCCCGGCGAGGACGAGGACCGGCCCCGGCTCCTCGGCTCCTTCGCGCCCGCGTCCGGCCTCTACTTCTGGCCCCGCCGCAAGCGGTGCCCGGTGTCCCGCACCCCGGTGGTGGACGTCGACCTGGGTCCGGTCGGAAAGCTGTACGCCTGGACGTTCCTGCACGTCCCCCGGATGGGCCAGGTGTCCTTCGGGGACACCGGCGGCTACGGCGTGGGCCAGGTCGACCTGCCCGAGGGCGTCCGGGTGCAGTCGGTCCTCTCGGGCGGCCCCGACGACTGGTCGATCGGTGACGACATGGCCCTGACCACCTTTCCGGTGGGCAAGGACGACGACGGCGAGGAGCTGGTGACGTTCCGCTTCGAGGCACTGCGATGACCGGGCTGGGACGGGACGTCTACGTGCTCGGCGTGGGGATGCACCGGTTCAACAACGAGGGCATCCCCGCCGCCGACATGGGCTACGACGCCGGCATCGCCGCCCTCGACGACGCCGGCCTGGACTTCCCCGAGGTGGGTGCCCTGTACAACGGGTACATCGGGGGCGGCATGACGACGGGCGTGCACGTCGCCAAGGACTTCGGCCTCACCGGCATACCCGTCACGCACGTCGAGAACGCCTCGGCCACCGGCTCGTGCGCCTTCGGCGAGGCGGTCCAGGCCGTCGCCGGCGGTCGGGTGGAGGTGGCGATGGCGCTCGGCTTCGACGACCTCAACCGCATCGGGGGCCTCGGTGGCCGCCGGCGCAAGGGCCTCGGCGCCGAGGACGTGCTGCTGCCGGCGGCGTTCTTCGCCATGTGGGCCACCCGGAGGATGCACGACGTCGGCACCACCGTCGAGACGTTCGCGGCGATCTCGGCCAAGAACTGGAACCACGGCCGCCACAACCCCATGGCCCAGCGCCGGGCCGACCACGAGGTCACCGTCGACGAGGTGCTCGGCTCGACGATGATCTCCTACCCGCACACGTCGATGATGGCGTGCGCCGCCGGCGGGGGCGCGGCCGCCGCCATCGTCGGCACCGAGGAGGTGGCGCGCCGGCTGGGTGGTCCGCTGGTCAAGGTCCTCGCCTCGCAGCAGCGGTCCGAGACCTACACCGACGGCCACGTGTTCCTGGGGGCGGTCATCGGCCCGTCGCAGATGACCCGGGACACCGCGGCCGCCGCCTACGAGCAGGCCGGCCTGGGGCCGGCCGACCTGGACCTCGTGCAGGTCCACGACGCCTTCCCGGTCGAGGAGCTCGTGTACTACGAGCTGCTGGGCATCTGTGGCGACGGCGAGGGCGACAAGCTGGTGAGCGACGGGGAGACCAGGCTCGGCGGCCGGATCCCGTTCAGCACCGACGGAGGTCTCACGTCCCGCGGCCACCCGGGGGGTCCGACGGGCCTGGCCCAGGTCCACGAGACGGTCCTGCAGCTCCGGGGCACCGCCGGTCCCCGCCAGGTCGAGGGGGCCCGCACCGGCCTCTGCCACATGGCGGGGGCGGGCTCGGTGTGCGTGGTGCACGTCCTCCAGCGCGCCTGACCGCCCCGTGCCGCCGCCGCCCGGCTCCCGGGCCGGCGGCGGCACCACGGCGCGCCCCGGCCTGACCGCGACCGGGCCACCCGGGCGGCACGGCCGCCTCTGCGGGCACCGGCCGCGCCGTCGGGACCGGCCCGGCGGCGGTGTTGACACCCATGGGTGCCACGCCGATACTTCCCGGAGCAGTGCGTTCTCGCACTGTGGTTCGGCCCGAGGGGGGTCCGGGGCATGCGAGCGTCGTTGTTCTACCTGCCGACGGTGGGGAGCCGATCCGACATCGAGGGGGGCCGCGCCGGACTCCGGCGGGACCTCTACCAGAGGATGCTCCGCGAGCTGGGCGGCCAGGCCCGCCTGGCCGACGAGCTCGGCTACCACTCGATCAGCTTCACCGAGCACCACTTCCACATCGAGGGCTTCGAGCTGTCGAACAACCCCGTGTTGCTCGACCTGTTCGTGGCCATGCAGACCGAGCGCATCCGGGTGGGCCAGCTCGGCATCGTCCTGCCCGCCGACAACCCGATCCGGGTGGCCGAGGACATCGCCATGCTCGACCACATGTCGGGGGGCCGGGCCGACGCCGGCTTCGCCCGCGGCTACCAGCGACGGTGGGTCGACACCATGGCCCAGCACGCCCACGGGGTACGGGGCGTGCAGCCGCACCAGCACGACGCCGTCGACGCCGCCAACCGGGCGGCCTTCGAGGAGTGCTACCGCCTGGTCAAGCAGGCGTGGACCGAGGACCTCATGGCGGAGAAGGGCGAGGTCTGGCAGGTGCCCGTGACCGGCACCCCCTGGGACGTCGAGTCGACCCGCCTCTACGGCGACGGCGTGCGCGACGGCGAGGTCGTGGCGCTCGCCCCCGTGCCCAAGCCGCTCCAGCGCCCCCACCCCCCGGTGTTCCAGCCCTTCGCCTCGTCGGAGCGCTCGATCCGGTGGTGCGCGGCCGAGGGGATCACCGCCATCCTCCCCGCCCTCCACCCCGTGCTCGAGCAGCGCCTCATCGACGTCTACGCCGAGGTGTCCGGGCGCCCGCCCGGCGACGGGGTGGCCCTCCTGCGCGACGTGGTGGTCGCCCCCACCGACGACGAGGCCATGCAGCTCTGGGTCGAGGGCGCCCTGTTCGGCTTCCAGTCGTGGTTCAGCCCGTTCGGCTTCGACAAGGGCCTTCCCCACCCCGACACCGGCGAGCTGCCCGACATGCTGGGCGAGGGCCTCGCCCTCATCGGCTCGCCCTCGACGGTGGTCCGCCAGCTCGAGCGCCTGATCGAGCGGTAGCCGTCGCGCTGGCTGTACTGCTGGGAGTGGAACGGCCTCGTCCCCGACGCCGCCCTGCGCCGCTCCATGGAGCTGTTCGCCACCGAGGTGCTGCCCCGGCTGGGCCAGGACCTCGAGCCACCGGTTCCCGCCGTCCTCGAGGAGGTGGCCCGATGACCGCCACCGGTCGGGCCGTGCTGTTCTTCGGCCAGGGCAAGCCGATGGAGCTGACCGAGCTCCCCGTCCCCGAGCCCGAGCCCGGTGCCGTGGTCGTGCGGGTCACCCGGGCCAACATCTGCGGCAGCGACCTGCACATCTGGCGCGGCGACGGCTTCCTGTCGGCCATGGGTCGTGACGACGGTCGCATCATCGGCCACGAGATGACCGGCGTCGTGCACGCCCTGGGGGCGGGGGTGACCACCGACTGGGCCGGGGCACCGCTGGCCGTGGGGGACCGGGTGGCCTACCAGTACTTCGCCCCCTGCGGCCGGTGCCGGTCGTGCGTCCGGGGCATGACCGAGGCGTGCGCCCGCTCCTTCAAGGTGCTGCAGGGCAAGCCGGCCGACTGGCCGCACTTCCGGGGCGCCTACGCCGACTACTTCTACGTGACCCCTCAGATGGCGATCTTCAAGGTGCCCGACAAGGTCACCGACACCATGGTCGCCGGCGTCAACTGCGCCCTCGCCCAGGTGGTCATGGGCCTCGAGCGGGTCGACGTGGGCATGGGCGACCGGGTGGTGGTCCAGGGTGCCGGGGGCCTCGGCGTCTACGCCACCGCCGTGGCCCGCGAGCGCGGCGCCGCCCAGGTGATCGTCGTCGACGGCATCGAGGACCGCTTGGCCCTGGCCCGGGCCATGGGGGCCGACCACACCATCGACATGCGGGAGCTGACCACCCCGGACGAGCGGGTGGCGGCAGTGAAGGACCTCACCGGTGGCTGGGGCGCCGACGTGGTGTGCGAGCTGGTGGGGCGCCCGGCCGCCATCTCCGAGGGCCTGCGCATGGTGGGCATCGGCGGCCGCTACCTGGAGATCGGCACGTTCTACCCGGGCACCAGCCTCGAGCTCGACCCCGGCTTCCTGGTGATGGCCAACGTCCGCATCGAGGCCGTGGCCGCCTACGACGCCCGCAGCCTGCAGCGGGCCCTCGAGCTGCTCGAGCGCCACGCCGCCGACCTGCCCCTCGACGAGGTGGTCGTCGACTACCCCCTCGAGCAGATCAACCAGGCCTTCGCCGACCAGGACGCGGGGCGGGTCACCCGGGCCTCGCTGGTGACGGCGTGAGCGGCTGGCAGTACGCCGACGTCTGGGACGTCGTGGCCGACGTCCGGGGCGACGCTCCGGCGCTGGTCCACGGCGACCGCCGGACGTCGTGGACGGCCTTCCGGTCACGGGCGGGGGCCCTGGCCCGGTCGCTCGTCGCCGGGGGGGCGGCCCGGGGGGACCGGGTGGCGCAATACCTGTACAACTGCCCCGAGTACCTCGAGGTCTCCTACGCCACCTACCAGGCCGGCCTCACCCCGGTGAACACCAACTACCGGTACCGCGAGGACGAGCTCGCCTACCTGTGGGACAACGCCGACGCGGTGGCGGTCGTGTTCCACGGGACGTTCTCCCCCACGGTCGAGCCGCTGCGCGACCGGGTGCCCCGGGTGCGACGGTGGCTGTGGGTCGACGACGGCAGCGGACCCTGCCCCCCGTGGGCGGAACCCTACGAGCAGGTGGTGAGCGGGGGCGACGGGCCCTACGTGGCGCCCTGGGGCCGCAGCGACGACGACATCGTCATGATCTACACGGGTGGCACCACCGGCACGCCCAAGGGCGTCATGTGGCGCCACGACGACATGTACCGGGCCTTCGACGCCGTGGGCGACCCGCCCGACCAGGACCTCGACGTCGTCCGGCAGCGCCTGGTGGCGGCGGAGGGCGGACCGGTGGGCCTGCCGGGGTCGCCGCTGATGCACGCCACCGGGTACATGTTCGCCACCACCATGCTCACGCAGGGCGGCACGGCGGTGACGCTGCCCAACCGGTCCTTCGACCCGGTCGCCATCCTCGACACCATCGAGCGCCAGGGCGTGCAGGCCATGGCCATCGTGGGTGACGCCTTCGCCGGTCCCGTGCTCGAGGCGCTCGACGCACGGCCCGGCGGGTGGGACCTGTCCTCGCTGGCCATGCTCGTCTCGGCCGGGGTCATGTGGAGCGAGCAGACCAAGGCGGGGCTGGCCCGCCACCTGCCGTCGGCCCTGCTCGTCGACGTGCTGGGCTCGACCGAGGCCCACGGGATGGGCGCGGCCGTGTCCTCGGCCGGCTCGGGCCCCGCCACCGCCCGGTTCCGGCTCGGCGAGCGCGGCCTCGTGGTCGACGAGGGCGGCAACGTCGTCGGTCCCGGGGGCACCGGGATGCTCGCCGTCAGCGGCCCGTGCCCCGTCGGCTACCACAAGGATCCCGTCAAGACGGCGCAGACCTTCCGCACCGTGGAGGGCATGCGGGTGTCGGTGCCGGGCGACTGGGCCCGGGTCGAGGACGACGGCACGGTCACCCTCCTGGGCCGGGGATCGCTGTGCATCAACACCGGCGGGGAGAAGGTGTTCCCCGAGGAGGTCGAGGAGGCGCTCGAGACCCACCCGGCCGTGCGCGACTCCACCGTCGTCGGCGTCCCCGACGCCCGGCTGGGCGAGGCGGTGGCGGCCGTCGTGTCGCTCCACGATCCCTCGGCGGTCACGCCCGCCGAGCTCGCGGCCCACGTCAAGTCCCGGCTCGCCGGCTACAAGGCTCCCCGGCACCTCCTCGTCGTCGACGACGTCGGCCGGTTCACCAACGGCAAGGCCGACTACGCCGGTGCCCGCCGCCGGCTGTTGCAGCAACTGTCCACCGAACCCGCATGAGGGGGCCGACCGTGCCCGACACCGTGATCTCCGCCGACAGCCACGTCACCGAGCCCCCGGACACCTACGCGCCGAGGATCGACCCCAAGTACCGCGACGAGGCCCCGCACCTCATCGAGGACGAGCGCGGTGACGTCTTCTACGTGCCGGGGATGAAGGTGCCGGTGCCGATGGGCCTCGTGGCCGCGGCCGGCAAGCAGGCCGACGAGCTGACCACCTTCGGCGTGCGCTTCGAGGACCTGCACCGGGGCGGCTGGGATCCGGTGGCCCGCCTGGCCGACCAGGACCGCGACGGGGTGGCCGCCGAGGTGATCTACCCCACCGTGGGCATGGCCCTGTGCAACCACCGCGACATCGACTACAAGCGGGCGTGCATGCGGGCGTACAACCGGTGGATCGCCGAGTACTGCGCCACCGCGCCGGACCGCCTGATCGGCTGTGGGCAGACGGCCATGCGCAGCCCCCGGGAGGGCATCGACGACCTCCACGAGATCGCCGCCCTCGGCCTGCCGGGGGTGATGATGCCCGGCACGCCCGGGCACGAGGACTACGACCACCGCGACTACGACCCGTTCTGGGACGCCGCGGCCGAGATGGGGATGCCGCTGTCCTTCCACGTGCTCACCAGCCGCGACCTCGCCCCCGTGCGGGGGCCGCGGCTCAACTCGTTCGTGAGCATCATCCGGGCGAACCAGGACGTGATCGGCACGCTCGTGTTCTCCGGCGTGTTCGAGCGCCACCCCGACCTGAAGGTGGTGTGCGTCGAGGCCGACGCCGGCTGGGTGCCCCACTACATGTACCGGATGGACCACGCCTTCGAGCGGCACCGCCACTGGATGCCCCACGGCACGCTGTCCAAGCTGCCCAGCGAGTACTTCCGCGAGAACGTGTACACGACCTTCCAGGACGACTGGGTGGCGTTCCAGGTCGCCGACCTGCTCAACGACGAGCGGCTGATGTGGGCCAACGACTTCCCCCACTCCGACTCGACCTGGCCGTGGTCCCAGGAGATGCTGGCCGAGCACACCGTCGACCTCACCGAGCGCCAGCGCCACCGCATCCTGCACGACAACTGCGCCGAGCTGTACGGCATCGCCGTATGAGCGACGGTCCGTCGGCGGACGAGGTCCGGGCCGAGGTCCGGGCCTGGCTGTCCGGGCACTGGGACCCCGAGCGGCCCCTCGCCGAGTGGCGAGCCGACCTGGCCGACTCCGGTTGGGGGTGCCCCACCTGGCCCCGCCCTCACGGCCGGGGGCTGCCGGCACCGCTCGGCCGGGTGGTCGCCGACGAGCTGCGGGCGGCCGGCGCCGTGGGACCCGCCATCGGCGTGGGGATGTCGCTGGCGGCGCCGACGCTGCTGGCCCACGGGTCCGACGACCTCCAACGCCGGCTGCTGCGGCGCATCGTCACCGGTGAGGACACGTGGTGCCAGCTCTTCAGCGAGCCGGGCAACGGCTCCGACCTGGCCGGGCTCACCACCCACGCCCGCCGCGACGGCGACGAGTGGGCGGTGAGCGGCCAGAAGGTGTGGACCACCGGCGCCCACCACGCCGCCTACGGGATGCTCCTGGCCCGCACCGACTGGGACGTCCCCAAGCACCGGGGCATCTCGTTCTTCGCCTTCCCCATGCGCCAGCCCGGCGTCGAGGTGCGGCCGCTCCGGCAGATGAACGGCCGGGCGTCGTTCAACGAGGTGTTCCTCGACGACGCCCGGGTGCCCCACGCCAACGTGGTGGGCGAGGTGAACGGCGGGTGGGCGGTGGCGCTCACCACGCTGGCCCACGAGCGGGGCCTGGCGGCCGGGCTGTTCGGCGCGCTGCCCCCGCCCGGTGGGGGGCGCACCCGCGACGAGGCGACGGCCGAGGCCACCGCCTACCTGAGGACCTACGAGTGGTACCCGCAGCGTGCCGGCCGTGCCGACCTGGTGCCCACCCGGGCCCGGGCCGAGGGCCTGGGTGCCGATCCGCTCGTCCGCCAGCTCGTGTCCCACGTGGCCGCCACCGAGCGCACGGCACGGCTCACCGCCGACCGGGCCGCGGCGGCGCGGCGGGCGGGTCGGCCGCCGGGGCCGGAGGGGTCGATCGGCAAGCTGGCGGCCAGCCGGATCGCCCGCGAGGCCGCGGCCGCCCACGGCCACATCGCCGGTGCCCACGGCATGCTGACCGGGCCGGGCTCGCCCGAGGGCGGGATCGTGGCCGAGGTCCTGGTGTCGGTGCCGGGCGCGTCGATCGCGGGCGGCACCGACGAGATCCAGCACAACATCATCGGCGAGCGGGTGCTGGGGCTGCCCAAGGAGCCGTCGGTCGACGCCGACCGGCCCTTCCGCGACGTCGAGGTCAACCGCCGAGGCTGAGCGGAGGACCCTGGCGACGTCCTGGGCGCAGGTCCACCTCGGCGAGTCGAGGTGGACCCGTGCGGGGCGGCTCAGCGGCCGGTGAACGACCCGGGACGGCGCTCGAGCACCGAGGCGATGCCCTCGGCCGCGTCGGCGGTGCGGGCCAGCCGGGCCTGCTCGCCGGCCTCGAGGCGGGTGGCCTGGCGGACTCGGTCGGCGAGGCCGGCGCGCAGCGTGCGGTTGATGGCCCGGGTGGCGAGCGGCGCCCCCTCGGCGATCTCGGCCGCCAGGGCCAGGGCCGCCGGGCGCACGTCGTCGACGTCGTCGACGCACAGGTCGGCGAGGCCCAGCCGGGTGGCCTCGTCGCCGTGGAAGCGTCGACCGGTGAGCAGCACCAGGGAGGCCGTGGAGGGGCCGACGAGCTCGGGCAGGGTGACCGAGATGCCGAAGCCCTGGTGGATCCCGAGGCGGCCGAAGTTGGCCGAGAAGCGGGCGGCGGGGCAGGTGACCCGCAGGTTGGCGGCGAGGGCGAGGCCCAGGCCGCCGCCGATGGCGGCCCCGTGCACCGCGGCGACCCACGGCAGCTCGACGGCGCAGAGGCGTGCCGCCGACGCGTAGAGCCGCTCGGTCGAGTCGAGGCCGTCGAGGTCGCTGTCGCCGGCCCCGCTGAAGTCGGCGCCGGCGCAGAACGAGCGACCCTGGGCCACGAGGAGGCCGCACCGGAGGTCGGTGTCGCCCGCCCCCTCGTCGAACGCGTCGGCCACCGCCTCGACCATGGCGAGCGAGAAGTAGTTGTGCGGCGGCCGCTGGAGCTCGACCACCAGCACGTGGCCCTGCCGTTCGATCCCGATCACGTTGCCCCCCTCGGCGATCGACACTGTGAAGTGACACGGTGATCCTGTCGGTCGCCGGCCCGGTTGGCAAGCGGCGCGTCGCGCCACTGCGCCGGTCGGGCGGCCGGGTCGCACCGGCGGCGATCGTGCGGTGACGGGCAGGTCATCGACGGTCGAAACCCCCATCGGCCCGTCGAGCTTCCGTGGTACCCATGGGGACGTGCACGGCGCCCCACACTCCTCGCCGAGCTCGGGGGACCGGGTCGATGGCTGGTGACGACGATGGTTGGCTCCGGGCGCCGGTGGACCGCCTCGACGGATGGTTGCGCCTCGGCGGCGACCGTCCGGCGATCGTGACCGAGGACGACGAGTCGTGGACGTACGAGCAGCTCGCCGACAGGGTGGAGGCCCGCGCGGCCGTGCTGCAGTCCGGCGGTCCGGACGCGGTGGTGCCGGTCACGAGGGGTCGATCGTGCTGGCAGGTCGTCGACGTCCTGGCGCTGTGGTCCATCGGACGGGTCCCGGCACCTCTCGACCCCAGGGAACCTCCAGCCGTGATCGAGCGGAAGCTCCGGGTGGTCGCCGAGTGTGCCGCGGCGCTCGGTGCTGACGGCCCGGGCGACGTCCGGCTGGTGCTGTTCACGTCCGGGTCCACCGGGGACGCCAAGCCGGTCCTGTTGGGCTGGGCGGGCCTGGACAACTACGTCCACGCCGCGGTGGGCGAGTACGGCCTGTCGGCGGTCGACCGGGTCGCGCAGTACTGCTCACCGGACTTCGACATCTGGTTCGACGAGGTGTTGACCACGCTCGCCGCCCACGCGTGCCTCGCCGTGCGGGGCGCCAACGTGCCGGCGAGCGGTCCCAGGTTCCTCGAGTGGGTCGAGTCTCGTGCTGTCACCACGCTGAACCTGCCGACGGCGGCGTGGCGCCGGATCGGTCGTGACCTCGCGACGTGCCCGCTTCCGGCGGGCCTGCGCCTCGTCGTCGTGGGAGGTGAGGCCGCCGACGCTCCGACGCGCGACCGGTGGGACGCGGCGGCGTCGCCCGGCTTCCGCCAGGTGAACGCCTACGGGCCGACCGAAGCGTCCATCTCGGTCACCTTCGGCGAGATCGGCGGCACGAGGCCGATCTCCATCGGGTCACCGATCCGGAACGTCGAGCTCGACATCCTCGACGACGACCTCCAGCCGGTCGAGCCCGGTGCGTTCGGCGAGCTGTGGATCGGAGGGGTGGCAGTCGCCCTCCAGTGCCAGGTGGGCGCCGGCGAGCGCTTCGTCGCCCATCCGACGAGGGGCGGATCGTGGTTCCGCACCGGGGACATCGTGCGCTGGAGCCCCGAGCTCGCTGCCTACGAGATCCAGGGACGGCGAGACGATCAGGTCAAGGTGCGAGGCGGCTACCGAGTCGAGCTCGGCGGGGTGGAGGCCGTCCTCCACTCGTGCGTCGGCGTTGCGAGCGCGGCGGCGTTCGCACTCCCCTTCGCGGACGGTGCCCGGGTGGTCGCGGCCGTCGAGGGCGATCCCGGCGACGACCTCGAACGGGAGCTGCGTTCGGCTCTTCCTGCTCCTGCGGTGCCGATCCTCGTCTCCGTCCCGTCGCTGCCCATGACCACGCGCGGGAAGATCGACAGACCGGCCCTGCGGTCCCTGGTCGAGCGGCTCCTCGCCGAGCGCGACGGCGCCGAGCCGCCCGAACAGCCCGTCAGCGCCGTCGAGTCCCTGGTGCGGCTGCTGACCCACCTCACCCGCCGTGCTGTCGGGGCGGACGAGCACATCGACGATCTCGGCCTCGACTCCCTGGCGCTCGTCGAGGTGGCGAGCGCGCTCGAACACCTTGTCGGCTCGCCCGTCGACCCCTTGACGATCCTGTCGGATCGGTCCATCTCCGAGCTCGTGAGCTCTGTCGGCGACGTCGCCGTGCCCGAGGTCCACTATGCGGCCGGCGATCGCACCTGGTATCGGATGCGTCGCGGGGGCGAGCGCCTGTGGTGCTTCTTCCCGCCGCTCTCCGGTGCGGCCACTCGCTACGTGAAGATGCCGGCACTGCTTCCTGCGTCGGACGCCGTGTGGGCCTGCCAGACGCCCGCCGGCGTCGTGCGGCCCGGGCTGGCCGGTGCTGCAGATCGCCTGCTGGACGACCTCGAGGTGGCCGAGGCGACTTCGTTCGGGCGCGTCTGCTTCGCCGGCTACTCCCTCGGAGGACTGTTCGCGATCGAGTGCGCCCGGCGCGCTGCGCTCAGGGAGCGCTGGACGGCATGTCGACTCGGCCTCGCGCTGATAGACCCACCGACCCCGGGACTGCCGATGGTGACCCGTGCCGAGCTCGTCGAGATCTTCGTCAAGATCGGGTTCCGGATCGACGACGACGTGTCGCGGTACACCATGCCGGGCGGAGGCGTGAACGTGGATGCCGTGTTCGATGCCGCCGTGAAGGGCGGGCGGCTCACCTCTCGCAACCGGCCCGAGGAGGTGCGCGACGCCTGGGCGGTCTACGAGCTCAACGCCCGCCTGACCGACACCTACCAGCCTGCTCCGCTCGACGGCCATGTCGACGTGCGCCTCCTACGGACCGACGGGTCGACGTCGCCGGAAGCCTCTCGTGTCAGGTCGGGCGACACCCCTGCCGAGTGGTCAGGTCTCGTCGGGCCCGACGACACCAGCTGGATCGACACGCATCACTACGCCGTGATGGAGCCGCCCAACGACACGTTGGTGGCACGATGGCTGGTCGGTGACATCCCGTCCCAGCGGCCGAGTTGAGCTATGACCGGTGTCGCTGGGACCCGTCGATCGCCCCCTATCGTGAGACACGGCGGCTTCGCTCGTACCGCCAACTCTCGGCGGGGGACCGCCGGGTCCTCGGGTCGGTGGCCGTCGACGGCGCCGGCCCGGCAGAGCTGGCGGCCGAGCTCGGCTGCTCGACCGGGGCGGCCACGGTGCGCTTGTCGCGGGCCCGGCAGCGCCTGGTCCGGGCGGTGCGCGGCGACACGGGGGTCACGCACCCGGTTCCACGGCGTCCCAGCCCCCGCAGTCCCACGTGAGGACGTTGCGTTCGCAGACCTGGTGGTTCGTGATCGGTTCGCCCCTGACGGCGAGGCGGTGACAGGTGCCGTCGGCCCCGCCCTCGTCCTCGACCTGCACGATCCGGTCGGACTCGAACGAGAACCGGGCCTTGACCGGGTTCTCGTCGGCTTCCTCGTCGCAGACGAACGCTGTCCGGCCGGCATCGGTGACGGCGGAGAAGTCGTTGCCGTCTACGGCCACCGAGGCGTCTCGTCGCAGGTCCTCCTCGGCGACGGTGACGGCGGGGGCGAAGTCTTCGCGCCCCTGCTGCCAGCGGACGGCGAGGGCGGCGGCGAGGGCGGCGACGAGGGCGGCGACGAGTGGGAGGAGCAGCAGCGCGGTGGTCCGCTTCCGGGTCAGGGGCATCTCGGTGTCGACTTCCTGTTCAGCTCGGTTGGTCGGGGGATGTCGGTCGAGGCCAGGAGCGCGGCGAGGCTGCCGAGCACGCCGGCGGCCAGGACGCCGGCGGTGACGAGCACCACCGCGGTGACCGGCATGGCGGCCAGCGGGGTCATCTGCTCGTACAGCCAGGCGCTGGCGAGCCCGATGGCCACGGCCACCAGGCCGGCGATGGCGACCGAGGCGAAGGCCTCCGTCGCCACGACCTTGCGGCCGAGCGCGGGGTCGGCGCCGAGGCGGTGGAGGACCAGCCGACTGGAGGCGCGATGCGGGCCACGTGGCTGGCGACGTGGAGCAGCAGCGCCGTCGCTCCCACTGCCGTCGCCACCCGGACACCACCGAGCATCCAGGCCACCAGGGGCGATTCGCGCGGAGGGTTGTAGGTGTACTCGGCGTACATGCCGGGCCGGTGCCGGTTGGCGACGTGGGCGCGCACCGCGGCCTCGACGGAGTGCCAGTCCCGGCTGACGAGCAGGGTGTGCGAGGACCGGTAACCGGCCGGACGGATCGAGAGGCCTGTCAGGGGCTGCCGCGAGCCGTCCGCTCGGGGCGCGCTGTAGGGCTCGAAGGCTCAGCTCGGGCAGCAGCTCCCCGAACTGGAACACCATGCCCACCTGTGACAGGCGCAGGTGACAACGCGCCCTTTCCGGCATCGTCGACATCGGCTGACCGGCGACCCGGACCTCGCCGTCGTCAGGCACGAGCAGCCCGGCGACGCAGCTCAGGAGGGTCGTCTTCCCCGACCCGCTGGGCCCCGTGAGCGCCACCGCCTCGCCCGGAGCGAGCTGGAGGTCGACGCCGTCGAGGACACGACGACCCCCCAAGCTGACTCCCACGCCCTCACACCTGAGAGGGACCGGCGCACCGGCTCTCCCCCTAGTCACGGTGCCGATCGGGCACACGCGGGCGGGGCCGGGTGCGACAGGGCCACCGGCGGGGCCGCGCTCGACCGGCGTCGTCCGTCGTCGACGGGCCTGCCCAGGACGGCTGCCACCTCGGCGACGAACGCCGCGTGCTCCCACCGGATCGACACGTGGAGCACATGTCCGCGGGGGACCGACGACTACAGGGTGGCCACCCGCCTCGTGCCCGGACCGGCTCAGGCCGCGGTCCCGGCCAGCCTGTCGTTCAGCGATCCGGTCGGACCGAACAGCTCTTCCCGCCACCGCTCGATCAGCGCCGAGGTGTCACGGTCGTCGGGGTGGAACCCCCGGCGGTCGTAGTCGCGCAGCCGTCGCCACACCGCCCTGCTGACCAGCGGCGACCGCAGGAACCCGCGGGCGCTGCGGAGGAGGGCGATCGGGTGGCGGGCGGCGGGGTCGCCCACCAGCGAGGCGGCCACGGCCACCGTGATGCCACCGATGAAGCCGACGATGGCGAGGTCCATGGTGAGCACTCGCATCCGCTCGGTGCCCCCCACCGCCCGGTAGACGTCGAAGGCCACCGCCTTGTGCTCGGACTCCTCCAGGGCGTGCCAGAGGAACAGGTTCCGCACCTCCGGGTGGCCGAACCCCTCGCGGGCGCCCTCGTCGCTGAGCACCAGCTCGGCCAGGGTGGCCGTGAAGTGCTCGAGGGCGGCGGTGGCGGCCAGGTTCGACCGGGGCGACGCCACGCGCTCGCGCAGCGCCAGCCCCCTCCGCGTCAGGCGCTCGAACGCCGCCGCCGGGTAGCCGAGCTCGGCGAGGCGGCGGTTGAACGCCCGGTGCTCGCGCCCGTGCATCGACTCCTGCCCGATGAACCCGGCCACCTGCTGCCGCAGCTCGGGATCGTCGATCCGGTCCCGGTAGTGGCGCACCGAGCGGACGAAGAAGTCCTCGCCGTCGGGGAAGACGGAGGAGAGGGCGGCGGCGACGTGGCTGAGGACGATGTCACCGTGGGCGGCGAAGTGCCGGGGCACCCGGCCGAGCCCCTCCTCGAACGACATGCGGCGGGCTGGCACCGTGCGGCGCCGTGCGGTGGGCAGCGACATGGTGGTCGGCTCCCTCGTCGAGCGATTGCCGCTCCACTGAAACACATCCGTCCCTATGTCGCAAGCGGCCCTCGGGTCCGTCGGAGGCCGGCTCGTCCGGGGGCCGGCTGCCTTGCCGGGCATCGCCGGGTCGGGCATGATCTCTGGCACTCATGAGTGTCACCCGCCCTCCGGGCTGGGTGACGGGGGGGAGGCCTCGTGCCCCGGAGCCATCCGGTGATCTCGGCGGACTCGCACATCACCGAGCCGCCGAACGCCTACCGCGACTTCATCGACCCGGCCTGGCGTGACAGGGCGCCGAAGATGATCGACGGAGGCGAGGAGGTGGGGGACCTCTTCGTCGTGGAGGGGACGCGGGCCACCGTCCCCATGGGGCTGGTGGCGGCGGCGGGTAAGGATCCCTCGGAGATCCGGATCAAGGGCGTCCGCTTCGACGAGCTCCACCCCGGTGGGTGGGACCCCGAGGCCCGCCTGGCCGAGCAGGAGCGCGACGGGGTCGATGCCGAGGTCCTCTACCCGACGGTCGGGATGGTGCTCTGCAACCTCGACGACCTCGACCTGAAGAAGGCGTCCTTCGATGCCTACAACCGGTGGATCGCCTCCTACTGCGACACCCGGCCCGACCGCCTCCTGGGCTGCGGCCAGACGGCCATGCGCACACCGGAGGAGGGCATCGCCGACCTCGCCGCCATCGAGGCGCTCGGCCTGCGGGGGGTCATGATGCCGGGCAACCCCGGGGTGGAGGACTACGACTCCCCGGCCTACGACCGCTTCTGGGACGCCGCCGTGGAGCTGGGCCTCCCGCTCAGCTTCCACATCCTCACCACCAGGACCGAGCGCACGCGGGGCCCGGCCATCGGGGGCTTCCTCTCCGTCGTCCGTGGCTGCCAGGACATCATGGCCATGCTGGTGTTCGGCGGGGTGTTCGAGCGCCACCCCGATCTGAGGGTCGTGTGCGTGGAGGCCGACGCCGGCTGGGTGCCGCACTTCATGTACCGCATGGACCACGCCTTCAAGCGCCACCGCTACTGGTTGAAGCCCGGTGCCGACCTGCCCCGGTTGCCCAGCGAGTACTTCGCCGAGAACATCTACGTGACCTTCCAGGACGACTGGACGGCCTTCCGGTTCGCCGACGCCATGAACTGGCACCGGCTCATGTGGGCCAACGACTTCCCCCACAGCGACTCCACCTGGCCGTGGTCGCAGGAGCTCCTCGAGCGCCACGCCACCGAGCTGACCGCGGCCCAGCAGCGGGCCATCCTGTGCGACAACGTCGCCGACCTCTACGGCATCGACGCCGGCGCCCTCGTGGGAGCACCGGCGTGAGCGCCCCCGAGCTCGTCATCCGGGGCGGCACCGTGGTCGACGGCACCGGCGCCCCGCCCCGCACCGCCGACGTCGCCGTCGACGGCGGTCGCGTCGTCGCCGTGGGGGACGTAACCTCCCGGGGGGCGCGCGAGGTGGACGCCGACGGCGCCGTGGTCACGCCCGGTTTCGTCGACGTCCACGCCCACTACGACGGTCAGGCCACCTGGGACCCTTGCCTGGCGCCCTCGTCCTGGCACGGCGTCACCACGGTGGTCATGGGCAACTGCGGGGTCGGCTTCGCCCCGGTACGGCCGGCCGACCGCCAGCGGCTGGTCGAGCTCATGGAGGGCGTGGAGGACATCCCCGGCGCCGCGCTGCACGAGGGGCTGACGTGGGAGTGGCAGACCTTCGGCGAGTACCTCGACGCCGTCGACCGCCTGGCCCACGACATCGACGTGGCCGCCCAGGTGCCCCACGGCGCCGTGCGCCTCCACGTGATGGGGGAGCGGGGGGCGCAGCGCCAGCCGGCGACGCCCGAGGAGATCGACCGGATGGCGGCGCTGGCGGCGTCGGGCGTGGCCGCCGGCGGCCTGGGCTTCACCACCTCGCGCACCATCAACCACCGCACCAGCCGGGGCGAGCCCACGCCCCCCCTCACGGCCGCCGCCGACGAGCTGGTGGGCATCGCCCGGGGCCTCGGCGCCCTCGGCCGCGGCGTCCTCCAGGTGGTGTCCGACCGCATGAACACCGACGAGGAGTTCGCCACCTTCCGCCACATGGTGGCGGAGTCGGGGCGGCCGCTGTCGTTCTCGCTCGTGCAGAGCCCGCTCGACCGCGAGGGCTACCGCCAGGTGCTGGAGCGGGTCGCCGCCGCCCGCGCCGACGGCCTGCCCATCACCGCCCAGGTGGCCACCCGGGCCGTCGGCCTGCTCTTCGGCCTGCAGTGCACGCTCCACCCCTTCCTCGGCAACCCCGTGTTCGCGGAGATCGCCTCGTTGCCGGTCCCCGAGCAGGCGCGGGCCATGGCCGACCCCGTGCTCAAGGCACGGATGCTGGCCGCGGCCACCGGCGAGGGCGCCGACGGCAAGCTGGGCGGCCAGCTCATCGGCCGTTTCCGCTACATGTTCGAGCTCCAGGATCCTCCCGACTACGAGCCGGACCTGGGGGACAGCATCGAGGCCCGGGCGGCGCGGGAGGGGCGGCCCGCCATCGACCTCGCCTACGACCTGCTCGTCGCCGACGAGGGTCGTACCCTCCTCTACATGCCGACCCTGAACTTCGGGGGCGGCACCCTCGACGCCGTGGGCGAGATGCTGGCGCACCCGTACACCGTGCCGGGCCTGGGCGACGGTGGGGCCCACGTGGGGACCATCTGCGACGGCAGCTTCCCCACCACCCTCCTCACCCTGTGGGGGCGCGACCGCGACCATGGCCGGCTGGAGCTGCCCTTCCTGGTCCGCCGGCACTGCCGCGACACGGCTCGCAGCGTCGGCCTCCTCGACCGTGGGGTGCTGGCCCCGGGGTACCGTGCCGACGTGAACGTGATCGACCTCGATCACCTCGCCGCCCGCCGCCCGGAGATCCGCTACGACCTCCCGGCCGGTGGGCGCCGGCTCCTCCAGCGAGCCGACGGCTACCTCCACACGTTCGTGGGCGGCACGGAGACCTACGCCCGTGGCGAGGCCACCGGCGCCCTCCCCGGCCACCTGGTCCGCGGGCCGCAGCCCGCTCCCACCACCTAGGAGACCCTGCATGCACACCCGCGTCTGCGACATGCTCGACGTCGAGTTCCCCATCCTCGCCTTCAGCCATTGCCGTGACGTCGTCGCCGCCGTGACCAACGCCGGGGGCTTCGGGGTCCTCGGGGCGGTGGCCCACACGCCCGAGCAGCTCGAGATCGACCTGGGCTGGATCGAGGAGCAGACCAACGGCAAGCCCTACGGGGTCGACCTCCTCCTGCCCCAGAAGTACGCCGGTGCCGAGGAGGGCGGCCTCGACCGGGAGGCCGTCCGGTCGTTGCTGCCGCCCGAGCAGCAGGAGTTCGTCGACGACATCCTCCGCCGCTACGAGGTGCCGCCGCTCGACGACGAGACCCGGGGCGAGCTGGGCCGGCGCGGGAGCATGAGCGTGTCGCCGCGCGGGTACGAGCCCCTGCTCGACGTGGCCTTCGCCCACCGGATCCGGCTGGTGGCCAGCGCCCTGGGCCCGCCGCCGCCGTCGCTCATCGAGCGGGCCCACGGAGCCGACGTCCTGGTGGCCGCCCTGGCCGGCCGGGCCTCCCACGCCGTGCGCCACCAGGCGGCGGGCGTCGACCTCATCGTGGCCCAGGGCACCGAGGCCGGAGGCCACACCGGCGAGATCAGCACCATGGTGCTGGTGCCCGAGGTGGTGGCGGCCGTGGCCCCCACGCCGGTCCTGGCAGCGGGGGGCATCGCCTCCGGTCGCCAGATCGCCGCGGCCATGGCCCTGGGCGCCGAGGGGGTGTGGTGCGGCTCGGTGTGGCTCACCACCGAAGAGGCCGAGACCCATCCCGTGGTCAAGCAGAAGTTCCTCGCCGCCGGCGCCAGCGACACGATCCGCTCCCGCTCCCTGACCGGCAAGCCCGCCCGCATGCTCCGCAGCTCGTGGACCGACGAGTGGGAGCGCGAGGGCGCACCCCGCCCCCTGGCGATGCCCCTGCAGAGCGCGCTGGTGGCCGAGGCCCAGGTGCGCATCGCCCGGGCGTCCCACCGCGAGGGCACCGGTGCCAACAAGCTGGCCAACTACTTCGTCGGCCAGGTCGTGGGCCAGATGGACAAGGTGAAGCCCGCCCGCCAGGTCCTGCTGGACATGGTCACCGAGTACGCCGACGTCGTCGACAAGTTCGCCCGGGAGGCCGTCGCCGGCTGACCGGCCAGCTCATGGCGGGCGGTGGGCGGCCGGGCCGATCGCCGCGGCAGCGGGCGCGACGACGACCGGCGTAGTGGTGGGTGCTGCCACCGCCACGCCGGCCGTCGCTCGTCCCCGGGCGGAGCCGGGCGCGGGTGGCGGCTACGCCGCCGGCACCTCGCCGTTGGCGAGCGAGAAGGCCTCGTACTCCTCACCGGTGTCGGCGAAGTCCTCGAACTCGATGACCCGCAGGTCGGTGAACCTCTGGCGCAGCCAGCCGCCGTTGGCGTCGAGCAGGCCCAGCTTCTTGCAGTTGGGCACGATCTTCGTGAACAGCATGCGCTGGAACTCGGACCGCAGCGGGGACGCCTGGGTGGCGGCGATGGCCTCCTTGGGGTCGATGCCCATGCGGTCCCACACCTCCTGCTGGAGGAACCGGTCGCGCATGCGGACCGCGGCCTCGAAGGCGAACTCCTGCCGCTCTCCCAGCTCGGCGTCACTGAGCTGGGCGTAGTACTCCTTGAGGGAGAGCACCCCGAAGGCGACGTGACGGGCCTCGTCGCTCATCACGTAGCGCAGGAGCTGCTTGAGCAGGGGCTCGGCCGTGAGCTGGTGCATGAAGCCGAAGGCGGCCAGGGCCAGGCCCTCGACCATGATCTGCATGCCCAGGTAGGCCATGTCCCACCGGCTGTCGTGCACGATGTCGTCGAGCAGCATGCCCAGGTGGGCGTTGATGGGGTAGTGCCCCGACAGCTTGTCGAGGTACTTGGCGAAGACCTCGACGTGGCGGGCCTCGTCCATGACCTGCGTGGAGGCGTAGTACTTGGCGTCGATCCAGGGGACCGTCTCGACGATCTTGGCCGTGCAGATCAGCGCGCCCTGCTCCCCGTGCATGAACTGGGAGAGGGTCCAGTTCTGGCTCTCGATGCCCAGCTGCAGCCACTCCTTGTCGCCCCACTTGGCGAAGGGCGTGCCGGCCAGGTCCATGTGCTCGAAGCCGAACTGGGCCCCCATGAGCTGGGCCAGCAGCTCCTGGTCGATCTCGGTGTCCCAGGGCAGGTCCGTCTCGCCGTTCCACTGGGCGCCCTTGGCCTTCTCGTAGAGGCGGCTGAGGCCCGGCCGGGCCCCCTTCTCGTAGTCCCAGGTGAAGATGGCGTCGGCGTTGTCGGTGACGGTGTGCAGCGGCGACGAGTCGGTGTTCGTCAGCGCCAGGATGGCGTCGATGTCGTCGACGTCGGCACGGCCGATCATCTTCTCGTAGGAGCTCATCAGGCGGTCCTTTCGGGTGGTGGGTGGGGGGGCAGGCGGTGGGGGGGCTCAGGCGATGGGTGCGGTGGCCGGCACGGTGGTGGCGAGGCGTTGGATGGCGGGGGCGAGGAGCTCCCGGACGAGGTGACGCACGGCGTCGTCCTGGTGGCCGGGTGCCGCCCGGGGCACCGTCGGTGGCACCGTGGCGTACGAGAGCGTGAGGCGCACCACCCAATCCGCTGCCCGGCGGGCGGCGGTGGCGTCGAGCCAGCGGTCCAGCCGGGGCTCGAGGAAGCCGGTGGCGGCGTCGATCACGTGGGACATGGCCCGCGACGCCGGGTGGGGCAGCACGCTGGCGGGCTCGTGCTCCATCAGGAACGACAGGGCGGGGTGGCCACGGAGCTGGCGCAGCGCCTCTCGGATGCCGCCCTCGAGGAACTCCTCGACGTCGGCCGCCTGGGCCAGCAGGCCGTCGATCGAGGCGAAGAACTGCTGCACCTCCTGGGCCGCCAGCTCGTGGAGGAGGCTGTCCTTGCCCCCCGGGAACAGGCGGTAGACCGTCGCCCTGGAGCAGCCGGCCTCCCGGGCCACGTCGTCGAGCGTCGTCTTGGCCACCCCCCAGCGCTCGAGGCAGCGCATGGTGGCGTCGAGCACGGGACGGTGCAGGGACGCACGAGGCATACGTGAGACGATATTCGGTCAGCGTCTAACTGTGCAAGGAATCCCACGTCCGGCAGCTTGCGAGCAGACCGCCGGCCTGACGAGGACGTCGCCTGGCGCACCCTCGAGATCCGTGATCCTGGGCCTGGGCTTGGGGCTTGGGGCCACGGGTCCCGCAGGCCCTGCGGCCGGCGAGGACGAGGAACGACCGGCCGCCGGGGCCGGCAGGGCGACACCGGTCGTGACATGATGCGTGCCGTGTCGTACGAGCTCGGGGAGGGCGTGCCCGCCACGGATCCGGCAGGGCTTCGCCCCGTGGCCCTCGGCGAGCGCGTCGCCCCAGCCGGGTGACGAGTCGGTGCCCGGACCGGCGGCGCCCCCGCGGCGCCGCCCCGTCCCCGGAGCGCCCCGGGTCGCCGT
Organism: Acidimicrobiales bacterium; assembly: GCA_036279475.1. Taxonomy (GTDB): domain Bacteria; phylum Actinomycetota; class Acidimicrobiia; order Acidimicrobiales; family VFJN01; genus ZC4RG19. The sequence goes on along the minus strand of DASUJB010000160.1, from coordinate 13,543 downwards.
GCCCCGGGTGCACCGGGCCGGCCCGGCCCCACCCGGGAAGGGCATGGGTGACCGGCCGCGAGGGCACCGGGCCGACCGGGCCGCGAGGGCACCGGGCGACGGCCGACCGAACGGACCACCCTGCCGACGCACCGACCCAGACGGAGGAGACATGCCCCAGCCGACCATCGAAGAGCGCTACGACCAGCGGATCGCCGACGGCTTCCTCGAGGCCGCCGGCGGCGGTGCCGGTGGGTTGCCCGACTACCTGGGGATCGAGCTGGTGCGCTTCGGGCCCGGCCGCCTGTGGTGCCGGGCCACGGTCCGGGACGAGCTGCTCACCCCGTTCGGCAACGCCCACGGGGGCGTACTGGCCGCCGTCGTCGACCACATCACCGGGGTCGTCGTCTACCCCCTCATGAAGCCCGGGCAGTGGGCGGCCACGACGGAGATCAAGCTCAACTACATCGCCCCCGTCCGGGCGGGCGTGCTGGAGACCGAGTCGACCGTCCTGGCGATGACCAACCGCAGCGCCATCGTGCGAGGCGAGATCTACTTCGAGGGCCGCCTCGCCTGCGCCGCCCAAGGGACCCTCACCATCGTCGACCCCAAGCCCCGGTAGCTGCCGCGGCGCCCGCCCCGCCGGGTCGCCAGCCGGGTCAGGCGGCGGTGGCCAAGCCGGTGGGGATGTCGCCCAGCACCCGGGCCAGCCGGGGCAGGAGCTCGTGGTGCACGCTGGTGGGTCGCCACAGCGCGGCGATGCGCCGGCGGGGCACCGGCTCGGCGAAGCGCAGCAGCCGGACGTCGGTGGACGGCGGCACCGGGGGCTGCACCGACAGCCGGGGCAGCAGGGTGACCCCCACGCCGGCCGCCACCATCTGGCGCAGGGTCTCCAGGCTGGTGGCCCGGAAGCCCTGGTGCTCGGAGGCACCGGCCAGGCGGCACACCTCCAGGGCCTGCTGGCGCAGGCAGTGGCCCTCCTCCAGCAGCAGGACCGGCTGGTCGGCCAGGACGCCGGGGTCGACCGGGCCCTCGGTGGCGGCCAGCGGGTGGTCGGCGGGGACGGCGAGGACGAAGTCCTCGTCGAACAGCACCTCGGCGTGGAGGTGGTCGTCGTCGACCGGCAGGGCCAGCAGGCCCATGTCGAGCCGACCCTCCCGGAGGCGCCGGTGCACCTCCTCGGTCTTCTCCTCGACGAGCAGCAGCTCGAGGCGGGGGAAGCGCCGCCGGACCTTCGGCACCACGTGGGGCAGCAGGTAGGGCGCGAGGGTGGGGAACAGCCCGATGCGCAGGGTGGCGGCCTCGGGGTCGGCCGCCCGCCGGGCGACGCCCCGGATGGCGTCGACCTCGCCCAGGACGACGCGGGCGTGGTCCGCCACCTGCCGGCCGGCCTCGGTGAGGACCACGTTCCCCGGGTTGCGCTCGACGAGCGGCACCCCCAGCTCCTTCTCGAGCTTCTTGAGCTGCATCGACAGCGTCGGTTGGCTGACGAAGCTGGCGTCGGCCGCCCGGCCGAAGTGGCGGTGCTCGTCCAGGGCGACCAGGTACTGGAGATCACGCAGGTTCACGTGGACGCCTCCCGGCGGCGGGCCCGGCCAGCCGGGCGCTGGCGAGCGCCGGTCCCCCCGAGGCTAGGCCGTGAGGGCGGCGTCGGGGTCGGCGTCGGCGCCCGGGGCCGGGGTGCGGATCAGGTGGTCGAAGGCACCGAGGGCCGCGGTGGATCCGGTCCCCATGGCGATCACGATCTGCTTGAACGGGACCGTGGTGGCGTCGCCGGCGGCGAAGACGCCGGGGACGGAGGTCCGACCGTGCTCGTCGACCTCGATCTCGCCCCGGGCCGACAGGGCGACGACGCCCCGGAGCCAGCCGGTGTCGGGCAGGAGGCCGATCTGGACGAAGATCCCGTCGAGGGACAGCTCGCGCTCCTCGCCGGTGCGGCGGTCCTCGTAGGCGAGCCCCGTCACCTTGTCGCCGTCCCCTCGCACCTCGGTGGTGCGGGCGCTCGCCACCACGTCGACGTTCTCCAGGGAGCCGAGCTTGCGGCGGAGGACGCCGTCGGCCCGCAGGTCCTCCTCGAACTCGAGCAGGGTGACGTGGGAGGCCACGCCGGCCAGGTCGATGGCGGCCTCGACCCCGGAGTTGCCGCCGCCGATGACCGCCACCCGCCTGCCGGCGAACAGGGGACCGTCGCAGTGGGGGCAGAAGGTGACGCCCTTGTTCCGGTAGCGGTCCTCGCCGGGGACGCCCGTGCGGCGCCACCGGGCTCCGGTGGCCAGCACGACCGTGCGGGCGCGGAGCGAGGCACCGCTGGCCAGCTCGACCGTCGCCAGCCCGCCCGGTCCGGGCGCGGGCACCAGCCGCGTCGCCCGCTGGCGGTCGATGACGTCGACGTCGTAGCCGCGGACGTGACGCTCGAGGCCGGCGGCCAGCGTCGGGCCGTCGGTGTGGGGGACCGACACGAAGTTCTCGATGGCCACCGTGTCGAGCACCTGGCCTCCGAACCGCTCGGACACCACCCCGGTGCGGACGCCCTTGCGGGCCGTGTACACGGCGGCCGCCGCCCCCGCCGGGCCGCCCCCGACGACCAGCACGTCGAAGGGCTCCCGGGCGTCGATGGCGGCGACCGTGCCCTCGGCACCGTCGCCGTCGAGCCGGTCGAGGATCTGGTCGAGGGTCATGCGGCCCTGGTCGAAGGGTTCGCCGTCCAGGTAGACGGCGGGCACCGCCCGGATCCCGCGGGCCTCGACCTCGTCGCGGAACGACGCGCCGTCGATGGCGGTGTGCGTGACGGCGGGGTTGAGGACGCTCATCAGGTTCAGCGCCTGGACGACGTCGGGGCAATTCTGGCAGGAGACCGAGAAGTAGGTCTCGAAGTGGTGGGGGCCACGGATGCGCCCGATCCGCTCGATCGCGTCGGGCGACGCCGTGGGCGGGTGCCCGCCGACGTGGAGGATGGCGAGGACCAGCGACGTGAGCTCGTGGCCCAGGGGGAGGCCGGCGAAGCGCACCTCGACGTCGGTGCCGGCCCGTCGCACGGCGAAGGACGGTCGCCGTGGGTCGTCGTCGGCGCGCACGACGGTGATGTGGTCGGACGTGGCGGCGACCTCGTCGAGGAGCGATGCCAGCTCCGCCGACCGGGGGGTGGCATCGAGGGACGAGGCCAGCTCGACGGGTCGGACGATCCTCTCGAGGTGGGTCTTCAGCTGCGCGGTGACGGCGGCATCCAGCATCTGTGCTCCAGGGGAGGTGAGGGCGAGGGAGGGGAGGGGTGAGGTCCGGGAGGGAGGCATGGCGCCACCGGTCGGCGAGGAACCGCGGGCGGTGGCGGTGCCGTGGTCCGGCCGGTCGAGGGGTCCCCGGGGAGGTGGGGTGGTGCGGCCGGGGAGAGCCGCACCAGCCCACCGGCTGGTCAGGCCGCCCGGGGAGAGGCCGCCGTCGACGTGGTCAGATCTTGCCGACCAGGTCCAGCGAGGGGGCGAGGGTGTCGTCGCCCTCGTCCCACGTGGCCGGGCACACCTCGTTGGGGTGCTCTCGGACGTACTGCGCGGCCCGAACCTTCCGCAGCAGCTCCACGGCGCTGCGACCGATCCCCTCGGCCGTGATCTCCACCACCTGGACCACCCCGTCGGGGTCGATCACGAACGTGGCCCGGTCGGCGAGCCCCTGGCCCTCGCGCAGCACCTCGAAGCTGGTGGCGATGTCGTGGGTGGGGTCCCCGATCATCGGGTAGCGGATCTTCCCGATGGTGTCGGACGTGTCGTGCCACGCCTTGTGGGTGAAGTGGGTGTCGGTGGAGACGGAGTACACCTCGACGCCCAGGCGCTGGAACTCGGCGTAGTTGTCGGCCAGGTCACCCAGCTCGGTGGGGCAGACGAAGGTGAAGTCGGCCGGGTAGAAGAACACGACGGACCAGTGGCCTCGCAGGTCCTGGTCGGTGACGTCGACGAAGGCGCCGTCGTGGTAGGCGGTCGCCGTGAACGGCGCGATCTCCCTGGCGATGAGCGACATGGCGGGTCCTCCCGGTGGTTCGGTAGCTGTCACATAGGGAGGCTAGATGCTATGTCGGAAGATCGATAGCCGATGTCGATCGATAGTCCTGAACCGCCCCATCGACGGTGCCGATGAGGGCGCCGGTGCCGTCCCGCGCCGGTCGTGGCCCCGCGCCGGTCGTGGCCGAGGGCCGCTGCTACGGCGCGGGCCCCGGCTCAGCGGACGAGCAGGGCCACCAAGGCGAAGTGGCAACCGGTGGCGCCCACCACGAAGGAGTGCCAGACCTCGTGGTAGCCGAACACGAGGGGCCGAGGGTCGGGACGGCCGCGGGCCAGCACGACGGCCCCCACCGTGTAGAGCAGGCCGCCGGCCACGAGCAGGCCCAGCTCGACGGCGCTGAGCGACCGCACGAGCTGGGGCAGGGCCAGCGCCGCCAGCCATCCCAGCACCAGGTACAGGACGAAGCCCACGTTCCGCCACCGCTCCAGGCGGAGCACGGTGATGAGGACGCCCGCCGCCGCACCCGCCCACACCAGCACCAGCAACGAGATTCCCCACGCCGGCCGCAGCGCCAGCAGGGTCAGCGGCGTGTAGGAGGCGGCGATGAACACGAAGATCATGGAGTGGTCGAGGTGGCGCATCACCCGTGCCGCCGGGACCGACCAGTTGCGCCGGTGGTAGAGGGCGCTGATCCCGAACAGGCCGCTGAGGCAGGTGGCGAAGGTGGCGGCGGCCACTCGGGCCGAGGTCCCGCCGCGGGCCATCGCCACCAGCGCGATCCCCGCGGGGATCGACACGTAGAAGGCGATCTGGTGGAGGACGCCGCGCCAGAGCGGCTTGGGGGTACCGGGGAGGTGGACGGGCACGAGGAGACGTTACGGGCTGGGTGCCGGGAGTTCAGATCGGGCTCTCACGCCGGCGGGCTACCAGCCCAGCAGCCCCCGGACGTAGGCAGCCTGGCCGGCGTGCTGCACGCAGTCGTCCACCACGCTCACCAGGCGGACCCCCAGGGTGACCGGGGGATCCCACCGGTGGTCGACCACCCGGTCCAGGTCGGCGGGCGTCAGGCCGGCGACGAACCCGGCGGTGCGCGCCGCCACCGCGTCCAGGTAGCCCAGGAGGGCGCCACCGTCGACGGGCCGGACGGCGGCCACCTGGGCGGAGGAGTGGCCGTAGCCGGTGTCGCCCGGGTCGGGGTCGAGGCCCACGCCCGCCGCCCAGTCACCCGACGCCCACAGCTGGTCGGCCGGCACCAGCTCCGCCACCTGGGCGTCCTGCACCCGGGCGAGGTGCCACACCAGCCAGGCGATGGGGTTGGCGTCGGGGGTCGGGCGGGTCACGAGCTGGTCCGGGGCCAGCCCCTGGACCGCGCCGCGGGCGAGGTCCGGGATGCGACCGAACGACTCGGCGAGGAGGTCGGCGACGTTCACGACGCCAGTCCACCACGTCGGCCGCCTCCGGAGCACGGGCCTCCCGAGCACCTCCCGCGGCGGGCGGCCAGGCCGTTCAGGACGGCGCCACGGCGCCGGCCTCCGGCCCGGGCCGGTCCGACCGGTCGGTGGCGGTGGTGCGGACGTCGTCCACGGTGACGTTGACCTCCACCACCCCGAGCCCCAGCATGCGGTGGGTCTTGCGGGCCACGTTGAGCTGCACCTTGCGGGCCACGTCCAGCACGACGTGGCCGTACTCGACGGTGACGGCCACGTCGACGGCCACCTCGTGGCCCTTGACCTCGGCCCGCACCCCCGGAGTCCGCGGTGGCCCACCGGCCTCGACGCCGCTCGGCTCGGGACCGCCTGCCGGTGCCGCCCGGCCCCCGATGTCGGCGACGCCGTCGACCTCGACGGCAGCCAGGCCGGCCACCTTCTCGACGACCTCGTCGGCGATCTGGATGCGCCCCTTGACCTCGGCCGCCCCCGCCGGTGCTCCCGCGGGGGCCTGGGGGCCGGGCTGGTCGAGCCGGGGCGGGGAGAACCGGGGCATCGTGGCCGTGGCGGGGCCCGGGACCGCCTCGGGGCGGGGGCCGTAGGGGAGGGGGCCGTTCGAGCCGGCACCGGCGCTGGTGAAGTCGGACATGGCTGCCTCCGTGGAAGACCCGTCCCGCCCGGGCGGCGGGCACGCGATGCCGCGGTCCGCCACGTCCCACCACCCGGCCCCGGCCTCGACGCCGTGACTCTAGGAGACGACGGCCACCGTGTCAGCGCCGCCGACGGCGCCCCGGCGCGAGGTTAGGGTGAGCCCGCCGTCACCCGCCGGCGACCCCACCCTCCCGTGCCTGCGCCCCTCCGCCACCACCTCGACCGGCTCGGGCCCCGCCCGGGACCCGACGCCGTGCTCGACGCCCTGACCAGCTGGGCCGACGGGCGGGGCCTGGCGCTGTACCCGGCACAGGAGGAGGCCCTGCTCGAGGTCTACGCCGGCGCCAACGTGGTCCTGGCCACGCCCACCGGTTCCGGCAAGTCGCTGGTGGCGCTGGGGGCCCACGCCGCCGCCCTGGCCGACGGCCGGCGCACGTTCTACACGGCGCCGGTCAAGGCCCTGGTCTCGGAGAAGTTCTTCGACCTCGTCCACGAGCTGGGGTCGGACCGGGTCGGCATGCTCACCGGCGACGCCGCGGTCAACCCCGGGGCGCCGGTGATCTGCTGCACCGCCGAGGTCCTGGCCAACGTGGCGCTGCGGGGCGGCGAGCGGGCCGACGTCGGTCAGGTGGTCATGGACGAGTTCCACTTCTACGCCGACCCCGACCGCGGCTGGGCCTGGCAGGTGCCGCTGCTCACCCTGCCCCAGGCCCAGTTCCTCCTCATGTCGGCCACCCTGGGCGACACCCGCCGGTTCGAGGACGACCTCACCCGGCGCACCGGCCGGCCCACCGTGGCGGTGCGCCACGCCACCCGCCCCGTGCCGCTCGAGCCGGAGTACCGCCACACCGCCCTGCACGAGACGATCGACGAGCTGCTGGCCACCGACCGGGTGCCGGTCTACGTCGTGCACTTCACCCAGCGCGAGGCGGTCGAGCGGGCCCAGGCCCTCATGAGCGTGAACATGTGCTCGCGGGCCGAGAAGGACGCCATCGGCGCCGCCATCGGCGCCTTCCGGTTCGGGCCGGGGTTCGGGCGGTCGCTCAGCCGGTTCGTGCGCCACGGCATCGGCGTGCACCATGCGGGGATGCTGCCCCGGTACCGCCGGCTGGTCGAGCGGTTGGCGCAGGAGGGCCACCTGAAGGTCATCTGCGGGACCGATACCCTCGGCGTCGGCATCAACGTGCCCATCCGCACCGTCCTGTTCACCCAGCTCTGCAAGTACGACGGCACCACGTCGCGGCTGCTGTCGGCCCGCGAGCTCCACCAGATCGCCGGGCGGGCCGGGCGGGCCGGCTTCGACACCGTCGGCCACGTCTGGGCCCAGGCGCCCGAGCACGTGATCGAGAACGACAAGGCGGTGGCCAGGGCGGGCGACGACCCCAAGAAGCGGCGCAAGGTCGTGCGGCGCAAGCCGCCCACCCGCGGCTACGTGCCCTGGAGCGAGGACACCTTCGCCCGGCTGGTGGCGGCCCCGCCCGAGCCGCTCACGTCCAGCTTCGCCGTGTCCCACGCCATGCTGCTCGACGTCCTCGACCGTCCCGGTGACGGGTGCGTCTCCCTGAAGCGCCTCCTGCTCGACAACCACGACCCCCGGCCTCGCCAGCGTCGCCACATCCGCCGGGCCATCGCCATGTACCGCTCGCTGGTGCGAGCCGGGGTGGTGGAGCGCCTCGACGAGCCCGACGCCGACGGCCGACGGGTGCGGGTCACCGTCGACCTCCAGGCCGACTTCGCCCTCAACCAACCCCTCTCGCCCTTCGTCCTGGAGGCGGTGGCCCACCTCGACCGTGGCTCGGAGAGCTACGCCCTCGACGTGCTGTCGGTCGTCGAGTCGGTGCTCGACGACCCGGGCGTGGTCCTCGCCGCCCAGCTCGACCGGCTGAGGACCGAGACCGTCGAGCGGCTCAAGCGCGACGGCGTCGAGTTCGAGGAGCGCATGGCCGAGCTGGACCGCCTCGAGCACCCCAAGCCCCTGCGCGACTTCACCTACGGCCTGTTCAACGCCTACGCCGCCGAGCACCCGTGGGTGTCCGACCACACCATCAGGCCCAAGTCGGTGGCTCGCGACCTCTACGAGCGGGCCATGTCGTTCGCCGACTACGTGGGCTTCTACGGGCTGGCCCGGTCGGAGGGGCTGGTGCTGCGGTACCTGACCGACGCCTACAAGGGGCTGGTCCAGAACGTTCCCGAGGACGCCAAGACCGACGAGCTGCTGGACCTCACCGCCTGGCTGGGCGAGCTGGTGCGGCAGGTCGACTCCAGCCTGCTCGACGAGTGGGAAGCCCTGAGGGACCCTTCCGGCGGTGTAGGGACGTCGCCGGCGTCGGCCGCGGGGTCGCCCCCGGTGGCGTCGACGGTATCGCCGGCCGGCGGCGACGGTGCCTCCTCGCGGGGCCCGACCACCAACCCCCGGGGCTTCCGAGTGATGGTGCGCAACGAGCTGTTCCGCTGGGTCGAGCTGCTGAGCCGGCGTGCCCACGTCGAGCTGGTGGGGCGCGTGGACGGGCCGGCGTGGCGGCCCGAGGACGTCGACGCCGCCATGGCCCCCTACTGGCAGCGGCACGACGAGGTCGGCATCGGCGCCGCGGCCCGCTCCGCCGAGCTCTGCCAGGTCGCCGAGCGGCCCGACGGGTGGGTGGTGCGCCAAGTGCTCGACGACCCCGCCGGCGACCACGACTGGGCGATCACCGCCCACGTCGACCTGGTCGCCTCCGACGCCGAGGGTCGTCCCGTGATCGAGCTGGTGTCCCTGGGGCTCGCCCTGTGACGCGGCCCCATTCCGGGCGCCCGGTGGTCCCGGCGAGGGGGTGTCAGCCGGCGGCCACCAGCTTGCGCCGGAACAGGTCCAGGACCTGGTCGAGGGCGGCACGGGTGGGTTGGCCGGGCTCGTCGACGAGGTGCTCGGTCAGCACCGAGTGCGGGCGCATGGCCGCCTCGGGGTTGGCCGTGCTGTCGTCGAGCTCGACGGCGACGAAGGCGTCGCCCAGCTCCTCCCGCAGGAACGCGAAGCGCTCGGGAGGGGACAGCCGGTCGCCCCGGAAGCGCAGGCCCAGCACCTCCAAGCCCTCGGCCGCACACCGCTGCTTCACGGTGGCGAGGTCTCCGGGCGAGATGTCGATGCTGTGCCGGTGCCGCTCGGTGATCCCGAAGGGCAGGGACGGCTCGGCCAGCACGGGGGCCAGCAGCCGGGGCGAGGTGGCCATGGCCAGGGCGAACCCCCCGGTGAAGCACATGCCGACGGCGCCCACGCCCGGGCCGCCGCACCGCTCGTGCTCGGCGTTGGCCAGGGCCCGCAGCCAGTCCACCACGGGAGAGGTGCGGCCGGTGGCCAGCACCGTGAACTCTCGGCTGACGCAGGCCGGCACCATCGACGACAGCGCGTAGGCGGCGCTCCCGAGCCGACCGCCCTCCGCCGGGTCGCGCCCGGGCTCGCCGAACAGGCGGGGCAGCACGGCGGTGCAGCCGAGGTCGACGATGCGGTCGGCCAGCGCCACCACCTTGGGCGTGATGCCCGGCATCTCGGCGATGACGACCACTGCCGGTCCGGTGCCACGCCGGAAGACGTCGCGGGCCTTGCCGCCGTGGGTGAAGCTCGTGCGCTCGTACGGCGCGAGCGGGTCGTTCGTCACGCGCCGGACCGTAGCGCAGCCCGTCCCGCCCGGGCGCGCCGCGCGGCCGGGATGCCGGGCGGCGAGGGCGCCGTGCCGACGGCGGGGAGCTCAGGGTGCCAGGGCGGCGACGGCCCGCCGGAGGCGGGCGGCGCTGACGGGGCGGGAGGTGCCCAGCGCCTGGGCGAAGAAGCTGACCCGCAGCTCCTCGAGGAGCCACCGGACCTCGACCACGTCGGGCTGGCCGCGCCGTTCCGGGGGGAGGGTGGCGACGGCCTGGGCGTAGCGCTCCTCGAGCGAGCGGACCGTGTCCATCAGCTCGCGGTCCCGCGCCGGTCGGTCGCCCAGCTTGTCGAGCCGGACCCGTACGGCTTCGAGGTAGCGGGCGAGGTCGCCCAGCCGGGCCAGGCCGGCGGCGGCGACGAAGCCCGGGTGCACGAGGGCGTGGACCTGGTGCCGCGCGTCCTCGACGGCGGGTCGCAGCGCCGGTGCCCGCAGGGCGCCGAGCCGGGCGTCGAGGGACGCCGCCGCCGCCACCAGCCGGGCGGCCCGGGTGGCGGCCCCACCCGACAGGGCCGGCAGGCGGGCCCGGGCGGCGGCCTCCAGGCGGGCGAAGCCCTCGTCGTCCCAGGCCGGGCCACCCTCGGCGGCCACGATCCGGTCGGCGGCGGCCGCCACGCAGTCCTCGGCCAGGTCGCCCACCGACGGGGCGAAGGACGGCGCCGCGGCCAGGGCCGGGACCGCCCGCAGCCGCCGCTCGGCCTCCCGCCGGGCGGCCGGCACGGCCAGCACCAGCAACCGGCGGGTCCCGGTCCCCATGGCCGCCGCCTGGTCGGCGGGCGTGGCCATCACCCGGACGGCGACGCCGTCGCCCTCGTCGACCAGCGCCGGGTAGCCGCGGACCGGCCGCCCGCCGGCCTCGGTGTCGACGGTGCGGGGGAGGGTGCCCAGGTCCCAGGTGGTGAGCCCCCGCCGCTCGATCCCGGGGGCGGCGTCGGCCACCGCCTGGCGCACCCGGCCGCCGAGCCGGGCCTGCAGCGCGGCCAGGTCCCGTCCGGCCGCCACCTCGTGGCCGTCGGCCCCCTCGACCCGGAACCGCACCCGCAGGTGGTCGGGCACCTTGGCCATGTCGAAGTCGCGGGCTGACACCGGCTCCCCCGCCAGGGCCGCCAGCCGGCGGGCGAGCACCTCGAGGAGGGGCCCGTCCTGCGGCGAGGCGCCCCGCAGCGCGTCCCGGGCGCGGTCGGGGGCGGGGACGAGGTGGCGGCGCACCTGCTTGGGCAGCGACCTCACCAGGGCCGTCGCCAGGTCGAGGCGGTGGCCGGGCACCTGCCAGTCGAAGCCGGTGGGCGACACCCGGTTGAGCTGGGCCAGCGGGACGTGGACGGTGACCCCGTCGTCGGGGGCGCCGGGCCCGAACGTGTAGCTGACGTCGAGGTCGAGGTCGCCCTGCCGCCACGTGGTGGGGAAGGCGTCGAGGTCGACGTCGGCGGCGTCGGGGTCGACTAGGTCGGCTCGGGTGAAGGTGAGCAGGTCGGGCTGGTGGCGGCGGGCGTCCCTCCACCAGCGGTCGAGGTGGCGGGCGGACACGACGTCGCCGGGGAGCCGGGCGTCGAAGAACGCCGCCCGCTGCTCCTCGCCGGCCAGCAGGTCCCGCCGCCGGGTGCGCTCCTCGAGCTCGCGCAGCTCCTCCACGAGCCGGCGGTTGGCGGCCACGAAGGGATGGTCGGCCTCCCACTCCCCGGCCACCAGGGCATGGTCGATGAACATCCTGCGGGCCAGGGCCGGGTCGACGCGCCCGAGGGTCACCCGCCGACCCTCGACGACGGGGAGCCCGTAGAGGGTCACCCGCTCGGTGGTCATGGCCGTGCCCCGGCGGGCGTCCCACCACGGCTCGCCGTAGGTGCGGCGCACCAGGTGCCCGGCCGCCGGCTCGATCCACGACGGGTCGATGCGGGCCACCACGCGCGCCCACAGCCGGTCGGTCTCCACCAGCTCGGCGGCCATCACCCACTCCGGCGTGCGGCGGTGCAGCACCGACCCCCGAGCGATCGAGAAGTGGGCCTGGCGGGCGCCCACGTGGTCCCGGGTGGTGCGGTCGTACATGCCCACGTGGGAGAGGAGGCCGCTCAGCACGGCCCGGTGCACCTGCTCGGCCGGCGCCGGGGTGTCGTTGCGGCGGAGGCTGAGCCCGTGGGCCGCCTCCCGGAGCTGGCGCACCAGGTCCTGCCACTCGCGGACGCGTCCGTGGTGCAGCATCTCGGCCCGGCACATCCTCCGGAAGGCGCTGGACGACAGCGACCGCTGGGCGTCGTGGAGGTGGCGCCACAGGTTGAGCAGGGTGACGACGTCGGAGTCGGGATCGGCGAAGCGGGAGTGCAGCTCGTCGGCCTCGGCCCGCCGGTCGGTGGGGCGCTCGCGCACGTCCTGGATCGACAGCGCCGCCGCCACCACCACCGCCTCCCGGACGCAGCCGTGGTCGCCGGCGGCGAGCACCATGCGCCCGAGCCGGGGGTCGACCGGCAGCCGGGCGAGCTGCCTCCCGGTGCGGGTCAGCGTGCGGTCGGGCCGCATGGCGCCCAGCTCCACCAGGAGGGCCACCGCGTCGCGCACGGCACGGGCGTCGGGTGGGTCGACGAAGGGGAAGGACTCGACGTCGCCCAGGCGCAGCGCCGCCATCTGGAGGATGACCGACGCCAGGTTGGTGCGCAGGATCTCCGGCTCGGTGAACTCGGGCCGGGTGACGAGGTCGTCCTCGTCGTACAGGCGGATGCAGATCCCGGGTGCCACGCGGCCGCAGCGCCCGGCCCGTTGGTCCGCCGAGGCCCGGCTGACCGGCTCGATGGGCAGGCGCTGCACCTTGGTGCGGCGGTTGTAGCGGGAGATGCGGGCGGTGCCCGGGTCGACGACGTAGCGGACGCCCGGCACCGTGATCGACGTCTCGGCCACGTTGGTGGCGAGGACGATCCGGCGACCGGGGTGGGGGCGGAACGCCCGCTGCTGCTCGGCCGCCGACAGGCGGGCGTAGAGGGGCACGATCTCGGTGCCGGCGAGCTCGTCGTCGGCCAGGGCGATGGCGGCGTCGCGGATCTCGCGCTCGCCGCTGAGGAACACGAGGACGTCGCCCGGCCCCTCCTGGCGCAGCTCTTGCACGGCGGCCCGGATCCCGTCGACCTGGTCACGGTCGAGGGGCCGGTAGCGCACCTCGACCGGGTAGGTGCGCCCCGACACCTCGACCACGGGGGCGTCGAAGTGGTCGGCGAAGCGCCGGGTGTCGATGGTGGCAGAGGTCACGACCACCTTGAGGTCGGGGCGGCGGGGGAGCAGCGTCGTGAGGTAGCCGAGCAGGAAGTCGATGTTGAGGCTGCGCTCGTGGGCCTCGTCGACGATGATCGTGTCGTAGCGGCGCAGCAGGCGGTCGCGCTGCAGCTCGGCCAGCAGGAGGCCGTCGGTCATCAGGCGGACCAGGGTGCGGTCGCTCACCCGGTCGGTGAAGCGCACGGAGTAGCCGACGAGGTCGCCCAGCTCGGTGCCGAGCTCGTCGGCGATGCGGGACGCCACGGTGCGGGCGGCCAGGCGACGGGGCTGGGTGTGGCCGATGAGCCCGTCGACGCCCCGGCCCAGCTCGAGGCACATCTTGGGGAGCTGGGTGCTCTTGCCCGAGCCGGTCTCGCCTGCCACCACCACGACCTGGTTGTCGCGCAGGGCGGCGAGGACGTCGTCGCGGCGCCCGGCGATGGGCAGGTCGGGGTAGCGGACCTCCCGGGGCCGCGCCTCGGCCCGCAGGGCACGCCGCCGCGCCTCGGCCGACCGGTCGTGGCCGGGGGAGCGGTGGGGGGGAGGGGCGGTGGGGGGAGCGCTGGGCGGGGCGGGCATGGCCGACAG
>DASUJB010000159.1:0-8374 GCA_036279475.1 Acidimicrobiales bacterium | reverse complement strand
GCCTGCTGGGGCGGCAGCCTCATCGCGGCGGCTGGGGAACACCGCGTCCGGCATACCGCCCCAACAGGCCCGGCACGCTCCGTAGCCTAGCCAGTGCGGATCGCTATGTCAGCCCTTCCGACACAGCCGTCGCCAAACCGGAACATGATCATGGCGCAGTCGGCTCTGGGGAGAGAGGCCGATAGATCCGGCGGGGAGCACCGGACACGTTGCAGATTGACCCAACACGGGGCCCAGGTCAAGTCCTGTTCCCGGAATTCTGCGCGCCGGGAGGCGACCCGACCGCGCCACGTCATCGTCGCCGCATCACCAGGTTGACCGGGGTGGCGGAGGCCACCCGGGAGCCCTCCGCCGGCCAGGTGGCCGACACGGTCCCCTGGCGGGGACCCACCACCGCCCCCACCGCCAGCCCGGCGTCGGCCAGGGCCGAGGACGCCTCCTCCAGGCTGCGGCCCTCGAGCGCCGGCACCTCGACCTCGTCGACCGCCACCACCAGCGTCACCGTCGACCCCGCCTCCACCCGCTCGCCCTCGTCGGGATCGCTGTCGACGACGTGGCCCGGCTCGGCACCACCCCCCGCCCGCACCTCGACCTCCGCCTCCAGGCCCACGCCCTCGAGGACGTCGGCGGCCCGGGCGTAGGCCAGGCCCCGGACGGCGGGGACCTCCACCTCGTCGCCCGACGACACCGCCAGCCGGACGGTGGTGCCCCTCGGCAGCCGACCGCCGGGGTCGCCGTCGGCGAAGCCGAGGACGAGTCCCTCCTCCACCTCCCCGCTGGGGCGCGGGACCAGCTCGCCGGCGAGCCCCGCGGCCTCGAGGGCGGCCACGGCCTCGTGGCCCTCCTTCCCCACCAGGTCGGTGGGGACGGCGACCAGCGTGGCGCCGTCGGACACCACGACGTGCAGCGTGGCGCCCCGGGCGAGCTCCCGCCCGGCCGCGGGATCGGTGGCCATGACCTGCCCCGGCCGCGTGCCGTCGCGACGGATGTGCTCGTCGGCGATGTCCCAGTCGTGGCCGGCCACCGCCCCGGGCACGTCGACGCGCTGCATGCCGACCAGGTCCGGCACGGGGTAGGTGGGGGTCCGCGACCGTCCGTAGAGCCAGCCGCCCGCGACACCGAGGACCACGGTCACGAGCACGGCCACCGCCCCCAGCAGGAGGCGCCGGGCGCCGCGGTCGTTGGGCGACATGCCCAGGGGCCCGCCGCCCGCCGCCGGGCCGCCGTAGGGCAGGGCCCCGCCCGCCGCCCCTCCACCGGCCCGACCCCTCCACCGGCGGCAGGGAGCGGTGGTCGGCCGTCCCCCCGGAGGCGCGGAGGGGCCGGCGGCCGGCACGGAGGGTGTCCCGTCGGCACCGAGGATGGTGGGTCCCGCCCCGATGGCACTGCTCGGGTCCCCGTGCGAGCGGCCCGGCGAGGCCACCACGGGGGGTGGCGCCGAGGTGGGCCGCAGCAGGGTGGCGTCGCCGGCCGCCTCCAACCCCCCGGGGCCCACGAGGGGCAGGGGGTCGGGACGGGTCAGCGCCGGCGCGGTGGCCACCAGCTCGTGGGCCAGGGCGGCGGCATCGGAGCGCTCGTCCCGGTCGAGCCGACCGGCCTCCGCCAACGCCGGTCGCAGCGGCCCCAGGTCGTCGGGCACGTCGATCGACCGCGACAGCCGGGCCATGAGCGTGCCGATGGTGGTGTCGGCCGTGAACGGCACCCGGCCCGTGACCGCCTCCACCAGGACGAGGGCCAGGGAGTAGACGTCGCTGCGGCCGTCGAGGCCCTCGCCCCGCACCTGCTCCGGCGAGGCGTAGCGCGCCGTGCCCAGCACCGCCCCCGGCTCGGTCCACCCCGCCTCGGCGACGGCCCGGGCCAGGCCGAAGTCGGCCACCCGCAGGCGGCCGTCCGCCCCGAAGAGCAGGTTGGCCGGCTTGATGTCGCGGTGGACGAAGCCCTGGCGGTGGGCGTGGTCCAGGCCCCGTGCCGCCTCCAGCCCGACCACCAGGGCCTGCGCCGGCGACAGCCGGTGGCCGGCGTCGAGCAGCGAGCGCAGGCTCCCGCCCGCCAGGTGCTCGGTCACCAGGAAGGGCGTGGCCTCGTCGCTCCAGTCGAACACGGCCAGCAGGTGGGGGTGGCTCAGCGACGCGGCGGCCTGGGCCTCCGCCCGGAAGCGGCGGAGGAAGGATCCGTCGTCGACGAGGGCCGGGTGGAGCACCTTCACGGCCACCCGCCGCCGCAGTCGCACGTCGTCGGCCAGGTACACCTGGGCCGAGGCGCCCGTCCCGAGCAACGCCAGCAACCGATAGCGCCCACCCAGCACGCGACCGACCTGACCGGTCGTGGAGGTCACGGCCACGGCGAGAGGTTACCCGGCCCGCCCCACCTCACCCGGGACACCTGCCCCCGAGTTCCACGGGCACCGGCCCCCGTGCCAGGATCGGCGGGCCATGGCCCAGCCGGACGTCTACAGCACGAGGTTCAAGGTCGTGGCCGCGGTCGTGGTGGCCGTGGCCGCCGGCCTGTTCACCCTGGCCGTCCTGGCCCTCGACGAGGGCGGCGACGACCCGGTGCTGCGGGGAGGCGACGAGGCGGTGGTCGAGGACCTGATACCCCGGCGCGACGCCCAGGTGCCCCAGCAGACCAGCATCGGCATCGACCTCGTCGCCGGGTGGGACGCCGCCCTGGTGGTCGACGACGTCGAGATACCCCGCCAGGAGCTCCAGCTCACGCCCGAGATCGGCCTGGTCCAGTTCACGCCGGGCCCCGGCCGCGCCGTCGAGGAGCTGCGACCGGGCCGGAACTGCGTGACGGCCGTCATCTGGCAGCTCGCCGAGGGCCGGGGGGGCGACGACCGGAGGATCCCCTGGTGCTTCGAGGTGGTGTGACCCTCAGGCGGGCACCTCGCCCGTGTCGAGCAGGTGGCGGAAGCCCTCCTCGTCCAGCACGGGGACGTCCAGCTCCCGCGCCTTGGTGACCTTCGCCGCCCCCGGGTCCTCGCCCACCACCACGGCCGTCGTCCTCTTGGACACGCTGCCTGGCGCCTTGCCCCCGCGGGCCTTGATGGCCGCCTCGGCCTCCTCCCGGCTGAACCCCTCCAGCGTGCCCGTCACCACGACGGAGCGACCGGCCAGGACCTTGGGGCGGGTCTCCCCCGGCGGGGCCTCGAAGTTGAGCCCGGCCGCCCGCAGCCGCTCCACCAACTCCCGGTTGGCCGGGTCGGATGCCCACGTCCGCACCGACGCCGCGATCACCGGCCCCACGCCCTCGGCGGCCGCCAGCTCCTCCTCCGAGGCCGACATGACGGCGTCGAGGTCGCCGAACGCCGCCGCCAAGGCCTCGGCCGCCGCCGGCCCCAGGTGGCGGATGTTGAGGGCCACGAGAAGGCGGGACAGCGGGCGGTGCTTCGACGCCTCGATGGAGGCCCGCAGGTTGGCCGCCGACGTGGCCCCCATGCGGTCGAGCCGGGCCACGGCGTCCCAGTCGAGCGTGTAGAGGTCGGCCACGCTGGTCACCATGCCCGCCTCCACCAGCTGGCGGATGCGCTTCTCGCCGAGGGCGTCGATGTCGAGGGCCCCCCGGCTGGCGAAGTGCTCGATGGCGCCCTGGCGCTGGAAGGGGCAACCGGGGTGGATGCAGCGGTGCTCGGCCTCGCCCTCGGGTCGCACCAACCTCGACCGCAGGGGGCACGGGCACCGGGAGGGGAAGGTCCACGGCCGGGTGCCGGGCGGCCGCTCCGCCAGCACCGGTCCCAGCACCTCGGGGATGACGTCCCCGGCCCGCCGAACGACCACGCGGTCGCCCGGGCGCACGTCCTTGGCGGCCACCTGGTCCTCGTTGTGCAGGGTGGCCTGGCTCACCGTCACGCCGCCCACGAACACCGGCTCGAGCACCGCGTAGGGCGTGGCCCGGCCGGTGCGCCCGATGGACACGCGGATGTGCTCCAGGCGGGTCGTGCGCTCCTCGGGGGGGAACTTGTAGGCGATGGCCCAGCGGGGGGCCTTGGACGTCGAGCCCAGGAGCTGGCGGCGTGCCAGGTCGTCCACCTTGACGACGACGCCGTCGATCTCGTAGTCGAGGTCGTGGCGGTGCTCCTGCCAGTGCAGGCAGTGGGCCAGCACGTCGTCGGGCCGCGTCAGGCGACGGATCTCGGGGTTGACCGGGAACCCCAGCGAGGCCAGCCACTCGAGGGTCTCGTGGTGGCTGGTGAAGGCGGGACCGCCCTCCACCTGACCGAGCTGGTAGGACCACAGGGCCAGCTCGCGACCGGCGGTGACCCGCGGGTCCTTCTGGCGGAGCGATCCCGCCGCCGCGTTGCGGGGGTTGACGAACGGGCGCAGCCCGGCGGCGACCTGGCGGTCGTTCAGCGCCCGGAAGGCCGACAGCGCCATGTACACCTCGCCCCGCACCTCGAGCACGTCGGGGGCGCCGGCGCCCAGCACCTCGGGTACCTGGTCGATGGTCCGGACGTTCTCGGTGACGTCCTCGCCGGTGCGGCCGTCCCCCCGGGTGGCGGCCCTGACGTACCGGCCGCCCTCGTACCGCACGGAGATGGCGAGGCCGTCGATCTTCAGCTCGCACACGTAGCCGACCTCGTCCCCGCCCTCGTCGTCGGACGCCGCCGGCGCTCCCGCCAGCCGCCGGTGCAGCCGCTCGACCCACGCCCGCAGCTCGTCGGCCCCGAACACGTTGTCGAGGCTCATCATGGGCACGGTGTGCTCGACGGGAGCGAACACCGTGGTGGCGGGGGCGCCACCCACGGTCCGCGTGGGGGAGTCGGGGGTGACGAGCTCGGGGAACTCCTCCTCCAGCGCCCGCAGCCGGCGGACGAGCTCGTCGTACTCGGCGTCGCTGATGGTCGGCTCGTCGAGCTGGTAGTAGCGCCGGTCGTGCTCGACGATCTCGGACCGCAGCCGGGCGGCGCGCTCCTCGATCTCCTGGTCGGCCATGGGGCGGAGGTTAACGACCAGCCCGGCGGGGCCGGCGACGTCAGGCGCCCAGCGTGGCCTCCAGCTCGGCGGCGCGGTCGGCCACGCGCTGCGCGAGGAGGCTGGTCAGGACGAGGACGTGGGCCGCCTGGGCGACGTCCAGGCCCACCAGCCCACAGGCCGGCGTGATCATCGCCTGGCCCACGAGCGCCCGGGGGTCGCAGCCCTCGGCCACGAGGGCGTCCCACTCGGCCACGAGGCGTCGCCACAGGATCTCGGCCGTCTCGCCCAGCGGCCGGTCGGTGGGGACCGCGCCCCAGGCCAGCCGACCGCCACGTTCCAGGAAGTCGGCCACGGCGCCCGGGTGGTCGACGGCCCCGGCGTCGACGGGCAGCGACAGGACCTGGGGACCGGCGGCCAGCACCACCGGCCAGTCGGCCCGGCCGCAGCAGTGCAGGCCGGCCACCGCACCGGCCTCCACCGCCACCAGGGCCCCCGACACCAGGTCCAGGGTGTCGTCGACGCCCAGCGGGAAGCCCGGGTCGAGGGCGGCCCGCAAGCCCGGTTCGTCGAGGAACAGCACCGGCGTGGCGGCCGGCGCCGACGCCGCCATGGCGGCCAGCACGTGGTGCACGCGGGCGTCGACGGCCCGGGCGGCCACCGGGAAGGCCCGGGACGGCGGCACGCCCACCGCGCACAGGGCCAGGCCCAGGGTCACCGGCCCGGTGAGCTGCACCTTGAACGGGGTGGTGCGGCCCCGCACCGCGGCCAGGAAGGCCCGCAGGCTGACGAAGGGCTCGGCGTCGATGCCCCCGTCGACCGGGGCGGCGGGGTCGACCGCCCCCTCGTCGACGAGCAGCGAGCCGTCGGGCAGGACGACCACGCCACCGATCCCCCACGCCGCCTGGGGGATCATGCCCTCGACCGGGGCGCGCCGCGGCAGGGACGGCGCGGCGGGGAGACGGGGCTGGCTGCCGAGCGCCAGCTCGACGGCATCGTCCACGTCGACGTGGGGGAGGCTGCCGATGGACGTGGCCACACCGACAGGTAGCTCGATCGTTCTCACGCGGCCGCCACCCGCAGCCGCCGGCAGTCGGACACGTCGAGCCCCCACTCAGCCGGAACCAGCGTCTGAAATAGCCAGCGAGCACCACGATCGGCAAATCTCCCCGCCGTGGGCACACCCCCCTCGACGGAACCGGTGGCGGGCGCCCGCCTGGCCGCCCTCGTCCACTCCCCCTGGCCGGCGCGCGCCACCTGGGCGGTGCTGCCGTTGCTGGCAGGGCCCGCCGTGGGTGGGGCGCTGGGGGACGCCAGCCGACCCGTGCAACTGGTGGCGAGCGTGGGGCTGTGGGCGGGATGGGCGGTGGTGCTGGTGGCCACGCTCGTCCCCACGACGGTCAGCCTCACCGCGCTCCGGGTGGCGGCCCCGGCGGCGGTGGCCGCGGCCACGGCCGCCCTGGTCGCCGAGGGCGTGGACGGCGCCGACGTCGTGGGGGTGGTGGGTGCCGTGGTGGCGTGCCTGGCGGCGCTGGCCCCCGAGACGGCCGAGGCCTTCGTGGACGGATCGTCCTACGGGGACGAGCGCCGGCTGCCGCTGCGCACCCCGGTGGGCCTCCTGGCCGGACCGGTCGAGCTGGCGTGGCTGGCCGTCGTGGCCGGCGGGGCCACGGGACCGCTGCTGCTGGCCGCCCGCCAGTGGGCGGCGGGGGCAGTGGCGCTCGTCGCCGGCGTCCCGGCGGCGTGGTGGGGGCTGCGGGCCCTGCACACCCTGGCCAGGCGGTGGCTGGTGTTCGTGCCCGCCGGCGTCGTGGTGCACGACCCGCTGACGCTCCTGGACCCCGTGCTGCTGCGGCGCCAGGACGTGGCGGCGCTGGGACCGGCGCCCGCCGACTCCCGCGCCCTCGACCTCACCGCCGGGGCCCCCGGCCTCGCCCTCGAGGTGCGCCTCAGCGGGCCCGTCGAGCTCCTGCCCCTCGGGCGGGGGCGCGCTCCCGCCCCGCTCACACCGGCATCGGCCGTGCTGGTCACCCCGGCCCGCCCGGGGCGGGTCCTGGCCGAGGCCCGGCGCCGCCGCCTGAGGGTCAGGTAGGTCCGGGGCCGGCCGGGGCGGCGGTCGCCGAGCCGCCCCCGACGACCTCGTCGCCGTCGTAGAGCACCACCGACTGGCCGGGGGCCACGCGCCGCTGCCGCGTGGCGAAGCGCACCTCGACGAGGCCGGCACCGGCGGGCCGGTCACCGGCGGCCGGGCCGGGGTGGACCACCGCCCGGTGGGGGGCGCCGTGGGCGCTGCACTGGACGTCGAGCGGCCCCTCGACGGGGCCCGCCGCCCACACGACCCGGTCGAGGACCACGCGGTCCACTAGCAGGTCGTCGGCTCCTCCCACGCGCACCGTGGCCGCGGCCACGTCGACGTCCACCGCGTAGCGGGGAGCACCCCCGCCCGGCAGGCCCAACCCCCGCCGCTGGCCGACGGTGACCAGCTCGACGGCGGGGACCTGCCCCAGCTCCCGACCCCCGGCGTCGACCACCCGCCCCGGGCGCAGGGGGAGGCGGTCACCCAGGAACCCGGCCCGGCCCGAGGCCGACGTGACGAAGCACACGTCCTGGCTGTCGGGCTTGTCGGCGGTGCGCAGGCCCAGCGCCTCGGCCTCCACCCGCACCTGCTCCTTGGTCGTGGCCCCCACGGGCAGGACGGTGCGGGCCAGCTGGCGCTGGCCCAGGACGTACAGGACGTAGCTCTGGTCCTTGGCGGCGTCCGCCCCGCGGGCGAGGCGGCGGGAGCCGTCGGGGCGGCGCACCACCCGGGCATGGTGACCGGTGGCCACGGCGTCGAACCCCACGGCCACGGCCCGCCGCAGCAACCGGTCGAACTTGAGGTGGCGGTTGCACTCGATGCAGGGGTTGGGGGTGGCGCCACGGCGGTGGGCGTCGACGTAGGGAGCGACCACCCGGGCCTCGAAGTCGTCGCCGAAGTTCCACACGTGGTGGGCCACCCCAAGCTGCTGGGCGACGCGGCGGGCGTCGTCGACGTCGGCGACCGAGCAGCACCCGGTGTCCGACTCGCCGCCCCACAGCTTCATCGTCACGCCCACCACCTCGTGGCCCTCCGCCACCAGCCGGGCGGCCGCCACCGACGAGTCGACCCCGCCCGACATCGCCACCAGCACCCTCATGCCGCCACCTCGCGCAGCCGGGCCACGGCGACGGGCACGACGGTGGCCGCCCGGGCCACGTCGGCGTCGGTGGTCGACCACCCGAGCGAGAGCCGGAGGGCGCCGGCCGCCAGCCGGGGGGGCACCCCCATCGCCGCCAGCACGTGGGACGCCTGCTGGGCGCCGCTGGCGCATGCCGACGCTGCCGAGGCGCACACGCCGGCCTCGTCCAGCAGGAACAGGAGGGCCTCGCTCTCCACGCCGGGGACGCACACGTGCAGCGCACCGGGCAGGCGGCCCGCCCGGGCC
>DASUJB010000158.1:0-7479 GCA_036279475.1 Acidimicrobiales bacterium | reverse complement strand
GCCGGCCGGTGCGGTGGTCCCGCCGGGCGCGGCGCTGACCGAGGCCGCGCGCCAGCCCCCGCGAGGTCCTGTCCCCGCCGGTCAGCCCCGGCGGACGACGGTTCCGGCGGGGGTGTCCTCCACGACGTAGCCGGCCGCGGTGATGCGGTCGCGCAGGGCGTCGGCTCGCGCCCAGTCCCGCGCCGCCCTCGCCTCGTCCCGCTCGGCTGCCCACGCCGCCATCTCGCCGGGCACGGGCTCCACCGGCCCGGCGCGCAGCTCGAGCCCGAGGGCGCCGGCGATCTCGCCGACCGCCGCCGCCAGCGGCGCCGCCGCTGCCACGTCCCCGGCGTCGAGGGCGGCGTTGGCCCGGCGGACCAGGTCGAACAGGAGGCCGGTGGCCGTCGGCGCCTGCAGGTCGTCGTCCATGGCGGCGCGGAAGCGGTCGAGCGCGCCGCTGTCGGCGCCGCCCGCGGCGGGCGACGCCCCGGGCGTGGCCGCCACCCGGCGGGCGAAGGCGTCGAGCCGCTCGAGCGCCGCCTCGGCGTCACGCAGGCTGTCGTCGGTCACGTCGATGGGTGACCGGTAGTGCGACCGCAGCACCAGCAGCCGGTAGGCGCGGGGGTCGTACCGCTCGACCAGGTCGACCAGGTTGGCGACGTTGCCAAGCGACTTGGACATCTTGGTGCCCTCGACCTCGACGAACCCGTTGTGCACCCAGGTGCGGGCGAAGCGGCGCCCGGCGGCGACGGCCTGCGCCCGCTCGTTCTCGTGGTGGGGGAAGGCCAGGTCCTGCCCGCCGCCGTGCAGGTCGAAGTCCTCGCCCAGCAGGTCGAGCGCCATCACCACGCACTCGGTGTGCCAGCCCGGGCGGCCCGGCCCCCAGGGCGACGGCCAGCTCGGCTCGCCGGGCTTGGCCTTCTTCCACAGGGCGAAGTCGACCGGCGAGCGCTTCTCCTCGCTGCCCTCCACGCGTGCCCCGGCCTTGAGCGAGTCGAGTGGCTGACGGGCCAGCAGGCCGTAGTCGTCGACCGCCTCTGACCGGAAGTAGACCCCGTCGGAGGTCTCGTAGGCCGCCCCCCGCTCGACCAGGCGGCCGATCAGCTCCACCATGTCGCCGACGTAGGCGGTGGCGTGGGGCGCGTGGTCGGGGCGGCGGACCCCGAGTGCATCCATGGCCCGGTACCACACGGCCTCGCAGCGGCGGGCGACGTCGCGCCAGTCGCGGCCCTCGTCGTGGGCACGCTGGATGATCTTGTCGTCGACGTCGGTGATGTTGGACACGTAGGTCACGTCGAGGCCGGTCCAGGCGAGGTAGCGGCGCAGCACGTCGAACACCAGGGAGAACCGGCCGTGACCGAGGTGTGGCGGGCCGTACACGGTGGGGCCGCAGACGTACATCGACACCCGCCCCGGCTCGCGGAGCTCCACGGGGGCGACGGCCCCCTTGGCCGTGTCGAAGAGCCGCAACATGGGTGGCAGGGTAGGCGAGCGACCGGACACCGTCGTGCCCCCGGCCGGGGTGCTCGCCGGCTGTGCCGGGTCAGCCGCGGTCCAGCACGGCGCCCAGGTAGCCCACCTCGGCCAGCTCGGGCCCCATCACCTCGTGCATGATCTCGTGCTCCCGCGGCGAGAGGTTGGTGCGCCAGCCCCCGGGCGTGGCCGAGCGGATGGGCTTGCGCTCGCCCTTGTCGGCCTCGGGCACGGCCGCGTAGTCGTGGGCCTCGGCCACCCGGCGGAGGTCGTCGGTCGTCGCCTCGAACGGCAGATCGGCGACGATGCGGCGGAGCTGGCGGACCGGATCGTCCACCAGGTCCTCGTAGCGCACCAGCACGCGGCGGTCCGGGGGTTGGGCGTCGAAGGCGCGCCGCACGACCGCCGTGCGGAAGGCCCACACCGCGGACTGCCAGCGCACCAGGGCGGCACGGCCGGTCTCGGTGACCGGGAAGGCGCCCTCGTCGAGGGCCCAGGAGCCGGCCCGGTACGCGGCCAGCCACGAGTCCACCACGTCGCGGCCGTCGCGCAGCAGGAACACCAGGCGGGAGCCGGGGAACAGGTCCAGCAACAGGTCGGCGACGTGGGAGCCTGGCTCCTTCACCACCGTGACCGGGCGGGCGACCCTGGCGTTGGCCGCGACCTCGGCGTCGAAGCGGTCGACGACGAGCTGGCGCAGCGCCGGTGCCCAGGCGTGGCGGTAGCGGTCGCTGAAGAAGTAGCTGTCCTTGTCGTGCTTCACCCGGTCGAGCGTGGTGAGCCGGGGCGGGTGCTCGGCCGCCCCCCAGGCCAGGGAGATGGGTCGCCACACCCCGAGGTGGTGGCCGAGGTGGGGATCGTCGATCGGGACCACGTCGTCCAGGCCGCCCAGCATGCGGAGCAGCCACGTGCTGCCGCTGCGCGAGGAGCCGAAGATCCACACGAGGCGGTCCTCGGCGTCGCCGATGGAGGGCGGGGGTGGGACGGGGGCAGCGAGGGAGCTCATGGAGAGGGGGAACCTCCGGCGCGTCCGTGACCCGCGCAGTCTTCCCCACCCGGGCACCTCCCAGACAGGTGGTCGTGGGACCAGGCGGCCACGGCGAACCGTTTCGAGGCCCTGGCGGGCCGTCGGTAACCTGGCGGGGGTGAGCGAGCGCCGCGTCCCCGACAAGCCCAGCCTCGACGGCCTCGAGGCCCGCTGGCGCGCCCGCTGGGCCGACGAGGGGACCTACCGCTTCGACCGCACGCGGGAGCGCCACGAGGTGTTCTCTATCGACACCCCGCCGCCGACGGTGTCGGGCACCCTGCACCCGGGCCACCTCTGCTCCTACACGCAGACCGACACCGTCGCCCGCTACCAGCGCATGCGGGGCCGCGAGGTCTTCTATCCCATGGGCTGGGACGACAACGGCCTCAACGTCGAGCGCCGGGTGCAGATCCTCACCGGGACCCGCTGCGACCCGTCGCTCCCCTACGACCCCGACTTCCGGCCCCCCGGGCCGGTGGGGAGGAGGGAGCGGCCCGTCCCCGTCAGCCGGCCCAACTTCGTCGAGCTGTGCGGCCAGGTCGTCGAGCAGCTCGAGCAGGGCTACTTCGACCTGTGGTCGGACATCGGCCTGTCGGTGGACTGGTCGCACACGTACCGCACCATCGGGCCCGAGGCGACCCGCGCCAGCCAGCGGGGCTTCCTGCGCCTGTTCCGCCGCGACCTGGCCTACCGGTCCGAGGCCCCCACGCTGTGGGACGTCGACTTCCGCACCGCCGTGGCCCAGGCCGAGCTGCAGGACCGCGACGTGCCCGGGGCCTACCACCGGCTGCGCTTCGAGGGCCCGGACGGCGCGCCCATCCGGGTCGACACCACCCGGCCCGAGCTGCTGCCAGCCTGCGTGGCCCTGGTGGCCCACCCCAACGACGAGCGGTACCGCCCGCTGTTCGGGAAGGCGGCCCGCACCCCCCTGTTCGGCGTGGAGGTGCCCATCGTCGCCCACCCGTTGGCGACACCGGACAAGGGCACCGGCATCGCCATGATCTGCACCTTCGGCGACACCACCGACGTCACCTGGTGGCGCGAGCTGGGCCTGGCCCTCCGCCCGGTGGTGCAGCGCGACGGCCGGCTGCGCCCGCTCACCTGGGGCGCACCGGGGTGGGAGTCGTCCGATCCCGCTGCGGCCCAGTCCGCCTACGACGAGCTGGCCGGGCGCACCGTCCGCCAGGCGCAGGCCCGCATCGTCGAGCTCCTGGCGGAGGCCGGCCTCATGGAGGGCCCACCCCGGCCCATCACCCACCCGGTCAAGTTCTGGGAGAACGGCACCCACCCCCTCGAGATCGTCACCTCGCACCAGTGGATGATCCGCTACCCCGACAAGGAGGTCCTGCTCGAGCGGGGCCGCCAGATCAACTGGTGGCCCGACTTCATGCGGGTCCGCTACGAGAACTGGGTCAACGGCCTGCAGGGCGACTGGAACGTCACCCGGCAACGGTTCTTCGGCGTGCCGTTCCCCGTCTGGTACCCCGTCGACGACGACGGTCGGGTCGACTACCTCGCCCCCATCGTGGCCGACGAGGCGGCGCTACCGGTCGACCCCACCACCGACCCGGCCCCCGGCTACGACGACGACCAGCGGGACAAGCCCGGGGGGTTCACGGCCGACCCCGACGTCATGGACACGTGGGCCACGTCCTCGCTGTCGCCGCAGATCGCGACCGGCTGGGTGGACGACCCCGACCTCTTCGACCGGACCTTCCCCATGGACCTGCGCCCCCAGGCCCACGACATCATCCGCACCTGGCTCTTCTACACGGTCGTCCGGGCCCACTACGAGCACGGCTCGGTCCCCTGGGCCAACGCCGCCGTGGCCGGGTTCATCGTCGACCCCGACCGCAAGAAGCTGTCCAAGTCGGCGGCCAACGCCGCCGACGACCCCGCCCAGCTGATCGGGCGGTACGGGGCGGACGCCGTCCGCTACTGGGCCGCCAACGGGCGGCCGGGCATGGACGTGGTGTTCGACGAGGGCCAGTTCCGCATCGGGCGCAAGCTGGCGATCAAGCTGCTCAACGCCTCGCGCTTCGCGCTGGGGCTCGGCTCCACCACCGCCGGCGAGGTCACCGAGCCGCTCGACCGGTCGATGCTGTCGGCCCTGGGCGACCTGGTGGCCGAGGCCACGGCCGCCTTCGACCGCTTCGACTACGCCCGGGCCATCGAGCGCACCGAGAGCTTCTTCTGGTCGTTCTGCGACGACTACCTGGAGCTGGTGAAGAACCGGGCCTACGGCGCCGACGGCGACGCGGGGGCGGCGTCGGCCCGCACCGCCCTCGGCCTGGCCCTGCGCACGCTGCTCGGCCTGTTCGCCCCCTTCCTCCCCTTCGTCACCGAGGAGGTGTGGTCGTGGTGGCAGGAGGGCTCGGTCCACCGCTCGGCGTGGCCGTCGGCCGACGCGCTCCACCAGGCCGCCGGGGCCGACGCCGCCGCGCCCGGCGACGAACCCGACCCTGCGGTGCTGGCGACGGCGGCCGCCGTCCTGGGCGAGGTCCGCCGGGCCAAGAGCGAGGCCAAGCGGTCGATGCGCACCGACGTCTCGTCGGTCACCGTCGCCGACACCGCCGACCGGCTGGCGCTGCTGGAGCGAGCGCTCGACGACCTCCGCTCGGCCGGCCGCATCGGGGCCGTCGAGCTGGTCCCCGCCGACCAGCCGGCCGTCGTCGTGGCCCTGGCCCCCGCCTGAGCCCGGCGCTCAGCCCTCGTCGCCGGTCGACGGGGGCTGGTCGAGCGAGGTGAGCGGGGTGGGGTCGTGGGCCGGTGCCAGCAGCTCGTCGCCGTCACCGTCGACCTCGTGGGACGACCCCGGGTCGCGCCGGACCCACACCGACCGCTGGGGGAACGGGACCTCGATCCCGACGCGGGCCAGCTCGCCGCTCAGGCGCCGGCGCAGCTCCCGCATCACGTCGAACTGGTCGCCGGGCCGGGTCTTGGCCACGAGGCGGATCGAGATGGCGTCGGTGCCGAGCGACTCGACGCCCCACACCTCGGGCTCCTCGAGGATCCGCTCGGACCAGGCCGGCTCGCGGGCGAGCTCGTCGGCCACCTGCTTGATGACGGCCTGGGCGGCGTCGACGTCGGTGCCGTAGGCGACGTCCACGTCGACGAGGGCCCGGGCCCACTGCTGGGACATGTTGCCCACCCGGTCGATGGTGCCGTTGGGGACGTGCCACACCGTGCCGTCGACCGAGCGGATCCGGGTGGTGCGCAGGGACACGGCCTCGACCGTCCCGGCGGCCTCGCCGACGTCCACGATGTCACCCACGCCGTACTGGTCCTCGACCAGCATGAAGATCCCGGTCAGGAAGTCCTTCACCAGGCTCTGGGCCCCGAAGCCGATGGCGACGCCGGCGACCCCGGCCCCGGCCACGAGGGGCCCGAGGTTGACGCCCAGCTCGCCCAGCACCATGGCGACGGCGATGGCCCAGATGGTCACCGAGGCGATGGAGCGCAGCACGAGGGCCAGCGTGCGGGCACGGGCCGCCGACCGCAGCGACAGGGAGCCGGTGTCGACGATGGCGGGCGGCGCCCGCCGCTTCAGCTCCCGCACCTTGGCCTGGGCCTCGGGGTCCCCGATCTTGGCGGTGAGCCGCCTGATGGCTCGGCGCACCAGGGCGTTGGCCAGGTAGGCGACGGCCAGGATCAGGAGGATGGTGAGCGGCGTGGCCAGCACCTTGTCGATGGCCTCCGCCCAGCCGGGGCTGCCGGTGGCCTCGAGGACCCGGCGGCACACGAGGGAGGGGTCGTCGCCGCACGCCTGCTGCAGCGTGGCGGGATCGGTCGACTGGGCCAGCACCACGGTGCCCGACCATAGCGACGCGTACCTGCGTGCTACGCGCTCAACCTTTGTGGGTGTGAAATGCCCAACCCGGTCCTAGCGTTGTTCACTCACGCAAAGAGATCTCCACTCCCGGGCCGAAGGGGGCCGTGATGGCCGAACTTGACACCATGACACTGCCGGTCCTGCCGCTCACCAACGACGTGGTGCTGCCGGGCATGGTGGTGACGCTCGCCCTCGAGACCGACGAGGCGCGGGCGGCGGCCGACGCGGCCGCCACCACGGGCGAGACCCTGCTGCTCGTCCCTCGCCTCCCCGACGGGCGCTACGCCCGGGTGGGGACCGTCGCCCGCATCGAGAACCGTGGCAACCTGCCCGGGGGCATGCCGGCCCTCGTCATCCGGGCCGTCCGCCGGGCCGAGGTCGGCCTGGGCGTCATCGGCCAGACCAGTGGCCTGTGGGTGCACGCCAACCCCGTCGCCGACGACGAGGTGACCGAGGAGGCCGCGGCCACCGCCACCGAGCTGCGCGCCGCCCTGCGGGCCCTGTTCGACGCGGTGGGCGGGCGCCGGCTCGCCGAGGCGCTGCGCGGCGTCGACGATCCCTCCTCGCTGGCCGACCTGGTGGGGTGGTGGCCCGACCTGGGCGCCGACCGCAAGGTCCAGCTCCTCGAGACCCTCGACCTCGGTCGGCGGCTGGAGCTGGTGCTGGGCTGGGTGAAGGACGCCCTGGCCGAGCACGAGCTGTCCGAGAAGATCCGCAACGACGTCACCGCCGGCCTGGAGGACCGCCAGCGGGAGTTCCTGCTGCGCCAGCAGATGGACGCCATCCGCAAGGAGCTCGGCGAGGACGAGGACGACTCGGTCGACGGCTACCGCCAGCGGCTGGCCCGGCTCGTCGAGGCCGGTGCCCTCAGCGAGGAGACCCGCAAGGCCGTCGCCCGCGAGATCGACCGGTTCGAGCGCACCCCGGAGCAGAACGTCGAGCACGGCTGGATCCGTACCTGGCTCGACACCGTGTTCGAGGTGCCCTGGGGCCAGCGCAGCGTCGACGACCTCGACATCCAGCGGGCCCGGGCCGTGCTCGACGCCGACCACACCGGCCTGGAGGAGGTCAAGGACCGCATCGTCGAGATGCTGGCCGTCCGCCGCCTGCTGGCCGAGCGGGCTGCCGAGGACGCCGGTGCCGGGACCGGGGCCGCGGCCCCTGACGG
>DASUJB010000157.1:0-38148 GCA_036279475.1 Acidimicrobiales bacterium | reverse complement strand
TGCGCACCCCGGCCGCCACGACCACCGGCGTGCGCATCGCCGGCTGCGGTGCCGCCCTGCCGGAGCGTCGCGTCACCAACGAGGACCTCGTGGCCTTCATGGACACCTCCGATGCCTGGATCGTGGAGCGCTCGGGGATCCGGGAGCGACGCTGGGCGGGACCCGACGAGTCGACCCGCACCCTGGCCGTGGCCGCCGCCCGGGCCGCGCTGGACGACGGCGGCGTCACCGCCTCGCAGGTCGACGTGGTGCTGGTCGCCACGACGACCCCGCACATGCCGCTCCCGTCGACCGCCTCGCAGGTCGTCGCCGACATCGGCGCCAACGCCGGCGCTGCCGACCTCAACGCCGCCTGCGCGGGGTTCGTGTACGGCAGCGTCGTCGCCGCCGGGCTCCTGGCCACCGGTGCCGCCCGCACGGTGCTGCTCGTCGGGGCCGACACCATGACCCGTGCCATCGACGTCACGGACCGGTCGACGGCCGTGCTCTTCGCCGACGGCGCAGGTGCCATGGTCCTCACCGCGGGCGGCACGACCGCTCCCCCCCGTCCCTCCCCCGTCCCCCCCGGGCCGACGCCCGGCCTGGTGGCGTGCGACCTGGTGAACGACCCGGCGGGCGTCGACCTCCTGGTCATCCCGGCCGGGGGGAGCGCCCGGCCGGCCAGCGCCGACACCGTCGCCGCCGGGGAGCACCACCTGCGCATGGAGGGCCGTGAGGTGTTCCGCCGGGCCGTCCGGGCCGTCGAGGCCTCCATCGGGCGCACCCTCGACCAGGCCGGCTGCGGTCCCGACGACGTCACCCTGTTCGTCCCCCACCAGGCCAACGCCCGCATCGTCGACGCCGTCCTCGCCCGCACCGGCCTCGACCCGGCCCGCACCTCCTCGACCATCGAGCGGTACGGCAACACGTCGGCGGCGTCGATCCCCGTGGCACTGGCCGAGTCGTCCCGGGACGGCACCGTCCGGGACGGCGACCTGGTCCTGATGTGCGGCTTCGGTGCCGGTCTCACCGTCGGCACCGCGCTGTGGCGCTGGGGGTCGACCGCGACGGCGGACGTGCCGTCATGAGCGGCCGGGTCGCCCTCGTCACCGGCGCGTCCGGCGGCATCGGCTCGGCGTGCGCCACGGCGCTGGCCGCCGGCGGACACCGGGTCGCGGTCGGCTACGGAACGTCCGCCGGCGCCGCCGACAAGGTGGTCGATGCCATCGCGGCCGCCGGCGGCACCGCCCTCGCCGTCCACGCCGACGTCACCTCCCCCGCCGCCGTCGACGCCGCGTTCGCCACCGTGGAGGAGGCGTGGGGACCGGTCGAGGTCCTGGTCAACGCGGCCGGGGCCAACCGCGACAAGCTCGTCGTGCAGCTGCGGGACGAGGACTGGTCGCACGTCCTCGACACCGATCTCACCGGGCCGTTCCTGGTGACCCGGCGGGCGCTGCGACCGATGGTGCGGGCCCGCTGGGGCCGCGTCGTCTCCGTGTCGTCCATCGTCGCCGCCACCGGCTCACCTGGCCAGGCCAACTACGCGGCCGCCAAGGCCGGCCTCGTCGGCCTCAGCCGGTCCATCGCTCGGGAGGTCGCCACCCGCAACGTGACCGTCAACGTGGTCGAGCCCGGCCCCGTGGCCACCGCCATGACCGCCGCCCTTCCCCAGGCCCGGCAGGACGCCCTCGCCGCCGCCACCCCGATGGGTCGGTTCGGTCGCCCCGAAGAGGTGGCGGCGGTCGTCGCCTTCCTGTGCAGCGACGCCGCCTCCTACGTGACGGGCACGGTCGTGCCCGTCGACGGCGGCCTCGGCATGGGACGCTGACCACGACCACCCATCGTCCCCCCGCACCCCAAGGAGAACCCATGGACCGAGCCACCGCCCTCGCCGCCATCACCACCGCAGCGGTCGACGTGCTGTCCGTCGACGCCGACCAGGTGACCGAGGCGGCCTCGTTCGCCGAGGACCTCGACGCCGACAGCCTCGACCTCGTCGAGCTGGTGATGCAGCTCGAGGACGACCTCGACGTCACCATCGACGAAGACGACCTCGGCGACGTGCGCACCGTCGGCGACGCCGTCAACCTGATCCTGGCGGCCAGCGCCGCCAAGACGTGAGCAGGCCCAACCCTTCGTCGGGCACCGACCACCGTGGGCGACCCCGGGTCGTGGTCACCGGCATGGGCGTCAAGGCGCCCGGCGGCCTCACGGTGGACGAGCTGTGGACGTCCCTGGTGGCGGGCCGCTCGATGGCGGCACCGGTCACGCTGTTCGACCCCACCGAGCTGTCGGTCCGCATCGACTGCGAGGTGCCCGAGTTCGACCCCACCGACTACGTGAACACCAAGGAGGCGCGCCGGACCGATCGCGTCTCGCTGCTCGGCATCGGCGCCTCCTCCGACGCCGTCACCGCCGCCACCGCGTGTGGGCCCCTCGGGGCCGACCCGGTGCGCTGCGGCGTGGTGGCCGGCTCCGGCATCGGCGGCATCCGCACCCTCGAGGAGCAGATCGTCACCTACGCCCACAAGGGTGCCGGCAAGGTGGGGCCCTTCCTGGTCCCCATGATGATGGCCAACGCCACGGCCGCGCTCATCGGCATCCGCAATGGCTTCTCGGGGCCCAACGCCGCCGTGGCCACCGCGTGCGCCACGGGCGCCAACGCCATCGGCGAGGCGACCCGCCTCATCCGCGACGGCACGGTCGACGTGGCGGTGTGCGGCGGTGCCGAGTCCTGCATCACGCCGGTGACGATGGCGGCCTTCGCCCGCATGGGGGCCCTCAGCCGCAACGAGGACCCCTCCACCGCGTCCCGACCCTTCGACGACGACCGCGACGGCTTCGTCATGGGGGAAGGGGCGGGCTTCCTCGTGCTCGAGCGCCACGACCACGCCGTGGCGCGGGGCGCACCCGTGCTCGGCGAGGTCGCCGGCTACGCCATGACGTGCGACGCCCACCACATCACCGCACCCCTGGAGGACGGCTCGGGAGCCCAGGCCGCCATCGAGCTGGCCCTGGCCGACGCGGGACTGCCGCCGTCGGCCGTCGGCCACGTCAACGCCCACGGCACGTCGACCCCGCTGAACGACTCGGCGGAGGCTGTCGCCATCGCCAAGGTGTTCGGTCCCGGCGCCGTGCCGGTGACCTCCACCAAGGGCGTCACCGGTCACCTCATCGGTGCCGCCGGTGCGGTCGAGGCCGTCGCCTCCCTCGTGGCCGCCGACAAGGGCGTCGTCCCCCCCACGGCCAACCACCGTCACAGCGACCTCCCGGTCGACGTCGTGTCCGGGGCTCCCCGGTCGATCGGCCGGGCCCCCGTGGTGTCGACGTCGTTCGCCTTCGGCGGGCACAACGTCGCCCTCGTCCTCCTGCCCGCCTGATGGTCGCGGTCGTCACCGGCGCCGAGGCTCCCCGCCTCCCCATCGGGCGGGGACGCTCCGGGGGCATCGAGGCCGGGCTCGGGACGGCGCCGTGGCTGCCGTCCGACGCCCCCGTCGCCTGGTTCCGGGGCGCCCCCGCCGCCGACCAGGCGGCAGCGGCCGACGTGATGGCCCGCACGGTCACCGCCGGCGTGGAGTCGGGCATCCCGGTGGTCGGCGTCCTAGGCCAGGTCGGGCTCGGCACCCACAGCGGCCTCGCCGACCTGCACGCCTGGGCTCGCGTGGCCCGGGCGCTGGCCGACGCGTCGGGCCAGGTGCCCACCATCCTGGTGGTCGACGGACCGTGCCTGGGCGGTCCCGCCGTCGTGCTCGGCCTCGCCGACGTCGTGGTGATGACCACCCGGGCCCACGCCTTCGTCAACGCGCCGGCCAGCTCGGCCCGCATCACCGGATCCGAGCTGCTCGACGCCGACCTCGTCGGCGGGGCGTGGGTGCACGGCGGGAGGTCCGGCGTGGCCGACCTCGTGGCGGACGACCTCGACGAGGCCCTGGACCTGGTGGCCGACCTCCTCGACCTGGTCCCGGCCAACACCGGGTCGCTACCCCACCGGATCGCCACGGCCGATCCCGTCGACCGGCCCAGCCAGGTCGCCGCCACCAGCGTCCCCGCCGACCCTCGGATCTCCTACGACGTCCGCTCCGTGATCCTCGACGTCGTCGACGACACCACCTTCCTGGAGCTGCGGAGCGGATACGGCACCAGCGTCGTCACCGGGCTCGCCCGGGTCGCCGGCCGTCCGGTCGGGCTCCTGGCCAACCAACCGAACCAGCTCGCCGGCGCGCTCGACATCGAGGGCTCCCAGAAGGGGGCGTCCTTCGTCCGGTTCTGCGACGCCTTCAACATCCCGCTGGTCACCCTGGTCGACACGCCCGGCTTCCGCCCCGGGCGCGACCAGGAGTGGCGGGGCATGATCCGCCACGGCGCCAAGCTGGCCTTCGCCTACGCCGAGGCCACCGTCCCCCGGGTCTGCGTCGTCCTGCGCAAGGCCTACGGCGGGGCGTTCATCGTCATGGACTGCAAGTCGATGGGGAACGACTGCGCCCTCGCCTGGCCCTCGGCGGAGATCGCCGTCATGGGAGCGCAGGGAGCCGTCGAGATCCTGGGCCGGCGGGCCCTCGCCGCCGCGCCCGACGGCCCGGCCCGCGCCGCCCGCCGGGCCGCGCTGGAGGCCGACTACGAGGCCGAGCACCTGTCCCCCGCCGCCGCCCTCGACCGCGGGTTCGTCGACGACGTGATCGACCCGGCGGCCACCCGAGAGGCGGTGGCCGGCGCCCTCCTGGCCCTCGCGGCCAAGCGCGAGCGCCTGGCGGCACGCCGCCACGAGAACATCCCGCTCTGAGAGGTCCCACCATGCTGCTCGACGGCAAGAAGCTCGTGATCA
Organism: Acidimicrobiales bacterium; assembly: GCA_036279475.1. Classification (GTDB taxonomy): domain Bacteria; phylum Actinomycetota; class Acidimicrobiia; order Acidimicrobiales; family VFJN01; genus ZC4RG19. Next base: position 33,347 of record DASUJB010000157.1, on the reverse strand, counting down.
CGGGCGTGCTGACCAAGGACTCGATCGCCGCCACCGTGGCGCGCCTCGCCCAGGAGCAGGGAGCCGACGTGGTGCTCACCTCCTTCGGTCGTGGCCTGCGGTTGACCGAGCGGGTGGCCCGGACGCTGCCCGCCCCGCCGGACGTCCTCGAGCTCGACGTGGCCGACCCCGCCCACCACCGGGCCCTGGCTGCCGAGCTCGACCGCCGCTGGGGGCGGGTGGACGGCGCCCTCCACGCCATCGGCTTCGCCCCGGACGCCTGCCTGGGCCACGACGAGGGCCTCCTCGGCGCGGGATGGGACGACGTGGCCACGGCCCTGCACGTGTCCACGTACTCGCTCGCCTCCCTCACCCGGACGCTCGTCCCCCTGATGCCCCGGGGCGCGTCGATCGTGGGGCTCGACTTCGACGCCAGCCAGGCGTGGCCCGCCTACGACTGGATGGGGGTGGCCAAGGCGGCGCTCGAGGCCACCGCCCGCTACCTGGCCCGCGACCTCGGCCCCCGGGGCGTGCGCGTCAACCTGGTGGCCGCCGGGCCCCTGCGCACGTTGGCCGCCCGGTCCATCCCCCGCTTCGCGGCCATGGAGGGCGCGTGGGGCACCCGGGCACCGCTGGGGTGGGACGTGCGGGATCCCGAGCCGGTGGCGCGGGCCTGCGTCGCCCTGCTGTCGGACTGGTTCCCGGCCACCACCGGCGAGCTCGTGCACGTGGACGGGGGCGCCCACGCCGTGGCCCTGGCCAACGGTGAGGCGCGGGTCGAGGACGGGACCGGGCCGGGGGCGGACACCGGCGACACCGGCGACACCGGCGACGAGCGGGCGACCGTCGGGGACGGCGGAGCCCTCGACGGCGTCGCCGCTCCCCGGACGCCCGGGCCCGGCACCGTGACGAGCGACGCGGGCGGGGAGGGGTGAGCGGGTACACCCCCTCCCCCGGCGGACCGGGTCCCTCGGCCCGGACCCCCGAGGGCAGCACCGTCCGGCTCGGTGACGGCCGGGATCCCGTCGCCCTGCTGCCTCACCGGCCACCGTTCCGGTTCGTCGACGCCGTCGACGAGCTCGTCCCGGGGGAACGGGTCGTGGGCCGCTACCGGGTCACCGGCGACGAGGCGTTCCTGGCCGGGCACTTCCCGGGGAACCCGGTGCTCCCCGGCGTGATCCAGCTGGAGGCCTTGGCACAGGCCGGTGCGGTGGCGCTCCTGTCCCTCGACCGCTACGCGGGGTCGCTACCCCTGTTCGGCGGGGTCGAGGGCGTCCGCTGGCGCCGGCAGGTCCGGCCCGGCGACGAGATGACGCTCGCCGTCGAGCTGGAGAAGCTGTCGGCCCGCGGCGGCTGGGGCTCGGCGTCGGTCACGGTGGCCGGCAAGGCCTGCTGCCAGGCCCGGCTGTTCTTCGTGATCGCCCCGGCCCCCTGACGGGGCCGGCCCGTCGCCGGGCCGCGGCCGGCTCTGCCACGATGGTCGTCGCATGCCTCCCCCTCCCTGTGCCGATGCCCGGCCGCCCGGCGGGGGCCGCCCCGCCGGGGCGCCGGCAGGTCCTCCCGTCGATCCCGCGCTGCTCGACTTCGCGGTGGGCGTGGCCCGGGCCGCCGGCGAGTCCACCCTGCGCTGGTTCCAGGCTGCCGACCTCGCCGTCGACCACAAGGCCGACGGCACCCCCGTCACCGCGGCCGACCGCGCCGCCGAGCGCCTCGTGCGGGCACGTTTGGCCACCGCCTTCCCCGAGGACGGCGTGCTCGGGGAGGAGGAGCCGGAGCTGGCCGGGTCGTCCGGGCGGCGCTGGACGGTCGATCCCATCGACGGCACCAAGGCGTTCACGCGCGGCGTCCCCCTGTACTCGACGCTCCTCGCCCTCGACGACGAGCACGGCCCCGCCCTGGGGGTGATCGCGCTACCGGCGTTGCGGCAGGTCGTCTACGCCGGGCGGGGACGGGGAGCCTGGTGGGACGGCCGACGGGCCCAGGTCAGCGCCACGGCGTCCCTGGCCGGGGCCTACCTGTCGTCGTCGAGCTACAGCCACTGGCCCGAAGAGCAGCTCCTGGCGGTCAAGCGCGCCGGGTGCGAGCTGCGCACGTGGGGCGACGGGTACGGGTACGCCCTGGTGGCGACGGGACGGCTGGACGCCATGGTCGACCCGGTGGTGGAGCTGTACGACGTGGCCCCGGCGCCCGTCATCATGTCGGAGGCCGGCGGCCGCTTCACCGACCTCGGCGGGCGCCCCGGCGCCGGAGGGGGCAGCGGCGTGGCCACCAACGGCAGGATCCACGACGACCTGCTGGCCCTGCTGGGCGGCTGAGCTGGCAGCCGGGATCCGTCAGATCCAGTCGCGCTTGCGAAGCCAGCGGAACAGCACCAGGGCCACGACCACCATCACGGCGATCGCCGCCGGGTAGCCCCACCGCTCGTCGAGCTCCGGCATGTGCTCGAAGTTCATCCCCCACAGGCCGGCGAGGAGGGTCGGCACCGCGACGATCGCCACCCAGCCCGAGATGGTGCGCATGTCCTCGTTCTGCTGCACCGACACCTTGGTGAGGTTCACGTTCAGGACCTCGGACAGCAGCTCCCGCTGGATCTCGATCCGGGCCACCCCCCGGTGCAGGTGGTCGCTCACGTCACGGAAGTACGGCCCCAGGTCGATCCCCCCGGTGTTGAAGGGGTGCTTCCCCGTCTGGAGCCTCTCGAGCGGATCGATCAGCGGTTCGACGTTGCGGTAGAGGTCCAGCACCTGGCGCTTCAGCTTGTAGATCCGCTCGGCCGGGCTCGTCCGCTCCGGCGAGAAGACCTCCGCCTCGATCTCGCCGATGTCGTGGTCGAGACCGTCCAGCACGGGCAGGTAGTCGTCCACGACGCGGTCGAGGATGGCGTGCACGACCGCCACCGGTCCGAGCGCCAGCCGGTCCGGCTCCGCCTCGAGCTGGCGGCGCACGGGCGCCAGCTCGCTGGCGGTGCCGTGGCGCACGTTGATCACGAACCGGTCGCCGGCGAAGAGCTGGATCTCGGACAGCTCGATGGCCTCGGCGGCGTCGTCGTAGCGGGCCGTCTTGAACACGAGGAACAGGCAGTCGCCGTACCGCTCGAGCTTCGACCTCTGGTGGGCGTGGATGGCATCCTCGATGGCCAGCGGGTGGAGCTGGAACTCGGCGCTGACGGCCTCGAACTCGGCAGCCGTCGGCTCGTGCAGCCCGATCCACACGAAGCTGTCGCCACGGCGGCGGCAGGCCTCGAGGGCGTCCTCCACGTGCAGCTCCCCCGGGCAGCGGAGGCCCTTCTCGTAGACGGCGCAATCGACGATCACAGCGACGATGATGGCGCACCATGACGACCCTGACCTCTGGAGACCACGTCGAGGCGGTGCGGCGTGAGGGCGACGCGCTGCTGGCCACCGCGGCCGGCTGCCTGCCGGCGGCCGTACCGGCCTGCCCGGGGTGGAGCGCCGAGCGCCTGGTCGGGCACGTCGGCCGCACGTGGCGCTGGACGTCGGGGTGGATGGCCGACGGCACCGCACCGGAGGTGGGGCGGCCCCCGGCCGGGGCGCCCGTGGTCGACTGGGCCCGGGACGGGCTCGACGACCTGGTGGCCGCGCTGGCCGGCGTGGACCCGGCCGCCCCGGTCCCTACCTGGCTTGGGCGGCGGCCCGCGGCGTTCTGGCCGCGGCGCATGGCGATGGAGACCGCCGTCCACCGCGTCGACGCCCAGGCGGCGGCAGGGACGGTGGCACCGGTCGACCTCCGGCTCGCCCTCGACGGCATCGAGGAGCTGCTCGAGGTCCTGTTGCCCTCCACGGGCACAGGGCACCTGGACCGCCACGGTCAGAGCCTGCACCTGCACGCCACCGACGTCGACGGGGGCGAGGGCGAGTGGCTCGTCACGCTCGGCCCGGACGCCCTGGCCGTCGACCGGGTCCACGCCAAGGGCGACGTGGCCGTGCGCGGTCCCGCCTCGGACCTGTTCCTGCTGCTCTGGAACCGGCGGGGCCTCGACGGGCTCGAGGTGTTCGGCGACCGGGAGCTCCTCGGCGAGTGGCAGCGGCACGTACGGCTGTGAGCCCTCGGCCAACCACGCGACGAGGCTGCTCAGGTCCCCTCGAACACCGCGGCCCGCACGCCGGCCTGCGCCAGCTCGTTCAGGAACGGCAGGGGCTCGACCAGCGTCGCCAGCCCCGCGGCGCCGGCCGCGGTGCGCCCCGAGGCCACCCAACGGGCGGTGACGGCGGCCACCGTCCCGGCCGCCACCGCCGGGCGGTCGACCGCGCCCAGCACGACCGTGTCGTGGGTGCGGCCGCGCCGGCCTCGCACCTCGACGCGGAGGGCACCGATGCGACCCTCGGCGTGGGGTCGTCGCAACATCGGCAGCCCGGCCGTGACCCGATCCCGCCGGGTGGCGGCCACGCGGGCGGTGACGCGGCCCACACCGGGGAAGGCCGGCACCAGCAGCAGGGCGTCGGGCAACCCGGCCCGGTAGCAGTCGGAGCCGCCGATGGGATCGGGGAAGAAGCACAGCTCTCGTCCCGACCCCGGCGGGCGTCGGCGCCAGGCGTGGTCACGCCAGTCGAGGCCCACTGCCCGCAGGGCGGCGTGATGCTGGCGGGCACAGGCTGGGCCGCCGGTGCCGTGCCGGGCCACGTGCACCTCGTCCACCACGTCGAAGCCCGCGGCCGCGTGTCGGGCCAGGACGCAGGACAACCCAGGCCCGAACCCGGCCCCCACCGCCACCGTGACCCCGCGCTCGACGGCCTCGGCGTGCAGGTCGAGGAGGCCGGCCACCGCGGCCAGGCTGTCGGCCACCGAGACGACTTGGCGCCCGGCGGCCACCGCCGACCGGGCGACGGCGCAGTGGCGGGACGAGGGGCCGGCCAGCAGGACGAGGTCGACGTCGGCGGGATCGGGGTCGTCCACGGCCTCCGCCCTGTCCCCCAGGGAGGCGACGACGGCACCCCGGCGCCGGTGATCGGTGTCGTGCACGAGCACCGCCTCGGCGTCGCCGTGGGCGACGAGGTAGCGGGCGGCCCGGGCCCCGACGGCCCCGGCGCCACTCATGAGGACGCGCATCGAAGGGTGACCGCGCTACCGCAGGTCCGTCCCGCGGAGCTCGCGCCACCCTCCCGACTGGGGCGGGGTCCCACCGGTCCCGCGCAGCCGCAGCACGGCAGCGATCACAACGGCGATGCCCACGGCTGCCAGCGCCCGTCGGAGGAGAGCCATGGCCGCACTGTAGAGGTTGTCGGCAGCCATCCCGTCGCCGGCAGGGCCGAATCCCCGGCCCGGGCCGCCGGCCCCTGCGACCCGGTCGTGGCCAGCGACCGACCCGTCCGTCGCGCCGGCGTCACGGGCGCCCTGGCGACCGCCCCGGGAGGAGCCACGACGGGACGGGAGGGAGCCGACGCCGGCGTGGGGCTAGCTGGAATCGAACCAGCGACCTCACCCTTATCAGGGGTGCGCTCTAACCGACTGAGCTATAGCCCCGTGGACAGGGGCGAAACCCTAGCGTCGCCCGGGCGGACGTGGCGAACCCGCGCCCGGCTCCCACTCGGCGGTGGGGGGCGGCCCCGCGCCCGGGGCGGACGGGGGCCCGCCTCCGTCCCCGGGGCCCGGCGCCCGTGGACGGGACCCGCCCGGCGGGCGCTCGACCGGTTCCCGGATGACGGCGTGCCGCAAGCCGCCCGTGACCTCGTTCAGGAGGTTGAGCAGCACCGTGAGCAGGACGTTGCCGACCGAACCGGCCACGACGAGGATCGTGGTGCCGACGGCGGCCGCGCGGAGGAGGAGGCCGTCGTCGAACCGGAAGCCCCCCACCAGAACCTCGCCCTTGCCGCAGTCGTCGTCCTCCTCGAACGCGGCGCCCTCGGGGACGTCGTCCGTGGGCGTGCACTCGCCGTAGGCGCCCATGCGGGTCACGAAGCTCTCCAACTGGTCGACGGTGCCCACCGACCGACCGACGCTGTAGAGCAACGTGCCGGCCACGATGACGATCAGGCCGACGCAGAAGTAGAAGAGCGCCGAGACCTTCAGGACCGACCACGGGTCGATGGACCACAGGCGTTGGTCGACGCGAAGGCCGTGGCGGGACGTCCGGGCAGGCCGGCCCGACCGGGCGGCCCGGACGGCCTGCCGCACGGCGGTGCGCCGACCGCCGGGCGCCGGCACCGCCGGGTCGAGGGCGGGAGCTCCGGCGGTGGACGGCCCGCCGGCCGGCCGACGGGCACCGACCTCCCCGGGACCGTCACGCCGTCCCGCGGCGGTCGCCGCCGGACGACGGCCCTGGGCCGAGCCGTTCCCGGGAAGCGGGGCGGGAGCGCCGTGCTCGTCCGGGGAGGCCGTCCCGGCCAGCGGTCGCCAGTCGCTCCCCGGAGGCGGCGCCCCGCGGGGCAGAGCCGGCCCGGCACCGGGGGGGCGAAGACCCGGTGACGCCGTGACGTCACCGTCACCTGGACCGCCGTGGTCGTCGGCGCTGACTCCGGTCCGATCGGCCGACATCGACGCGAGTCTACGGCACGGCCGGCATGGCTTACCTGCTCGCGGGCACCGACCCCCGCTCCGCCCCGCACGTAGGGTCCGTCACGGCCAGGTCACGGCGGGCAGATCGTGAAGTGGACGGGGTCCGTGCGAGGCAGGGGTCGGCACAGGCCCGCCTGCTCGGCCACCGCCAGGACCGCGGGCAGCTGGGCCCGCGGCACGTCGATGGCGAGGCCCCGCTCGTGGTCGGACGTGCCGGGCCGGGCCACGGGGTACGGGTTGGCGTGCCGCCGCTCCCACAGCTCCTCCTGCTCCGCCCGGGTCCGGCGACCGGAGGCGACGGGCACCGGCCGGCCGAGGAGGGCATCGGCGCGACGGAGGGCGGCCACCATGGCTGGCGCCAGGCCGCCCCGGCCACCGGGCGCTCCCACCGGTCCGCCGAACCCCGATCGTCGCCCGGTGGCGCGGGCCCGAGCCCAGGCGTCGACCCTCCCCACCCGCACCTGGACAGTCACCTCCCGGTCGTCGCGGTCGTACGCCACCAGCTCGGCGTGGTTGTCCTCCGCGATCCTGCGAGCTGCGCCCTCACCCTCGGCGGCTCCCGCCAGGGCGGCGGCATCGGCTGCGGTGCGGGCGTGGGCCCGGTCCACGAGGGCCCGGCCCATGGGCACCAGGCTCACCATCGCCACCACCAGCACGGCCACCATGGCGGCCGCCAGCGGTGTGGCCTGACCGCCGTCCCGGGGACGGGCCGCCGTCCCCCTCACAGCTCTCGTCGGCATGGTCACCCTCCCGCGCCACGGGCGCGTCGGACGCTCGGTTGGGGGGAAGGTGAGGCACGGAGGATCCCCGGGTGGCGGCTGCGGCTCGAGGAAGCGACGGCGGTGAGCGTGCCGCCCGCGAGGCGGGGCCGTCCCGGATCAGCCGAGGCGGCACCCGGAGGTCACTCGTCGGCGGTGAGCACGCGGGCGACGGCGGCGACGGACTGGCCGGGCCCCAGGTTCATCACCCGCACCCCGGTGGCGTCGCGACCCTGCGAGGACACGTCGCGCACCGCGGTGCGGATGACGGTGCCCGACGACGAGATGAGGAGGATCTCCTCGTGGAGGCCCACCATGAAGGCGGCCACGACGTACCCCTTCTTGGCGTTCAACCTGATGCCCCGTACCCCCTGGCCCCCGCGGGCCTGGGGGTTGAACCGGTCGAGGCGGGTCCGCTTCCCGTAGCCGAGGCTGGTGACGAGGAGCAGCGCCACGTCGTCGCGAGCCACGTCGCAGGAGACCACCTCGTCCCCGTCCCGCAGCTTCATGCCCCGTACCCCCGCTGCGGCGCGCCCCATCGCCCGCACGTCGTCTCCCGGGAACCGGATGGTCATGCCCGAGCGGGCCACCATGAAGATGTCGTCGCCCCCGTTGGTCGGGATGACGCGGACCAGCTCGTCGTCCTCGCGGAGGTTGATGGCGATGAGGCCACTGCGCAGCGAGGAGTCGTACTCGTTGAACTTCGTCTTCTTCACCTGGCCCCGGCGCGTGGCGAAGAACAGGTAGCGGTGCGTCTCGTAATCGCGCGTGTCGACGACGGCCTGGATGCGCTCACCCGGCTGCAGGGGCAGCAGGTTGACGATCGCGGTCCCCCGGGCGGTGCGGTCCTTGCGGGGGATCTCGTGGGCCTTCAGTCGGTACACGCGGCCCCGGGTGGAGAAGAACAGGAGGTAGGCGTGGGCGGTGGTGGTGAGGATCTGGGTGACGTAGTCGTCGTCGCGCAGGTTGGCCCCGGCCACGCCCCGACCACCCCGGCCCTGGCTGCGGAACGTGTCGGACGGGACCGTCTTGACGTAGCCGCGCTGGGACATCGTGACGACGAGCTCCTCGTCGTCGATGAGGTCCTCGATGTCGATCTCGCCACCGTCGTAGGTGATCTCCGACCGGCGGGCGTCGGCGTACCGCTCCTTGACGTCGAGCAGCTCCTCCTTGATGACCGCCCGGAGGCGGACGTCGTCACCCAGGATGGCGACGAGGTCGGCGATCCGCTGGCGGAGCTCGGCCATCTCCGTCTCCAGGTCGATGCGAGCCAGCCGGGTCAGCTGGCCGAGCCGCATGTCGAGGATGTGCTCGGCCTGGTCGATGGAGAACTCGAACGGCTCCGCCATGAGGCCGGCGCGGGCCGCGGCCCTGTCGTCGGACGCCCGGATGAGGGCGATGACGTCGTCGATGACGTTGATGGCCTTGAGGAGGCCCTCGACCAGGTGGGCCCGGGCCCGCGCCTTGTCCAGCCGGAACTGGCTGCGCCGTCGGACGACGTCGACCTGGTGGTCGATGTAGGCCTGCAGGAGCTGGACGAGGTCGAGCGTCCGCGGCACACCGTCGACCAGGGCCACGGTGTTCACCGCGAAGTTCGTCTGCAACGGCGTGTGCTTGAACAGGTTGTTGAGGATGACGAGAGCGGGCGCGTCCTTCTTGATCTCGATGACCAGGCGGGTCCTCCCGCCCGCCGACTCGTCGTTGACGTCGGCGATCCCCTCGATCGTCCGCGCTTCCACCAGCTCCTTGATCTTGCTGGCGGTCGCCGCGATGGACGTCTGGTACGGCATCTCGGTGACGACGATGCGGTCACGCTGGCGGCCGGTGCCCTCGACGATCTCGGTCCTGGCACGCAGGCGGATCGAACCCTTGCCCGTGCGGTAGGCGTCCATGATGCCGGCGCGGCCCATGATGAGCCCGCCCGTGGGGAAGTCCGGGCCCTTGACGAACTGCATGAGGTCGTCCGGGGTGGCCTCGGGGTGGTCGAGCAGGTGCACCACGGCGTCGACGGACTCGCCGAGGTTGTGTGGCGGGATGTTGGTGGCCATGCCCACGGCGATGCCCTGGCTGCCGTTGACGAGGAGGTTGGGGAAGCGGGACGGCAGCACCGCGGGCTCCTGGAACTCCCCCGAGTAGTTGTCCACCATCTCGACGGTGTCCTCGTCGATGTCGGCGAGCATCACCTCGAACGAGAGGGGCGCCAGGCGACACTCCGTGTAGCGCGCCGCGGCCGGGCCGAAGTCCGGCGAGCCGAAGTTGCCGTGCCCGTGGACCAGCGGGTGCCGCAACGAGAAGTCCTGGGCCATGCGCACCAGGGCGTCGTAGATCCCGCTGTCGCCATGGGGGTGGTAACGACCCATGACGTCGCCCGTCACCCGGGCGCACTTCATGAAGCTGCGGTCGGGCCGAGCCCCAATGTCGAGCATCCCCCACAGGATGCGGCGGTGCACGGGCTTGAGCCCGTCGCGCACATCGGGCAGCGCCCGAGCGGTGATGACCGACATGGCGTAGTCCAGGAAGGAGCGCTCCATCTCCTCCTGGATCTCGATGGGCTCGACGGCCAAGCGCTCACCGGCACCATCGGAGCCGGTGCCGGTGCCATCGGAGGGAGGGACCATGTCGTCGGCCATCAGATGTCGACGAACCTCGCATCCTTGGCGTTGGTCTGGATGAAGTGCTTGCGCATCTCGACGTCCTCCCCCATGAGGATGGAGAGCACCTCGTCGGCCAACGCCGCCTGCTCCACGCTCACCTGCAGCAGGGTGCGGTGCCCGGGGTCCATCGTGGTGACCCTGAGCTCCTCGTGGTCCATCTCCCCCAGGCCCTTGAGGCGAGCGAAGTCCTTCTTGTGGTTGGGGCGCTCCGCCAGGAAGCGGGCCTTGGCCGCATCGTCCTTCAGGTAGACCTTCTCCTTGCCGACCTCGGTGGAGTAGAGGGGGGGCTCGCAGATGTACACGTGCCCGTACTCGACGAGCGGCTTCATCTGCCGGAAGAAGAACGTCAAGAGCAGCGTCCGGATGTGGGCACCGTCGACGTCGGCGTCGGTGAGGATGCAGACCTTGTCGTACCGGCGCCGGGCGAGGTCGAACTCGTCGCCGAGGCCGGCACCGATGGCCGAGATCAGCGTCTGGATCTCGGCGTTCTTCAGCATGCGGTCGATGCGGGCACGCTCGACGTTGAGGATCTTCCCCCGGATCGGGAGGATCGCCTGGGTGAGCGGGTCGCGCGCGGTGACCGCCGAGCCGCCCGCCGAGTCGCCCTCGACGATGAACAGCTCCCGCTGACCGCGGTCCCGCGACGAGCAGTCCTTCAGCTTGTCGGGCATGCCGGCGCCGTCGAGCAGTGACTTCGACCGCACGAGGTTGCGAGCCTTCTTGGCGGCATCGCGAGCCTGGGCGGCGGCGATGCCCTTGCGGACGATCTTGTTGGCCTCGGTGGGGTTCTCCTCGAGCCAGTCGCCGAGCTTCTCGTTGGTGGCCCGCTGCACCAGCGTCTTCATGGCCGTGTTGCCCAGCTTGGCCTTCGTCTGGCCCTCGAACTGGGGATCGCGCAGGCGCACCGAGACGATGGCCGTGATGCCCTCGCGGATGTCCTCGCCTGCCAGGTTTGCGTCCTTCTCCTTCAGGTGCCCCCTCGCCCGCGCGTACTTGTTGATCGCGGTGGTGAGAGCAGCCTTGAACCCCTCGACGTGGGTCCCACCCTCGACGGTGTTGATGCCGTTGGCGAAGCTGTGGATGCCGTCGGTGTTATAACCGGTGCTCCATTGGAAGGCGACCTCCACCTCGGAGGTGGCGTCCTGGTCGGCGTAGTAGCCAACCTTCGAGAACAGGCTCTCCTTGGTGCGGTTGACGTGCTTGACGAAGTCGACGATGCCGCCGGCGTACTTGAAGACGACGGGCTCGACGTCGTGACCGGGGCGCTCGTCCCGGAAGCGGATCTCCAGGCCCTTGTTGAGGAAGGCCATCATCTGCAGGCGCTCGACGATGGTCCGGGCCGAGAACTCGACCGTCTCGAAGATCGTGTCGTCGGGCCAGAACGTGACGGTGGTGCCCTGGCGTGGGCCCGAGCGCCCGTTGCGGGGGGCGTCCCCCGTCACCTCGAGGGTGCCCTCGGGCCGGCCGCCGTCGACGAAGGTCATGGTGTGGCGCTTGCCGTCCCGGTCGACCTCCACCACCAGCCGGCGCGACAGCGCGTTCACCACCGACACGCCCACACCGTGGAGGCCGCCGGAGACCTTGTAGCCCTCGCCCCCGAACTTGCCGCCGCCGTGGAGCTTGGTGAGGGCGATCTCCACCCCGGAGATCTCGTACAGGGGGTTGACGTCGGTGGGGATGCCTCGCCCGTTGTCCACCACGCGGCACCCACCGTCGGCCAGCAGCGTGACATCGATGCGGTCGCAGTAACCCGCCATCGCCTCGTCGACCGAGTTGTCGACGACCTCCCACACGCAGTGGTGCAAGCCGGTGGGACCGGTGGAGCCGATGTACATGCCTGGTCGCTTGCGGACCGGCTCGAGGCCCTCGAGGACCTGCATGTCCTTGGCTCCGTACGAGGTGGGACCCTGAGGCAAGGCGCGCCCTTCTGTCGGCGGGAGGTCCTACGGGCGGGTGACCGGCGCCGGGAGGGTCGGGATCCGGCCTTTTGCCTGGTCAAGCCCGCAAATCACAACAGGAGAAGTCTACCAGAGGGGGCCGACGTTCCCGACCGGGCACGCCGCCTCCCGCCGGGCACGGTGCCCGTCAACCGCTGCCACGCCGCCGGCGGGCCCCGCCACGGCGCTCGACCCGCACCTCCACGCGGGTGATGCGCCGCTCGCCGGCCAGCTCCGCCACCCGCTCCACCAGCTGGGGCTCGAGGAAGCGCACGTGGGTCGTGAGGGCGGGATCGTCACAGGCGACCACCAGGGCCTGGCCGTCGATGCCCACCGGCCTGGTGCGGGCGGCCATGGCCTCGCCCACGACCTCGCCCCACCGCTCGAACACCACCTCGATCCCCGCCCGCGACGGTGCCCCCAACCGCGCCAACACGCGGTCGATCGTGTCGCCCAGCCGCACGGGAGCGGAGGGCCCGCCGGGGAGGGGCCGCCAGCCCATGGCCGACAGTCAACCAGACCCGGCCGGCGCCGGTCACCCACCTCACCGGCCCCCGACCGGTCCTCAGCGCACGATCTGCCCGTCGACCAGGTGCAGCACCATGTCCGGCCGGGCGGTCGGTGGGAGCGTCGATGCCGACGTGAGGAGGACCTGCCCCGGGGGCAACGTCGCCAGCAGGGCAGCGCTCCGGCCCGGGTCGAGCTCGCTGAACACGTCGTCGAGGAGCAGCACTGGCGCCGATCCGGCGTCCGCCGTGACCACGTGGTGGACGGCCAACCGCAGGGCCAGGGCCAAGGTCCGCTGCTCCCCCTGGCTCGCCTCCGTCCGGGCCGGTGCTCCGCCGATGCCGAGGACGACCTCGTCGCGGTGCGGTCCCACGGTCGACACGCCTCGCCGCACGTCGTCCCGCCGGGCACGCCCGAGGGCAGATCCCAGGGCCGACGCCAGCTGGCCCTCCCCTGGCGCCGCTTCCGCCCCGGGAGCTGCACCGGGCCCGGCAGCCTCCTCGGCCAGCCCGCTCGCCCACGGCGCCTCGTAGCGCACGCCGGTCCGTGCCGGCCTGCGAGCCAGGGCGTCGTAGGTGCCACCCAGCACGGTCCCCATCCGGCGCAGGAGGTCGAGGCGGGCGGCCACCAGGGCGGCGCCCGCCCTCGCCAGCTCGGCGTCCCACACGTCGAGGGTCGCCGAGGTCGACCCGTCGAGGCGTCCCGCGGCCTGTCGGAGGAGGGCGTTGCGCTGCCTCAGCGCCTTGTCGACGGTACGGCGCACGACGTCGTTGCGGGGGTGGAGGCTCACGAGGGCCTCGTCGAGGAACCGCCGGCGCTCCCCCGGCCCGTCCTTCACGATGGCGAGGTCGTCGGGGGTGAACACCGTGACCCGCAGCGAGCCCAGCAGGTCGCGCGCCCGCCGCAACGGCTGACGGTTGACGAGGACCCGGGTGCGACCGCTTGGCGGGATCTGGGCCTCGACGAGGAGCTCCCGACCATCACGCTCGGCCGCGGCGCGCACCACCGCGAACGGGGCACCCCGGCGCACCATGGCGTCGGCCGGAGCTCCTCGGAACGAGGAGAGCGTGGCGAGCCAGGCGAGCCCCTCGAGCAGGTTCGTCTTCCCCTCGCCGTTGGCACCCACCAGGGCAGTGAGGCCGGGAGCCAGATCGAGGTGGGCCGTCGAGTAGCTGCGGAAGTCCGTGAGCCACAGGGTGCGGACCTGCACCGGTCCTGTCAGCTCACGCGCACGGGCATGAGCAGGTACAGGAAGTCCTCGTGCTCCGGGCAGCGGATCAGGGCCGGCTTCAGCGAGTCGACCGTCTCGACGAGGACCTCGTCCCCGGACAGCACCTCGACGCCCTGCAACAGGTAGTCGGGGTTGAACGCCACTGTCAGCTCGCTGCCCTCGTACTTGGCGTCGAGGGACTCGTGGGCCTGGCCCACGTCCTGGGTCACCGCCACCAGCTCGAGCCCGTCGCTGGTCATGGCCAACCGCACGGGCGTCGCCTCGCGGGCCAGCAGCTTCACGCGCCGGAGGCCCTCCAGGAACGCCTCCCGACCCACCAGTAGCCGGTTGGGCTGGGCGGAGGGGATGAGCCCCTTGTAGTTCGGGAAGTCGCCCTCTATCAGCATCGTCGTGAGGCTGACGCCGCCGGCCTCGAAGCGGGCATCCCGCTCGCCGAGGCGCAGCACGAGCTGGTCCACCCCACCCAGCACCCGGGTGAGGTCGTTGAGCGCCCGCGACGGCACCAGGACCGACTGGCCCTCGGCCAGGACGCTCTGGCCCGGCAGGTCGCGCACGGCGAGGCGGTAGGAGTCGGTGGCGACGAGGCGCAACCCGTCGGCCTCGGCGGTGACCAGCACGCCGGTCAGGATGGGCCGGGCGTCGTCGTTCGATGCCGCCGGCACCACCTGGCGGAGAGCGGCGGCCAGCTCGCCGGCATCGAGGGTGACGGCGTCGCCCACCGCGTCGGGGAGCCGTGGGAACTCCTCCACCGGAAACGTCCGCAACGAGAACTCCGAGCGTGCCGCAGCGATCCGTGCCTGCTCGCCGTCGGCCTCCACCTCGACCGCGCCGCTCGGCAGCGACTTGACGATGTCCGACGCCAGCCGCGAGGGGAGGATCGCCACCCCGTCCTCGCCACCGCGTACGCCCTCGGTCGTGGTGACCGAGATCGTCAGCTCGAGGTCGTGGCCCGTGAGGGTGAGGGTGTTCCCCGCCAACTCGGCTCGGATGCCGGCCAGCACGGGGAGACCGCCACCGCGGTTGGCCGTCGCCCGCCCCGCTGTGCCGAGAGCGTCCACGAGGACGTCACGCTCGCATCGGAACTTCACGCCGTCGCCTTCTTTCTCCACGGGGGGCATGCATCTCGAAGAGAGGTGGTAGTAGGGGTTGTGGATTGTGGACGAGGTGGTGTCGTCGCAGGTCGGTGGGGCGATCGCCGTCCCCGTCTCGTCCCCAGGTTCCCACAGGCTCGGGGGGTGACGAGGGACCGTGCTGGGGACGGCGCCGCCTGCGTCCCCCGGAAGGGCGGTGGCGTCCACAGGTCGCCCCCAAGGTTGTCCACCGGGGGGTGGACCGACGGGGCGCCTCGCGGTCAGTCACCCTGGCGGACCGATCGGATGAGGCGGGTGACCTGGTCGTAGATCTGCCGATCCTTCGACATCAGGCCCCCGATCTTCTCCACGGCATGGATCACCGTCGTGTGGTCCCGACCTCCGAACTCACGGGCGATGTTGGGGTACGAGAGCTCCGTGAGCTCGCGCATGACGTACATGGCGATCTGTCGGGCGGTGACCAGGGGACGCTGGCGATGCTTGCTCTTCAGGTCGTCGACGCTGAACCCGAACTGCGCGGCCGCTTCGTCCATGATGAGCTGAGGCGTGACCGGGCGGGGCTGGTTCTCGCTGAGGAGGTCGTTGAGGACCTGGGTCGCTCGATCGATCGTGATCGGTTCGTGGGTGAGGCTGGCGAAGGCGGACACCCGGATGAGGGCTCCCTCCAGCACCCGGATGTTGTCCTTGATGTTGGTGGCGATGAACTCGAGGACGTCGTTGGGGATGCGAGCCGTCTCCAGCTCCGCCTTCTTGCGGAGGATGGCCAGGCGGGTCTCGAGCTCAGGTGGCTGGATGTCGGTGAGGAGGCCTTGCTGGAACCGGCTGCGCAGCCGGTCCTCGAAGCCGATCTGGTCCGGCGCCCGGTCGGACGACAGCACGATCTGCCGGTTGGTCTGGTGGAGGTGGTTGAAGGTGTGGAAGAACTCCTCCAGCGTCTCGTGCTTGTTCTGGAAGAACTGGACGTCGTCGACCAGGAGCACGTCGATGTCGCGGTAGCGACGCTTGAAGGCATCCCGGCTGCCGGAGTGCATCGAATCGATGAACTCGTTGAGGAAGGTCTCCGAGGTCACGTAGCGGACGCGGTAGGCAGGGTAGTTCTCGTTGACGTAGCTGGCGATGGCCTGGAGGAGGTGGGTCTTTCCCAGGCCGGCGTCGCCGTAGATGAACAACGGGTTCCAGCGGCGAGCCGGCATCTCGGCCACGGACTGGGCGGCGGCGTGGGCGAAGCGGTTCGACCCCCCGATCACGAAGTTGTCGAAGGTGTACCGGGGGTTCAGCTCGACCTGGCTGGCGGGCACGGGGGCGTCGCCGTCGCCGGGTCGGCCCCGCTGGCCACCCGGCCGCCCCGGTCCGGGGTCGCGACCCGGGCCACCCAGTGGCAGCCCGGGGTTGGCGGCACCGCCGAGGCCGGAGGGAGCCGGCGGGTCGAGCAGGCTCGGGCGAGGCGCGGCGTCGGGGCGGGGCACGGTCCACAGGGTGGGTGGCTCGGGCGGCTCGATCTGTAGCAGGAGGGCCACCTGCTGGGCACCGGCCTCGGCCAGGGCGTCGCGGACGAGGCCGAGGTAGCGGCCTTCGATGCGCTCCTTGGCGAGGGGGCTGGCCACTCCCAACGTGAGGGTCCGACCGTCGAAGTCGACGGCTCGGACGCCCTCGAAGGCCGTGTGCCACACCGGGTCGGAGACCTGGGCACGAAGGAGCGCCGCGCACATGGTCCAGAGGCGGTGCGCATCGCTCGTCACGTCAGACCGTCCTCCTGCACCCGCCGTGCCGGTCGTCCACAGGACCATCCACACATGTGGACGGCCGCACAAGTCGTTGACCCCAGGTAGCCGGCGGGCGTCGGGAGCCGTCGGCCTGCCGGCGGACGATGCCCTCCAGCTCTGGAACCCCCGCCCGCGGGCGGCTGCCGCAAGGTAGCACCGGCGGTGATGACCGGCCAGGTTCGTCCACAGGTTGGGGAGCACGGCCTGGGGGCGGATGTGGACATAGCGGAGGTTGGCGCAAAGGACGTCTCGGCCTCTAGCGTTGACCACGCACCGGCGCCGGTGACGCCGCGCCGCGCGTCGAGATCTCCGCACCATGCCCGACCGCTGCCCCTGTTGCTTGCTCCGCCGATGACGCGACGAGGCCCAGGGGCTCAGGAGGCCCAGAGTGAAGCGCACCTACCAACCGAACAAGCGACGGCGGGCCAGCCGTCATGGGTTCCGCCATCGCATGAGCACCCGGGCCGGACGGCGGATCGTGCGGTCGCGTCGGCAGAAGGGGCGCGCCCGCCTGTCAGCTTGATCGGGCGGATCCGTGATCGTGCGACGTTCGATGCGCTCCGTCGGGAAGGCCGGCGCGTGCGCCGCGGTCCGGTGACCGTCACCTTCGTGCCCGGCGCGCCCGACGACGGCGTGCGCGTGGCCTACGCGATCGGGAGACGGGTCGGTGCGGCCGTCGTGCGCAACCGGTTGCGGCGACAGCTCCGGGCCGCGGTCCGCGAGGTCGACGTGTCCCGGGGTGGGCTCGCAGCCGGCGCCTACCTCGTCGGCCTTCGTCCCGAGGCGGCCGGTCGGAGCTTCGGCGAGCTGCGCTCGGCGCTGGACGGTGCGCTGGGTCAGCTGGCATCGCGGACGGGCGCGGGGACGCCGCCGTGACGCCGCCCGCCCGGATCCTCCACTGGGCCGTCCGCCTCTACCAGAAGGTGACGGAGGGGCGCCCGACGCCCTGTCGCTACGTCCCGACATGCTCGAACTACGCGCTGGACGCCCTCGAGCTCCACGGAGCGCTCCGGGGCGGTGCCCTCGCCGTTCGCCGCCTGTGCCGGTGCCACCCATGGGGCGGTCACGGGTGGGATCCCGTTCCTGAAGGAAAGCACTGATGCTCGACGGCCTCTTCGAACTCGTCTCCGGCACGCTCAACTTCTTCTACGAGCTGATCCCCAACTACGCGGTCGCCATCGCCCTGCTCACGCTGGTGGTGATGATCATCACCACGCCGTTGACCCTCAAGGGCACGCGCTCGATGATCGAGATGCAGCGGCTGCAGCCCCAGATCCGTCGCATCCAGACGCAGTACCGGGACGACCGCCAGAAGCTCAACGAGGAGCTGATGGCCTTCTACCGGGAGCACCAGATCAACCCGGTGGGGGGATGCCTGCCGCTGCTGATCCAGGCCCCGGTGTTCTCGATCCTCTACTGGGTGGTGCGGGGCCTCACCAACCCGGCGAAGTTCGTGGCCGTCCAGAAGCTGGTTGTGGCCGGCTTCCCGGCTCTGGGAGCCGTCGCCACGGAGGGGTTCCGGCCGAAGTACCTCGACAGCAACTCCGAGCTGTACGTGTCCCTGGCCGGTCAGGACCACATGGATGCGTTCGGCGTCGACCTGTCGCAGTCGATGATCGAAGCCCTGTCGGGTGGATTCCTCCACGCGATGCCGTACGCCCTCCTCGTGGCCGTGATCGCGGTGCTCAGCTGGTACCAGCAGAAGCAGATCATGGGCCGCAACGCTGGGGTGGAGATGACCCAGCAGCAACAGATGATGACGAAGCTCGGCCCGGCGCTCTACGTCTTCTTCGCGGCGATCAGCCCAGGTGCCATCGGGATCTACTTCCTGGTCTCGACGCTGTGGCGGGTCGGTCAGCAGTACCACATCACGCGATCGCTCTACTCGGGCGAGGATTCGGTGGGGGTACAGGCCCAGCGGGCCATGGCCGAGGCGCGCCAGGCACGACAGAAGGAACCGGGACCGCGTGCCACGAGGCCCGTCGCTGCCGGGAACGGGGCGCAGGGCGGAGGCGCAGGCCGCACCGGGGCGAAGAGCGCGGCGAAGGTCGGTGCCGCCAAGGCCGTCAAGGGCAGCAGGAACGGGTCCGGTGGGAAGCTCGGGGCGGCCGCGGCGACGGGCACGGCAGCGGCAGCTGCCCGGTCCACGCCCGCGAAGTCCCAGCCCCACCCCCGCTCCCGCAAGAAGAAGAAGAGGAA
Organism: Acidimicrobiales bacterium; assembly: GCA_036279475.1. Taxonomy (GTDB): domain Bacteria; phylum Actinomycetota; class Acidimicrobiia; order Acidimicrobiales; family VFJN01; genus ZC4RG19. The sequence continues at coordinate 14,715 of DASUJB010000157.1, read as the reverse complement.
GTAGATCGTGGAATGGGTCGTCACGTCGGCCAGGACTGTCGACGAGGCTGTGGAGATGGCGCTCGACCAGCTCGGCGTCGACGAGCAGGATGCCGAGATCGAGGTCGTCCAGGAGCCGCAGAAGGGCCTCTTCGGCCGCCTGCGAGCCGAGGCTCAGGTGCGGGCCAGGGTCCGCCCCGCGGTACCGAGGCCCAAGGTCGACCGTCGCGACAGGCGTCGGACGGAACGGCGTGGCGGGGAGGAGCGGAGCCGCGGGCGGAAGGCGGGGTCGGGCCGGGGGCGCGTCGCCGCCGGCGTGGGCTCGCCTCCGGGCACATCGACCGATGAGGCGGGGGGTCCACCCGATCAGCGGTCACCGGCGCGGTCCGGTGCCGAGGTGGCTCGGGGCGGGTCGACCGACGGCGACGGTGACGCCGGAGCGACCGGCGCCGGCGGTGGCAGCAGGAGGCGGCGGCGGAACCGGCCGCCTCGCCCGTCAGCAGAGGGAGCAGCGGTGAGCGACGACACGCGGTCGGCGGAGGCGAGTGCCGAGGAGATCGACCTCCAAGGGCAACGAACGGCGGTGGAGGACTTCCTGGTCGCCTTGCTCGGAGCGTTCGGTCGACCCGACGCCACCGTGTCGGTGGTGGTCGCAGAGGACGACGCCCTGGAGGCGTCCGTCGACGGCCCGGAGCTGGGCCTCCTCGTCGGCCAGAAGGGCATGACCCTGCAAGCCGTGCAAGAGCTGGTGCGCAGCATGGTGCAGCGCCGGTTCGTCGGTCAGCCACACGCCCGGGTGCGCGTGGACGTTGCCGGCTACCGGGCGCGACGGCGGGAGGCGCTGGCTCGGTTCGTCGCTGAGGTGGCGGAGACCGTCAAGGAGTCCGGCGTTGCCAAGGCGCTCGATCCGATGGGCTCGGCCGACCGGAAGGTCGTGCACGACACCGTCAACGAGATCGAGGGCGTCAGCACGGTGTCCGAGGGCGAGGACACCGCTCGCCGGGTCGTGATCCGCCCGGGGTGACCGGTCGGTCGCACGGGGGCCCGCGATCGTGGCAGTAGGCGATGCCGCGCTCGAGAGGGTGCTCGAACGGAGCCGGAGCCTGGGGTTCCTCGGGCCCGGCTCCCTTCGCGCTCAGGTGGAGCACGCGGCCGGCTTCGCCGCCGGTCTGACGGCGGCGCCGTCGAGGGCGCTGGACCTCGGCGCCGGGGGCGGCCTCCCCGGGTTGGTGCTGGCTCGCTCGTGGCCAGGCGGGACGATGGTGTTGCTCGACGCCTCCAAGGGTCGTTGCGAGTTCCTGGAGTGGGCCGTGGGCGAGCTGGCGCTGGCGGACCGGGTCGAGGTCGTGCGAGCCCGGGCGGAGATGGCTGCCCGAGACGCCCGGCTCCGAGGGACGTTCGACCTCGTGGTCGCCCGAGGGTTCGGACGTCCGGCCGTCACTGCGGAGTGCGGCGCACCGTTCTTGCGGAACGGGGGGAGGCTCGTGGTCAGCGACCCCCCGGCGTCGGGGCGGGAGGTGCCGCGGTCGGCGGTGCCGACGGGCGGGGCATCCCCGAGCCGGTCGGTGCGGGGCGGAGCGGGAGGCGATGGCTCGAGAGGTGAGGCCGGTCCGATCACCGGAGCCCAGGAGCGGTGGCCCGCGGCGGCCCTCGCCGTGCTCGGTCTCGTGCCGGAGGCGGCGTGGGCACGACCGTTCCACTTCCGGTCGTTCGTCCTGGATCAGCAGTGCCCGGAGCGGTATCCACGGCGCGACGGGGTGCCCGCCAAGCGCCCGCTGTTCTAGGGGGCGAACAAGGGCTGTAGCTCCCGGCTCGAGGTCGTTGCAGCCACGTGGCCCCGCCGGGGACGGCTGTTGTGCGGTGGACCGGGCCGGGGCACGGAGTGATCGCCGGCCTGCGCCTTCGGGCGGGTTGCCGCTCCCCCCACGGCCCCGGAGCCGGCTGCGGCGATCCGCTCTGGCCCGGGAGCTCGCCCGGTAGTGGAGGCCGGAAGAGCCGAGGTGACCGAGGCGGAGTGCCACGGCGGAGGAGGCCGCGACGTCGCTCGAGGGCACCTGGCACGTCCGGGGCGGAGGCAACCTGGTGCCCTGAGGTACGAGGGGCGGCCACCGTCGTGGTGGGGGCTGGTCACGAGTCGAGTCGGCCGCGGCGTGGTCGACGGAGGTGACCTGACCACACAGCTGGGTGCGACGATCGGCGCCGGAGCGTCGGCGAAGCCACCGGAGGGCTAGCGAACTGGGCCTTCGGCGTGAGGTCGACAGGGCAGAGGGCGCTGTCCTGGCTGCGTTCGTCGGCCTGTCGGGAAAGCGGGTCGCCGCGACGCACGTGGCATGGGGCTCCTCGGCCCTGGGATGGTGAGCGGCGTGGTCCTACGGTTGCCGGGCCCTGGGGGCAGGCCGGTCTCGTCGCCAGTGCTTGGATGCCGTACGTACGACGTCGACCGAGATCTGGGCCGTGTTGCCGGCGATCGTGGCTCGGCCGACTCGTCCCGCCTCGGCTCGAAGCCGACGGGGCCGCTCCCCTCCGCACCTCCGCACCGTGCGGCGGGGTTCGTCATGCCGCGGTGCTGTCATGCCGCACCCCTCTCTTGGGATCCGTCGGCCGCCATCGTGGCGAGGCCGGGCCGACGGATCACAGCCGACGGCCGCTGCGGCGCCCGCCGGGCGGGGCCGGCGTCGTCCTGGGCCGCAGGCGTCACCGGCCAGCGGTCGCCGCTCCGGGATGCAGTGACGGGCGGCGGGGTCGGAAGGCCGCCCGGCGTCACCGGAGGCGAGGGCGACGCTGGGGGGAGCCACACGGCCGGAGGGGCGCGGCCACGTTCCACGACACGGCGCCGGTCGACGATGAGACCGATGTCGACGGGCAAGGGCCGAGACGGGCTCGGGACGTGCTTCCAGGTGGGCTGGGCTACCCGCACCGTGCTCGGCGGCCGGAGCCACTCGTGACGCTCTGCCGTGCAGACCGTCACGGGGAGATCGTCGGGCGGTGAGGTGTGGCGCGGCGCTCGGTCGGTCGCCGGTCGGCCGGGGGGAGGGGCGAGCCGGTAGGACGGTGGTGGGTGGCTCGGTCGAGCCGACGTGTTCGTTGGCCTTGGCCGGCCGGGCGGGGTCGTCGGTGGTGGACGTCTGCTGGCCGGCGCTGCGGTCCAGGGAGCGGAAGTTGCCGTGCCGCCTGCGGCGATGGCCCGTGGCGTCCCGGAGGGCCGGGGCGAGCGATCGCCCACCCGAGCCGGCTGGTGGGCGGGGAGGGCGTCGGCGCGGTGCCGGCACAGGGTCGATGCGTCGAGGGGCGCGCGTTGGAGGTGGGGCGCGAGGAGGGCCGAGGGGAACGACGGAGAGGTGCAGCAGGCCGATGTCCGGCGGCCGAGGGTGAGCCGGACCGACGTGTGCTTGGCGCGAGTCGACCCTGCTGCCGTGGGGGCGTCGCTAGGGCGTGGTGCAGGTTGCTGGCGTTCCACGTGGAACAGGGGGGTAGGAGCGGCGAGCCCGGCGCCCGGCCGGGGTGGCTGCTGGTCGCAAGGTGGTGGAGGTCCTCCGATGCGGGCGCAGCGCGGCCTGGCGGCGGAGGGGACACAGGCAAGCATGTCGGCGAGGTGGGCCTCACCGGCCAGCCGGAGCGCCGGCCCCGGTCCCGGCGTTCAGCTCGCCCAACGTTCCACGTGGAACGAGCGGCTGAATCAGAGGGGTGACATCGAGCCGCCGTGACGCCGGCGACCTGGCCCGACTCCTTTCGGCCCGGGGAGCGGGCCGGAAGCGGGGGACTGGTTCGCCGACGTGGTGCGTGAGCGGGCACCTCGCCCGTGAGGTCCCTGGTGGGGCCAGGCGGTCCAGCGACCGGCTGGGGGTCCTGACCTGCGGTCGCTGGGGGCGTCGCCGTAGGTCGTGGGCGCCAATGGTGGTGAACATGGCGCCCCGTACGGTTGCCGTCGCCGGACGGGCACTGTCGTAGAGCAGACGTGGGGTGGTTGGCGGTCGTGAGAGCGTCAACCTGTTGATCGGAGCGTCTTGTTCCACGTGGAACGGCGGGGGGCGGTAGCTGGCGGACGCAGCGAGGCACGAGGAGGAAGGCCAGGTCATCGGGCGCCCCGGCCGGCAGGGGGAGAGGGGTTGGGGGGGCCGACGGTGGAGCCGTGGTCCTCCTCGTGTAGCCGGCGGCCGGTAGCGGCTCCGCGCGTACGGCCGGATCCCCTCGACGCCTGGCTGTTCCCCGTAGAACACACGGTTCTGTGGCGGGATGCGGTGGCCAAGGAACGCCCCCGCCTGAAGGCCCGCCGCCGCCAGCGGGCCTGCGGCCTGGCAGCCGGCGCCAGGAGCAAGACTCGCCGACCGCCGCTGCGGCTTGGCCGTGGCCCGCCGGCATCGGATAGGGGGAGTCGGGGGACGTGGGCCCCCGAGCTGGACGCGGTCGTGTTGATAGAGGGGCGACCGTCGCCCTGCTGGCCGGACGAGGACGGCCCGTCGCCGTCGAGGCGACGACCGCGGTGGGTTCGCTGGCGCCGTTCCACGTGAAACAAAGCGGCGAACGCCCTGGCTCCCGTGCCGGGGGAACCGTCGGGGTGGAGGGACGTAGGGCCAAGGAGAGGTCGACGACCAGATCCTCCCGGAAGGCTAGGACCAGCGCCTCCTCTACCTCTGTGTGGGCCTCGGTCTCGGCGCCGGAGGGAACGACGGTGGAGATCCGCTCGCCACGAAGACGCGCCGGTCACGACCAGCGAGGAGCCGTGCGCCCACGCGCCAGCTCCTTCCGTCGATGGATGGGGTTGTGGCGCCGGACGGGCCAGAGGATCGTGCTACCCGCTTCGGGCAGGGCTTCTTGGAGACGGGAACTGCGGGCCCCGGCGCCGGCGGCATCGTCGACTAGGCCAGACTCGGTGGTGTTGCCGCGCTGGCCGGCGCGAGGCAGCGGTCGCGGGGCCGGGTGTATCGTTGGTCCTCGGACACGCCGTCCCCTCCAGCAGAAGCGTCGAACGTCCGGCCCTTGACCCCGGACCGCGTGATCGGAAACATGTGCCGGATGACCGAGAGAGCTCCAGAGGCGTCCGCGACTGCCAACGGAGCCCTTCCGCCATCGACGCCCATCCTGCCCGGCATGGATGCGTTCCCGGCTCTTGACGACCCGCGCCGTGCCTTGCGGCGCTCAACTCACGAGGCTGCTGAATCTTCCATGACCATTCCGCCAGCTGCTGTCGACCAGCCACCGCCACCTCCGGACCCCGGGATGGTGGGGGCCGTCCATCCGGTGACGGCCGCCGCCGTACCGACACCGTTCCAACGGCCCCTCCCCCGCACGATCGCAATCGCGAACCAGAAGGGAGGTGTGGGGAAGACGACGACCGCGGTGAACCTCGGGGCGTGCCTGGCGGAGCTCGGCTACAGGACCTTGGTGATCGACCTCGACCCGCAGGGCAACGCCAGCACCGGTCTGGGCATCAACATCCGAGACCTCCAGACCTCGATGTACGACGTGATGCTCAGTGACCTCCCCATCGAGGACTGCATCGAGGCCACCGCGGTCCGCAACCTGTTCTGTGCGCCGGCCGCGTTGGACCTCGCCGGTGCCGAGATCGAGCTGGTCCCCGCCTTCAGTCGTGAGATGCGACTGCGTCGTGCCCTCGACCTCGTACGCGAGGACTACGACTTCGTCCTCGTCGATTGCCCTCCGTCTCTCGGCCTCCTGACGGTGAACGGCTTGGCGGCCGCCGACGAGGTGATGGTGCCGATCCAGTGCGAGTACTACGCGTTGGAGGGTCTCGGCCAGCTGCTGCGGAACGTTCAGCTCGTCCAGCGAAACCTCAACCCCCAGCTGGAGCTGAGCGCGATGGTGCTGGTGATGTACGACGCCCGGACGAAGCTCGCGGACCAGGTGGTCCACGAGGTGCGCGACCACTTCGGCGAGAAGGTGTGCAACAGCATCGTCCCCCGCACCGTTCGCCTCAGCGAGGCTCCGTCGTTCGGGCAACCGATCATCACGTTCGACCCCACGTCCCGGGGGTCGATCGCATATCGCAGCTTGGCGATGGAGGTGAGCGGTGGAGCGGCGCAGCGGGCTGGGTAGAGGTCTCGGGGCGCTCATCCCCCAGGACATCACCGCGCCGGCCGAGGGCCGTCCCGCTGTTCGCGAAGTTCCCATCAGCCAGATCGAGCCGAACCCCTACCAACCCCGGAACCACTTCGACGAGGAGTCGCTGGCCGGCTTGACTGCGTCGATCCGCGAGCTCGGGGTACTCCAGCCCATCCTCGTCCGGGAGGTCGCCGCCGATCGCTTCGAGTTGATCGCCGGGGAACGTCGCTGGCGGGCTTCGAAGCGCGCCGGTCTGCAGTTCATGCCGATCATCGTGCGGGACGTGAGCGACGAGCTCACCTTGCAGCATGCCTTGGTGGAGAACCTCCACCGTGACGATCTGAACCCGCTCGAGGAGGCGGCCGCCTACCAGCAACTGATCGAGGACTTCGGCATGACCCAAGAGGCGGTGGCCCACAAGGTGGGCAAGAGCCGCTCCGCGGTGGCCAACCTCCTCCGGTTGTTCCAGCTGCCTCCCCAGGTGCAACGGATGGTCGCCGACGGACAGGTGTCGGCCGGGCATGCCAAGGCTCTCCTCGGTACCCCCGACCGAGCCTTCCAGGAGGCGTTGGCCACTCGCATCGCGTCCGAAGGGCTGACCGTCCGCGAGACGGAGGAAGCCGTCCGTCAGCGGACGAACGGTGCCGCCGACGCGGGCAACCGGACCACGGCAGGGTCGAAGCTGCGAGCGCCGGGTCTCCTGGAGCTCGAGCAGCTGCTGGCCGACCAGCTCGACACGCGGGTGAAGGTGACCATGGGGCCGAAGCGAGGACGGGTCGTGATCGAGTTCGCCGATCTCGAAGACCTCGAGCGGATCTACCGGGAGATCAAGCCCGGCACCTCGTCGACGGCTCCCTAGCCCTGCCGGAGACGGTCAGGACAGGACCCTGCACGAGCAGGAGCGGCGGCCCTGTGGGAGCACCGAGGCCGCCGTGGATCCCTGGCTTCGATGGCAGAGGAGGACCCCGCTGCCATCCACGTCACGCTCGACCGGCGAAGCCAGAGGTGGCGGACAAGGCTCGACCCCAGCGTGAGGACACCCGATCCTCACGTTGGGGTCGAACCGAATCCACAACCTTTCGCACAGGCTGTGGATTCGGCTCCTGCTGAGGGTCAGCTCAGGAACTCATCGAGCTCAGCCAGTAGCTGACCCTTGCCCTTGGCCCCCACCAGGCGCTTCTGGGCGGACCCGTCCTTGAAGACGATGAGGGTGGGGATGCTCATGACGTCGAAACGTCGGGCGACGTCAGGGTTGTCGTCGACGTTGAGCTTCGCCACGGTGAGCTTCCCGGCGTGCTCGTCGGCGATCTCGTCGAGGATCGGAGCGATCATCTTGCAGGGTCCACACCACTCGGCCCAGAAGTCGACCACGACAGGTTCGGCGGCTGCGCCGATGGTCTCGTCGAAGGTCGCATCGGTGAGGGCGCTGATGGTTCCAGCCATGTGTGCTCGTGACCTTTCTCAGGGATGGTCGGTCGGGGGACTGCCCAGGTGGCGATCCTCGTACCGAACGTGAACAGCCGCCGTACCAGGGTTGTTCCCCGTCAGCGCGGTGCTGCCGCCTCCAACCAACGCTCGGCGTCGATGGCGGCCTGGCAACCGGAGCCGGCGGCGGTGATCGCCTGGCGGTAGACATGGTCCTGGACGTCGCCGCAGGCGAAGATGCCCTCGACGTTGGTGCTGGTAGCACCGTCGGCGAGCCCCGTGACGAGGTAGCCCGACGGCTCCATCTCGAGCTGGCCCTTGAAGAGGTCGGTGTTCGGCTTGTGGCCGATGGCGACGAACAAGCCGGTGACGACGAGGTCGGACAGTTCGTCGGTCTCGACGTCCCGCACCTTCACGGCGGTGAGCCGTCCGTCACCCACCAGCTCCTGGACGACGTGGTTCCACAGGAAACGGATCTTCTCGTTGCCAAAGGCCCGTTCCTGGAGGATCTTCGACGCTCGCAGCTCGTCACGCCGGTGCACGATCGTGACCGTTCGGGCGAACTTCGTGAGGAAGATCGCCTCCTCCAGGGCGGAGTCCCCGCCGCCGACCACGGCGATGTCCTGGTTCCTGAAGAAGAACCCGTCACAGGTGGCGCAGGTCGAGAGGCCGTGGCCGATGAGCTCCGACTCCCGCTCCAGGCCCAGCATCAGCGACTGCGCGCCCGTCGAGATGACGAGCGCGTCGGCCAGGTAGGTGGGCTCGGGCGCCCCGGGGTCGTCGACCCACAGCCCGAACGGTCGCTGCGAGAGGTCGACGCGGCTGACCTTCTCGGTGCGGACGTCGGTCCCGAACCGGACGGCCTGCTCCCGGAAGCGCGTCATGAGGTCCGGTCCCATGATCCCTTCCGGGAAGCCCGGGAAGTTCTCCACCTCGGTGGTGAGCATGAGCTGACCGCCCGGCTGGTCGCTGGTGGAGGACGGCTCACCTTCGAGCAGCAGGGGTTGGAGGTTGGCCCTAGCCGTGTAGATGGCGGCCGTCAGGCCGGCAGGTCCGGAACCGACGATGATGAGCTTGCGCTTCTCGGTCACTGCGTGCGAATCCTGTCTGGTCGGTGCACGGGAGCCGCCGGTGGGCGACTCTCGTGCCTCAACGCCGTCAGGCAGGGCCTTCTTCCCGCCGGACGTGGCGCCGAGACCAGAGGACGCCACCCGCCGCGGTGAGGACGGCTCCCAGGATGAGGTAGGCCGCCCAGACGTGATCCTCCCCGAACACGGCGTCCGGGAGGTAGCTGTCGAGCAGCCGGACGAGGGCGACGAGGAGGGTCACCAGCACCGCCGCCCCGACGACGGCCGCGAAGCTGCCGTAGACGACGGCCCGGGAGGCGGTCATGGCGGGCCCCGTGGTCCGGTCGCGGACCTGACCGACCACCCGCTCGATGGCGTCCGCCGCTTGCGCCGGCCAGTCGTGCTGCGGCGGCGGAGGGCCGGGGAGAGTCGTCGGCCGACCGGGAGTCGAGGCGTTCGCCATGGCGGCGAGCCTAGTGGCGCGGTTGGCGACCTCTCGGGACCGTGGCGGCGCCACACGGGCCGCTGGGCCTCAGCGCCTCACGCGGATCTCGTCGACGGAGACGTAGCTGTCGGAGCCACCGTCGCTGGCACGCGTGAACCACACGAGGACGGCGCCCCCTTGGGCGTCGACGTTCGTGGCGTTGGTGCCACGGTCGCCCGGGGGGAAGCTGCCCGCCGGGGCTCCCCACTGGTCGAGGGAGTCCTTGGGGGCATCAGCCACGTACACGTCCGCCCGCCAACCGCTGAGCGATGTGTCGATCTCGACGGCGCTGATCGGCCCCGAGCGGTCGAGCTGGGCCACCAGACCCACCCCTGACTTCAGGCCACCCCACTCCGGTGAGCTGTAGGACTCGCTCGACCAGGCGGTCGACGGGTCGCCGTCGACGGCGTTGCCCGTCTCGTCGGCGTGCTCGGACCGGTCGTTGCCCTCGGGATCGAAGTCGATCACCCGGCTGATCCTCGCCGCCTCCCCCGCGGCTGGCGACCCGGTGGGCGGGGGCGAGTCGTCGCCGAAGAAGCCGCGGCCCGAGCCCTGCAAGAGCAGGCCGGCAACACCGAGGGCTACGGCCACGAGCACGACGACCAAGGTCGGCACCAACCACCGACGTTCGCTGTCGGCGAACCCGGTGGGGGACGGGCCGGGGTCGCGTCGCGGCCGGGTGGCCGGCCGCCCCGACACCGTGTCGGCATCCGTCCGGGGCCGCGGAACGACGGCGCTGTCGTCCGTGACGGTGGCATCGACGGCGGAGGGGCGGTCGTCCGCGCCGGCGCTGAGGAGGGCGGCGCGGGCGTCGGTGGCCGTGGGGTAGCGGTCCGCGGGATCCCGTGCCAGCAACCGCATGGTGATGGACTCGAGCTCCCGGGGGACCCCGGCCTTGACCAGCCGAGGTCGGGGCGGGTCGCTGTGGAGGCGAGCCAGCGCCGTGCTCGAGCTGCTGTCGGCCTCGAAGGGCACGCGCCCGCAGAGCATCTCGTACAGGACGACGCCCAGGCTGTAGAGGTCGGTGCGCCCGTCGACGGGCTTGGCCTCGACCTGCTCGGGGGCGAGGTACTTGGCCGTTCCCAGGAACGATCCCTCCTGGGTGAGGTCGGCGGACTCGGCCGCCTTGGCGATGCCGAAGTCGCCCACCTTCACCCGCCCGTCGTCGGAGAGGAGGATGTTGGCGGGCTTGATGTCGCGGTGGACCAAGCCGGCGGCGTGTGCCACCGCGAGGGCGCCGGCCACCTGGGCGGCGATGTTGGCGGCGACCCAGGGATCGATCGGCCTCTCGTCCAGGCGCTCCCGGAGGGTCGGGCCACGCACGAGCTCCATCACGATGGCCTCGATGCCTCCCTCGCTGCACGTGTCGTAGACGTTCACGATCGAGGGGTGCGAGAGGCGGGCGACGGCGATGGCCTCGTGACGGAAGCGGGTGACGAAGGTCTGGTCGGCCGCCAAGTGCTGATGGAGGATCTTGATGGCGATGGCGCGTCGGAGGACCTCGTCGGTGCCCCGCCACACCTGCGCCATGCCCCCCGACGCCAGGAGCCCGTCGAGGCGGTAGCGCGCGCCCAGCAGCGCGCCAGCAGAGACGCCGGCGGCTTGCGACGGGCCGGAGGGGGGAGGCGTCACTGCCACGGTGAGGTCACCGTAGTCAATGGAGGACGCCGATGCGGGGCCTGGTCCCCGTTGCCCTCGGTACCCCTCAGGCCGGGTCGACCCATGTCAGGCCCATCACGCGAGGGCCGGCATGGGTGCCGATCGTGGGACCGATGACCGTGACGCCGATGGAGCCGGCAGGGTACCGCGACGCCAGCATCGCCTCCATCTCGGCGACGTCGGAGGCCATCCCGTGGGCGATCGTCAGGTGCTCGACCTCGGGACGGGTGAAGATCTGGTCGCGCAGCCACTCGAGCGACCGCCGCCGGGTGCGAGCCCGTCCGGCTTCGGCGACCTCGCCCGAGGAGATGTCCACCAGCGGCTTGATCGACAACAGCGAGCCGAGCAACGCCTGGGCACCGCCGATGCGGCCTCCCCGCTTGAGGTTCTCCAGGGTGTCGAGGGCGCCCATCACGTGGGTCCGGCCCCTGAGGTCCTCCAGCAATGCCACGACCTCGTCGGCCGAGGCGCCGGAGGCGGCGGCCCGGCACGCCAGGACCACCTGCGTTCCCAGCCCGGCGGTGATGGAGCGGGAGTCGACGACCCGCACGTCGATCTGGCCCTCGAGAGCCTTGGCGGCGGTGCGGGCAGACTGGACCGTGGCCGACAGGCCCTCGGAGAGGTCGACGCACACCACGGCATCCGCACCTGCCGCCGCCTGGCGCCGGAAGGCGGCCTCGAAGGCGCCGGGCGCGGGCGCCGCCGTCTCGGGGAAGGTCCCCGACGCCGTCAGCTTCCGGTAGAACTCGGCCACCGACAGGTCGACCCCGTCGGTGTACTCCTCGGCACCGAAGCGGATCGACAGGGGGACGACCTCGACACCGAGCGCTTCCACCTCGTCGGCCGGGAGGTCGGCGGCAGAGTCGGTGACGATGCGCACGGGCATGAGCGGCGACCCTAGCTGCGCGTGGCCAGAGGGTCGAGCCTCGGGGTCGGGACCCGAGCGGGGGCGTCCCCGCCCGTGCGGGTCAGCTGCTCACCCCGTGATCGGGCGGCTGCCGACTCGATCCCGCGGCCGGGTGACGTGCCGGGTGCGGCACTGCCATGTGGGCCGGGTGATGGCACCCTCCCACGTCCTCGGCCCGGTGCTCGCGGACCTCGCCGTCGTCGGTCGCCGTCGACGCCTGGATCGGTGCCTCTCCCGCCGTCCCGGGGTGGCGATCCGGGTTCTCGCCCACGGTCGACGGTGGCGGGACGTCGACGGGTGCCGCTGGCGTCGCCGGCACGCGGTCCGGCCGATCGCCACCCCGGCCGCACCGGGTGGAGCGCCAGTTGCGGGCCCACCACACCACGAGGAAGAGCCCGGCACCGATCGACAGCACGAGGCCGACCCCGGAGATCGCCGTCGACCGGATGTCGAAGGTCGATCTGTCGAGCAGGATCGTCTCGTCGGGGCTGGTGACCTGGACGTCGAGGGTGAAGGCTCCCGAGGTCCGGGTGCGGACCGGGACCTCCAACCGGGTGGTCCCCGGGGGCAGCACCCGGTCGATGATTGGGCCCTCGGGGAACTCGAGCTGGTCGCCCTCGAGGCGGACGCGGACGGCGATCTCCTGGTCGAGGTCGTTGGTGACGGCCACGGGGATCGTGCTCCGCCGGGCCGTGAGCGTGATGCGGAACGCGTCCGGCAGGGTCACCGCCCCCGACACCATGTCCAGCGCCTCGTCGGCCCGCGCCAGGTAGCGGAGCCGGAGCTCGTCGGGGGTCGCCGTCCCCGTGCTCAGCAGCACCGAGTGCTCGAGGCCGGCGCCCAGGGCGGGATCGTGGAGCAGCGCGCCCACCCCGCCGACCCGGTCCCGCACCGACGTCAGCGGTCCGGCCACGGGTCGGAGGTCCGGCCCCTGGTGGGCGACCAGGTCGACCGATGTCCGGCGATCGCTGCCGACGGGCACGTCGGCGAACAGCTGCGTGAGCGGGACGGCGCGCACCGCCGGACCACCGACGAGACCGGCGAGGGCCGCACCGACGACGGCAGGCTCGATGGCGCCGGAGGCCGGGAGGTGGACGACCACGCCCCGGCGCTCGGACGGTGCCTCACGCCAGGCGATGGCCAGCTCGGCCAGGAAGCGATGGGCGGCGAGCATCCCGCCACCGGCCGTCAACCGGCTGGCGAGCTCGTCGTCGGCCACCATGGCCACCGGGCCGCCCTCGCCGCCGAGGTGGACGGGGGCGAGGGGTACCGGTCGCCCCGTGCCGGACCCGGCGACGGCCGTCGGCGCCACCACGGCCCGGGGGATGCCGAGGTCGACGGCTTGGCGGGCCCCGGCCGCCCCCCACGTGGAGCCGGGCAGCCAGATGCCGCCGACCGGCTCGACGCCGAGCCGCGACCGCACCACGTCGGCACCGACCTCGGCCTGCTGGTTGGCCTCGGCCAGCAGGCCGGCGTCCCGTAGCGACGCCAGGTCCACGTCGACGAAGGGCCGGGCCAGGATCTCACGGCCCACGGCCAGGGCCCGCAGGTCGTCGACGTCGCCGGACTCGCCCCCTCCCGCACCGACCAGGCCCTCCAGCGTCTCCGGCCGTGGAGCCAGGGTGACCGGCACGCCCGGCGCCCGCTGGACCGCGGCGAGGCGTTGCCGCAGCGCGGCCAGAGCCTGGTCCGACATCTCGTAGCCGCCCTCGGGGTCGAGTGCGGGTGGCGCGGCGATGTCGACGAGCACGGCCACCTCCAGCGGGGGGAACTGGGCATCCTCCTCGGTGAAGTAGGAGAGGAAGGTCACCACGGTGGCCACCGGCCTCCGGTCGGCGTCGAGCAGCCGCACCTCCACGGGGTACACGCCGCGCCCGCCCACCTGGTCGGCGGGCCGGAAGCCGACCTGCACCGTCCCCGCCGCCGAGGTCCGGAGCGAGGTGAGCGGCACGGCGGCGATGCGCTCTGCCGTGGTGCCGAGATCGCCGTCAAGCGCGTCCCGGAACTGGCTCCGTGACTCCACGTAGTCGTGGACGACGAGGTCGACCGCCGCCCCCGGCGGGGCACCGGTCACCCGCAACTCGACGGCGTAGGTGCCTTCGGCGGTGACCCACGGCGTCTGGCCGGCGAGCGCCAGGGCAGGTGCCGGTCGACCGGGCGGTGCCGCCTGTGACGGACCGGCGCCGGCTGCCGGGCCGGCCAGGGCCACCAGACCGACCACCACGGCCGCGACTCGCCGCGCCAGGGAAGGGAGCGGCCGCGACCGGTCCCGTCGCACGCCGGCGAGGGGTAGGCCGTGCCGGGGGCCGCCGGCGGCACGCTCGGACCTCACCGAGGCTCCCGGGGTCGGCGCGGCGTGACGGCCTGCGGCGGCTCCGACTCGTCGCCCACCAGCGACCGCTCCAGCATCGACAGCCCCTCCGGCTCGAGCACGAAGCCGGTGTGCTGGTAGAGGCGGAGGGAGCGAGCGTTGTCCTCCTGGGTGTTGACCAGGGCGTCCCGGGCTCCCCGCCGTCGCAGCCAGTGCAGGCCGTCGCCGAGCAGCGCCGTCCCGACGCCGAGCCCCTGCCGCTCCGGGGCCACCGCCAGGCGTTGGACGTATCCCCGATGACCGGCGCAGCCGCACACCGCGTAGCCGATCACACCGTCCTGGTCCCGGGCGACCTGGAAGTGGACCATCGGCGTGGCGGTCAACGCCTCCGCCAGCCCTGCCTCGTCGAGGCGCCAGAAGGGCGCGAAGGCTGCGCGGTCGACGACGAGGGCCGCCGGCCTCTCGCGCCGCCGGCCCCGGTGCAGCTCGATGCCGGGCACGGTCGCCGCCGACCGGAGGTGGGCGAGGTCGTGGCGCAGGAGGTGGAGTCGTCGGGTCTCGGCGAAGCCGGCGTCGAGGAACGGCCGACGGTCCAGGGGGTGCAGGGCCCCGGTGACCACCGCCCGGAAGCCGCCGTGGCGCAGGCGGTCGAGCGCGGCCTCGACGTCGACGGTGGTGAGGGGGGCGAGGTGGTCGGGGGACGGCGCCAGGTGCGCCACCGATCGGTCGTCGTGCCAGGGGCGAGCTCGCAGCCCCGGCCCGACGTCGAGGCTCGCGACGTCGAGCCACGGCGCGCGCCGACGCGCGCGCCGTGCGCCTCGAC
>DASUJB010000156.1:0-2560 GCA_036279475.1 Acidimicrobiales bacterium | reverse complement strand
CGCCCGAACCCACCGCCCGAACCCACCGCCCGAACCCACCGCCCGAACCCACCGCCCGAACCCACCGCCGGGGCCCGTGGTCGAGGCCCCGTCGCCGGGCCCCGTCAACCGGCCGGCGTGCCGGCGGCGGCCCGCAGGGCGCGCTCGAGCAACGCCGGGTCACCCAGGCGGCGCTTCAGCTCCCGCTCGAGGCCGGCGATGGGGTGGAGGTTCTGCGGGGCCCGCCTGTCGTTGTGGGGCTGGCTGGCGAACCGGGGCAGCGTCGCCGTCACCACGTCGGCCCGGGTGGCGGCCTCGCCGAGCGACAGCTCGCCGGCGGCCTCGCACCGCACCACCCCCCACCAGGCGTGGGTGGCGGGACCGGGCAGGCGGAGGTACCAGGACCAGCGGAACCGGCGGGCGCCCACGCGGAACAGCGGCGTGCGCTCGCCCGGCGCCAGGCGGCCCACCACCGCCTGCTGGGGCGGCGGGAGGTAGGCGACGTGGTGGGCCTTGACGTACCCGACCGCCCCGGCCACGTGGCGGCGGTCCCCCAGGGGGCCGTCCACCACCACCAGGTCCCGGCCGGCACCGGCCTCGGCCGCCACCCTGCCCTCGAGGTCGCCGCGCAGCCGCCCCAGGGCCTGGCCCAGGGGGTCGCCGGGGGCCTCGGGCACCGGGTGGGGGCGGTACTCGCCGTGCCGCGTGGCGATGGGCCCCACGGCAGTGCCGGGGCAGAGCACGCCCCGCCGCACCTCGGCTGCCACCACCCGCGCCCGGCCGTCGCAGCGCGCCGCCCCGGCAGCCCAGCTGGCGCACACCCCCTGGCGGCTGGCGCCGTCGCCGTCCTCCACCCACACCCGGGCGTCGACCCGCTGGACGCCGTCGACGAACAGGACCACGGGGGCCGGCTCGGCGGGGGACGGCACCGGCGCCCAGCGAGCAGCCGGGACCTCGGCGGCCACGTCGACCTCGGCGTCGGACCCTCCCGGCACGTCGTCGCCCACCGGGGCCCCGAGCTGGGGCGCCCACGTCTCCACCGCGAACCTCACGGCCTCACGCCTCGACCCGCTCGACCTGGGCCGATCCCCCCACCTTGCGCACCTCGTAGCGCACGGGGAGCCGCTCGGCCAGCTCGCGGACGTGGGTGACCACCCCCACCATCCGGCCGCCGGCGCCCAGCTCGTCGAGGGCGGTGGCCACCACGTCGAGCGTGTCCGAGTCGAGGGTGCCGAACCCCTCGTCGAGGAACAGCGACTCGAGCCTCGCCGACCCCCCCGACCCGATGCCCGCCACCTGGTCGGCCAGGGCCAGGGCGAGGGCCAGGGAGGCCAGGAAGGTCTCGCCGCCCGACAGGGTGCGAGCCGAGCGGAGCTGGCCGGCGTTGGTGTGGTCGACCACGGCGAAACCCCCCGAGCGACGGTCGACGGCCAGCGCGTAGGCGCCACCGCTGAGGCCGGACAGCAGGGTCGACGCCGTGGCCACCAGCTGCTGGAGCGCCTCGTCGAGCAGCCACTTCTCGAACCGGTTGGCGGCCAGCTGACCGGCGAGGAGGTCGGCCACCTGGTGCTGCTCGGTGGCGGCGTCGCGCTCGGCCCGCAGCCGGGCCGCCTCGTCGATCTGATCGTCGAGGCGGGCCACGTCCGCCTCGGCCCGGGCCCGGGCGGCGGCGACCGCCTCGCCCGGCCACCGCGACGGGTCCACGTCGACGCCCGCCGCCTCGCACGCGGCGGCCACCGCGGCCAGCCGCGCCGCCACCTGCCCCCGCCCCGCCTCGGCGGCGCGGCGGTGGGCGACCACCTCCTCGGCCAGCACGGGGGACCGCTCGGACGCCCAGCGGACCAGCTCCTCCCAGTCGGCGGCCAGGTCCCGGCGCCCGGCCGGTGGCGGCCCGAGCACGGCGACAGCATCGCGTGCCGCGTCGAAGTCCCGCCGGGCGTCGGCCTCGCGCCCCCGCAGGGCCTCGTGGGCCGCGGCCGCGGCAGCCAGGGCCGCCCGTGCCGTGCGCTCCGCCCGCCGCGCCTCGTCGAGCGCGGCGGCCGCGGCGTCGACCCGGGCCAGCTCGGCGTCGACGGCGTCGAGGCCGTGGGCCCCGTCCAGCCTCCCGTCGACGGCGGCCAGCTCGTCGCCCACCCGCGCCAGCTTCTCCTCCACCCGGGCCCGGTGGGTCTGCGCCTCGGCGAGGAGGCGGCGACGATCCTCCACCGCGACCTCGGCCCCGGCCACGGCCGCCTCGGCCACGGCCAGGTCGACCGGCGGACCCTGCGCCGGCACCTGGTGGACGTCCTGGCCGCACACCGGGCACGGCTCGCCCTCCACCAGCTCGGGCACGAGCGCCCGGGCCCGCAGCACGACCCGCACGCGCTCCAGCTCGGCCCGGGCGGCGGCGGCCGCCCCCAGGGCGGCGTCGAGCGCCGTGGCGGCGGCGGCCACGGCGGCGTCGGATCCAGCCGCCGCCGACCGGCCGCGCGCCACCGACTCCGCCAGCTCACGGCGCCGGAGGTGGTCGCGCCGGCACGCCTCGAGGGTGGCCCGCTCGGGGAGCCCTGCCCGGGCCGCCTCGGCGGCGCCCACGGCGGCC
>DASUJB010000155.1:0-10258 GCA_036279475.1 Acidimicrobiales bacterium | reverse complement strand
CGGCCTGGCGTGCGGCCGGTGACGGCCCGGGACATGCCACGAGAGTAGGCAAGCGGTGCTTGGCCATGGTGCCGACGGGGGCGCGGTGCCGGGCAGGACCGTTACCGTCTGTGGGTGATGGCCGTTCTCTTCGTGACCCATCCGCAGTTCCTGGAGCACGATGCGGGCCTGGGCCATCCGGAGCGCCCCTCCCGCCTCGCCGCGGTGGAGGAGGGAGCAGTTCGCTCGGGCCTCGGCGAGGACCTCCTCCGGGTGGCGGCCGAGCCGGCCCGTCCCGTCGACCTCGAGCGCGTCCACACCCCCACCTACGTCGGCGCTCTGGAGCGCTTCTGCCGCTCCGGGGGAGGACAGCTCGACGCCGACACGGCCGCGGTGCCGGCATCGTGGGACGCCGCCCTGCTGGCGGCAGGGGCGGGGCTCGTGGCGATCGACGCGCTGCGCCGGGGAGACGCCGACGCCGCGTTCTGCGCGGTGCGGCCGCCCGGGCACCATGCCCTGCCGGCCCAGGCGATGGGCTTCTGCCTCCTCAACAACGTGGCCGTGGCGGCCGCCGCCCTGGCGGACGCCGGAGAGCGGGTGATGGTGGTCGACTACGACGCCCACCACGGCAACGGGACCCAGGACGCCTTCTACGACGATCCCCGGGTCACCTACGTGTCCGTCCACGAGTTCCCGCTGTACCCGGGCACGGGCGGCCTGCTGGAGACCGGCGTCGGTGACGGGCGTGGACGCACCGTGAACGTGCCGGTGCCGGCAGGGGCGACGGGCGACGCCTTCCGGGCCGCGGTCGAGGACGTGGTGGCCCCGCTGGTGGAGGAGGTCGGCGCCAGCTGGCTGCTGCTGTCGGCCGGCTTCGACGGCCATCGGGCCGATCCCCTCACCGACCTCGGCCTCACCGCCGGGGACTTCGCCGACCTCACGGCCGACCTCGTGTCCATGGTGCCGGCCGGGCGGCGCCTCGCCTTCCTGGAGGGCGGCTACGACCTCGACGCCCTGCGGGACTCCACCACTGCGGCGCTGGCGGGCCTGGTGGGCGAGAGGATCCACGTCGAGCCCCCGTCGGCGGGTGGCCCCGGCCGGGAGGTGGCGGCGGCGGCCGCCCTGGTGCACGAGCGGGTCTCCACCGGAGGAGGCGACGCCGGCCCGGGGGCGGCGACGACCCACCTGCGGAGCCCCACAAGCCCCGAGCAGGCTCCCTGAGCCGCTCGCCCACCGTGGCCACCCGATCGGGGCCCGACGGTCGCCCGGGCCGTCGACCGTGGGGCTCGGCGCCCGCAGCGGCGGTGGTGGTCGAGGCGGCTCCACGGCATCGGTAGCCTGACCCGGCGTGATCCCCGAGCGGCTGCAGCCCGTCCTCGACCGCGCCCGCCCGCTGGCCGACCGCTTCGTGGCGGCCGGCCACGAGGTGTACCTGGTGGGCGGGATCGTGCGCGACATGGTGCTCGGGAAGGTGCGCCCCGACGCCGACTTCGACCTCACCACCGATGCCCGTCCCGAGCAGACCCTGGCCCTGCTGTCGGGCTGGGCCGATGCGGTGTGGACCCAGGGGCAGGCGTTCGGCACCATCGGTGCTCGCCACGGCGACGCGGTGTTCGAGGTCACCACCTTCCGGGCCGAGGCCTATCGGGAGGACTCCCGCAAGCCCCACGTCGTCTACGCCGACAAGGTGACCGACGACCTCGCTCGGCGGGACTTCACCGTCAACGCCATGGCCCTGCGGCTGCCCGACGTCGAGCTGGTCGACCCGCACGACGGCATGACCGACCTGGCAGCAGGCCGCCTGCGGACGCCGCTGGCGCCGGAGGTGTCCTTCTCGGACGATCCGCTGCGAATGCTCCGTGCCGCCCGGTTCACGGCGGGGTACGGGCTCACCCCTGATCCTGCGCTGGTGGCCGCCGTCGGCTCGCTGCGGGAGCGCCTGGCGATCGTCTCGGCCGAGCGCATCCGGGACGAGCTGTCGAAGCTCCTGGTGGTGGAGGACCCCACGGCGGGGCTGTGGTTCCTCGCCGACACCGGGCTGTCGGACGAGTTCCTTCCCGAGCTGCTGGCGATGCGTCTCGAGCAGGATCCGATCCACCGTCACAAGGACGTGCTGGCCCACACCGTGGCGGTGGTGGCCAAGACCTCGCCCCGCCTGACGCTCCGCCTGGCCGCCCTGCTGCACGACATCGGCAAGCCCAGGACCCGCTCGATCGGCCCTGCCGGTGTCCGCTTCCACCACCACGAGGTGGTGGGGGCCCGCATGGCGGCCGAGCGCCTGCGGGCGCTGCGGTACCCGAGGGAGACGATCGACGACGTCCGGCGGCTCGTCTTCCTCCACCTGCGGTTCCACGGCTATGGCGACGACGTGTGGAGCGATGCCGCCGTCCGTCGCTACGCCCGGGATGCGGGACCCCTCCTCGACGACCTCAACGAGCTGACCCGCTGCGACTGCACGACCCGCAACGAGCGCAAGGCCCGCATGCTGGCCGCCCGCATGGACGCGCTCGAGGCGCGCATCGCCGAGCTCCGCCAGCGGGAGGAGCTCGGTGCCATCCGGCCGGACATCGACGGCAACCGGGTCATGGAGGTCCTGGGCGTGGGACCAGGTCCGGTGGTCGGCGAGGCGCTGTCGATGCTGCTCGAGGCCCGGCTCGAGGAGGGACCGCTGGGCGAGGCGGAGGCCGAGCGCCGGCTGCGGTCGTGGTGGGCCGAGCGCGGAGCGGCGCCGCAGCGCTGACCACGGTCGGTCACGGCCGGGCGGACCGGCCACGGACCGCCGGACGGTAGACCCGAGGGGCCGCTGACGGCCGTCGGGGCGCCCCTCCCGGTCGATGGCGATCAGGGGCGCGGAGGTACCGGCACGACCACCGTGTCGCCGTGGGCGACGTAGCGGAGCTCGCTGTCGACGCCCTCGGCAGCGATGGCGGTGCGGAACTCGTCGAGCGAGGACCGGAACACCGTGTAGTCGTCGTAGTGGACGGGGACAGCGGTCGCGGGGCGGACGATCTGGAGGAAGCGCACCCCCTGGTCGGCGTCCATCGTCAGCAGGATCCCGGCGATGCGGGTCCCTCCCAGGTGGAGGATGCACAGGTCGATGTCGGGGTAGCGGCGAGGGATCTCGTGGATGCGGTCGTGGAGCAAGGTGTCGCCGGTGATGTAGACGCGCAGGTCACGGACCCCGTCCTCGGTGTAGTCGAGCATCGCGCCCATCACGGACGGCAGGAGGGCGGCGAGGGGGCGGGGGGCGTGCTTGGCCGGCATCGCCGTGACCTCCACGCGCCGGTTGCCACGCTCGATGTCGTGGCGCTGCCAGGTCGGTAGGGCGACGGGGCGACGGAAGCCCTGCTGTCGCAGCTTGGCGGCGCTGGCCGGCTCGGTGAGGATCGGCAGGTCCTTGTCGAGGCGCTCCGCCGCCACGTGGTCGAAGTGGTCACCGTGGTGGTGCGACAGGATCACGGCGTCGAGCGGCGGCAGCTGGTCGATCTCGAGCGCCGGGTCGGTCAGCCGGCGGGAGCGGAGGCCGAGCCCGAGGTAGGCGTGCTCGCCGGCGTGGAGGAAGTTCGGGTCTGTCAACAGGGTGGTGCCCGCGTAGCGGAGGACCGTGGTGGCGGTCCCGACGAACGTGAGCTCGAGGTTGTCCTCCACCGGCGACATCGGACGCCCTCCAGGCGGCAGCGGTCCGCGGGGGCCTACCCGCGACCTCCTGCCGCCAACCACTCGAGGATCACGGTCCGCCTGGTGGCGACGACCGGCTGGCGGCCGCCGGGGAGCGACGGCTGCGACCGGGCAGCTCAGGCACCCACCTTCCGGGCCCGCACCACGAGGGTGGCCGGCACCCACCGCAGGACGTCGGACCAGGCATCGCCGGCAGCAGTCGGGTCGGACGGCGGCTCCACCACGGCGTCGATCCCGAAGCCGGCCCGCACGAGGCTGCCGACCAGCGACGCCATCGTGACGGGCCGGTCGCCCTCGCCGGCGGTCGAGCCCCACCTGACCGGTGACGGGTCCCACCACGTGCGTCGGAGGACCGGCTCCTCGGCGGCGGGGTCGAGCATCAGGAAGGCGGGGTGGGGGAGGGAGAAGACGAACGGTCGATCAGGGCGCAACACCCTGTGGACCTGCCGGAACACCCGGTCGAGGTCGGTGACGGCGGCGAGGCCGTAGGTCGACAGGGCGGCATCGACGGAGTCGGCCCGCACGAAGGCGAGGTCGGCGGGTGGGCCGTGGTGGGTCTCCACCCTCACCGCCTCGCGCTCCGCCCGATCACGCGTGTCGTCGATGTTGCCGGCGTCGGCGTCGACGGCGATGACCCGGGCCCCCGCCCTGGCCAGCGCCACGGCGCAGGCCCCGCTGCCGCACCCGAGCTCGAGCACTCGCTTGCCAGAGACCCGCCCGAGGAGCCGGAGCGCCTCCTCGGTGGGGAGGCCGGGCCCGTAGTGCACCGCCTCGGTGTCGAGGGCGGCGCCGACGGGGCCGGCGAGCGAGAAGGGGGTCCAGGCCATGGGAAGCCAGTGTGGCGCCCCGCTCCAGCTGCGGGTCCGGCCGGGGCCGGGTCAGGCCTCGGCGATGAAGGCGTCGAGGGCGTCGCGGGCGACGTCGTCGTGCACCTGCCGAGGTGGGGACTTCATCAGGTACTGGCACGCGGGGTGCAACGGGCCGCCCAGGCCCCGGTCCAGCGCCAGCTTGGCGCAGCGAACGGCGTCGATGATGACGCCTGCCGAGTTGGGCGAGTCGTGGACCTCGAGCTTGAGCTCCACGGTCAGGGGCACGTCGCCGAAGTTGCGGCCCTCGAGCCGGATGTAGGCCCACTTGCGGTCGTCGAGCCAGGGCACGTGGTCGGAAGGGCCGATGTGCACGTCACGGTCGCTGATCCCCGCCTCGATCTGGCTCGTGACCGACTGCGTCTTCGACTTCTTCTTCGACTTCAGCCGCTTCCGCTCCAGCATGTTCATGAAGTCCATGTTGCCGCCGAAGTTCAGCTGGTACGTGTTGTCGATCACCGTGCCGCGGTCCTCGAACAGGCGGGCCAGGGTGCGGTGGACGATCGTGGCACCCACCTGCGACTTGATGTCGTCACCGACGATCGGCACACCGGCCTCGGTGAAGCGCTGCGCCCACTCGGGGTCGCTGGCGATGAACACCGGGATGGCGTTGACGAACGCCACGCCGGCGTCGAGGCAGGCGTGCGCGTAGTGCTTCTGCGCCTGTTCGGACCCCACGGGGAGGTACGAGACCAGGACGTCGGCCCGGGCGTCCCGCAGGGCGGCGGCGATGTCGACCGGCGAGGCGGGCGACTCCTCGCACTCCTGCGTGTAGAACTCGCCGAAGCCGTCGAGCGTGGGGCCCCTCTGCACGAGCACGCCGAGGTCGTCGACCTCGGCGAAGCGCACCGTGTTGTTCTGACCGGCATGGATGGCCTTGGCCACGTCGAGGCCCACCTTGGTGGCGTCGACGTCGAACGCCGCCACCACCTCGATGTCGTGGACGTGGTAGCCGCCCAGGTCCACGTGCATGAGTCCGGGCACGGACTCGTCGGGATCGGCGTCGCCGTAATACGCGAGGCCCTGGACCAGCGAGCTGGCGCAGTTCCCGACGCCGGCGATGGCGAGGCGGATGGTGCTCATGGGAGATGTCCTCCGATTGGTGGGCGACCGGAGGGCCCGGTCGGGTGGGGGGAGTTGAGGGACGGTGAGGAGGCCGACGAGCGCGTCACGGGCCGTCCTCGGTCGGCTCGACGAGGGCCTCCTCGGCGGCGATGAGCTCGTCGAGCCACGCCAGGTCGGCCCGGAGGGCCGCGGTGTCGCGCTCGAGCAGCGACCTCAGGTAGGTCGTCACCCGGCCGTCACCGTCGGTCGCGCCCGGCTGCCGCGTCCGCTCGACACGGGCCCGGAGCTCGGCCCGTCGACGACCGAAGAGCGCCAGGCGCTCCGAGGGCGGCAGCAGGTGGCAGAACGCGACGCGCACGGGGAAGGCCCTGTCGTCGGACACGTCGGGGTCGGCGAGGAGCTCGAGGAGGTGCTGCCGCCCGGCGTCGCTGATGCCGTACACCTTCTTGCCGCGGGCGCCGCGCGCCCCGCTGGCGGCTCGGCGTCGCTGCGAGTGGAAGGCGGCGAGCTCCCCGGCGAGCGACCCGCTGGTGGGGGACGACGGCGCCGTCGGTGCCGGGCGGCTGCTGACCGCCTTCACCAGCCCCGCCTTCTCGAGGCGGGCCAGCGCCGGGTACAGCGAGCCGAACGAGATGGCGAGTCGGAGGCCGAAGAGGTCGCCGAGCCGCTTGCGCAGTTCGTAGCCATGGAGGTCGTCCTCGTCGAGGAGGCCGAGGATGGCGAGTTCGAGCATCAGGGCTCGCTTCGGGTCGAGGGCGGGTGGCGGTCGGCTCGAAGGTGAGTGGATCGCCGGGGTGAGCGGGGGTGACGAGGCGCTCCACGGCACCTCGTCCGGGTGGGTGGTGAGCGACTGGCAGCCTACCCATATCGATGCGCATATCGAGTCGATATATCGAAGTGCCATTGTCGTCGTCCCGCCCCTCGTCGTCAACCGCCCCTCCGGCGGCGGACCCGGGCCGGGGGGGCCGGCGCGGGCGGCTCGCCGCCCGCGCCGCTACCCTCGCTGCCCATGAGCTTCCGCCCGGAGGCGATCCGGGGGTCGAACGGGGTCGGCGGTGTCGTCGACTACCGCCTCAGGCGCCAGGCGGTGATCCGCGAGTACCGCAGGGGCCGGATGTCGCGCCTCGAGGTCTGCGACGCCCACCCGGAGCTGCTCCGGACGGCAGCAGGGGTCGGCCGGCCCACCCAGGAGCCGTGCCCCATCTGCGAGGAGCGGTCCGTCTCCCTCGTGACCTATGCCTTCGGGACCCGGCTCCCCCCCGGTGGTCGCTGCGTCACCACCGCCCGGGAGATGGCCAAGCTGGGGCGCGGGCGCACCTCGGTGGCGTGCTACGTGGTCGAGGTGTGCACGAGCTGCGCCTGGAACCACCTCGACCGGGTCTTCCACGTCGGTGGGGGGTGACCCCGGTGGGGTCACCGAGCCGGGCGGGGGAGGGCACGACGTGACCGCGGTGGACGGCCGGCGATAGCCTGCGCAGCTCGGATGGCTGGACCGATACGCAAGCTCGCTCCGCTCGGCGCGCCCCCCGCCTCGGTGTCGGGGCCGCCGTGGGCACCCTCGCCCCGGCGGGCCGAGGTGGCGCGGTCGGTCGGAGGTGGAGGGCGCCGCGGACCGGCAGCGGCCCGCGGATCGGTCGGCCGGTCCTCGAAGCCGGATCCTGACCGGCAGGTGCGGTCACCGGGATCGGGCGGTCGCGCCGCCTCCCCCGGCGATGG
Source organism: Acidimicrobiales bacterium (assembly GCA_036279475.1). GTDB lineage: Bacteria > Actinomycetota > Acidimicrobiia > Acidimicrobiales > VFJN01 > ZC4RG19. The sequence continues at coordinate 2,954 of DASUJB010000155.1, read as the reverse complement.
TGGGCGTGGCCGTCGCCGGAGGGGTGGCACCGGGCCCGGCGGCCGTGGTCCGGGCGGGGGCCGAGGTGGCTCGGGGTCCGGGCCCGGCGAGCCCGCCCCCCGTCGGCGGAGCCTGCTGTGGCGGTCGAGGCGTCCCCTCTTCCTCGTCGGCCTGGCCATGCTGGCGGTCCTCGCCGGCGTGGGCGTGACCATGGCCCGCACGGAGCTGCCGGAGCTGACCCGGCTCAACCAGGCGTCCTACGTCTGCGCGTCCGACGTCGGCGACGGCCAGTGCACCGCGGACAACGCCATGACGCGCCTGCAATCGGACGACGGCAACCGCACCAATGTCGACCTCGAGGACGTGCCGACCGTGGTGGTCCAGGCGGTCCTCTCCGTCGAGGACCGTGCCTTCTACCAGCACGACGGCGTCAACCCCGAGGGCATCGTCCGGGCGATGTTCCAGAACGTGCGCTCGGGCAGCGTCCAGCAGGGCGGCTCGACCATCACCCAGCAGTACGTCCTGAACTCGTTCAAGCTCTCGCGCGACGGTGGCCTGTCCCGGAAGGTCAGGGAGGCGGCCCTCAGCATCAAGCTCGAGCAGCAGATGTCGAAGGACGAGATCCTCGAGGGCTACCTCAACACCATCTACTTCGGTCGGGGCGCCTACGGCATCGCCGCTGCCAGCCGCGCCTACTTCGGGATCGACGTCAGCGAGATCACCGATCCCGGCCAGGCGGCGCTGCTGGCCGGGCTCATCCGGGCCCCGAACCTGGCCGAGCCGTCGACCAACCCCAAGGAGGCCACCCGGCGACGCCACACGGGCCTGGTGGCGATGCGGGAAGAGGGCTACATCACCGACGACCAGCTGGCGGTGGCCGACGCCGTGCCCGTGGCGGAGCCGTGGGTCAAGCCGGTGTCGGCGGTGCGGCTCACCGACACGCTGCGGGGGGCCGCTCCCGACGACTACATGGCCACCGACTACCTGGCGCCGTACATCGAGAGCGAGCTCAAGCGGATCGATCCCGAGCGATTCACCGAGGAGGCGATCCGTGGCGGCGGCCTGCGGATCTACACCTCCGTCAACTACGACATGCAGCGGGCAGGCGTCCAGGCGCTGCGCACCACCCTCGACCGGGAGGACGACCCCAACACCCCCGAGTGGGAGGGCGATCCCGAGGCGGCGCTCGTCGCCGTGGACGACCAGGGGTTGGTCCGGGCCATGGTCGGCAGCCGGCACCCCTTCACCCCGCGGGTCCACGAGACCAACTACGCCGTGCGCAGCCCCGGCTCGCAGGGGTTCCAGCCGGGATCGACCTTCAAGCCGATCGTCCTGGCACAGGCGTTGCGCGAGGGCTACTCGTTGCGTTCCCGCTACGAGGCACGAGGCACGATGACGTTCCCGGAGTGGACCGACGAGGACGAGCAACCGGTGCCGGTCAGCAACTACTCCGAGAGCGACGAGGGTGTCATGGACCTCGTCGAGGCCACGGCCCAGTCCTCCAACACGGCCTACGCCCAACTCATGCTGGACCTGGGCGTCGACCGCGTCGACCCTGACGGCGACGGCCAGACCGTCTACTCGGGACCGGAGACGGTGGCCGAGCTGGCCGAGTCGATGGGGATCGGGGGGTCCGAGGGAATCCCCCAGGCGCAGCGTACCCCCGCTCTCGTGCTCGGCACGGTGAGCGCCACGCCCCTCGAGATGGCCGGCGCCTACTCGACGTTCATGAACCGGGGCGTCTACAAGCACCCGGACATCGTCACGCGGGTCGAGCAGGTCAGCGACGACGGCGTGACCGTCCTCTACCAGCGACAGGTGCGGCAGACCCCCCTCCTGAGCGAGCTCCAGGCCGACCTCGTCACCCATGCCCTCCAGGCCGTGATGGCCAAGGGCGGTACCGGCGAGGGCGCGGCCATCGGTCGGCCCGCGGCGGGCAAGACCGGGACGGCGCAGGACAACCGGGCGTCCTGGTTCGCCGGCTACGTGCCAGGGCTCACCGCCACGGTGTGGATGGGCTACCCCAAGGCCGACTACACCGACCCCGAGACGGGCCAGGTCGGCCTGTGGCCGATGAACGAGAAGGGTCGACCCGTGCACGGCCGGGCCGCCACCGGGGGATCGTTCCCGGCCGAGATGTGGCGGAAGTTCATGGGGGTCGCGGCGGCCAAGCTGCCGGGCAGCTTCGTCGAGGTCAGCGAGGAGCAGATCGAGGGTGGCGAGGTGCTCAACGGCGACGAGCTCCAGGTGCCGTCCGAGACCGTGCCGCCGACCTCCATCGACGTGGGTGCCGGGGGATCGGCCCCGTCACGGCCGGGCTCGCCTCTCCGCCCGGGTCCCCGCTCACCTCGCGCCACCGTGCCCGACGAGGCCGACGAGCCCACGCAGCCCGACGCCACCGACGCCGAGCCGACGACGACGACGACGGATCGCTTGGCGGGTCCCCCCACGTCCCCGCTGATACCGGGGGGCGGCCTAGGTTGACGCCGGCGGCCGGCGGCCGACCGGCTGGTGGGGGTACAGGCTGCGGCACGGGAAGCACCACACCTCGACCTCGCCGCGCACCTCCACGCTCTCGACGGCAGGCTCGTCGGCGGTGAGGTCCCAGGCTCCCGAGGTGACGTAGACCCGATGCACCGGCGCGGTGTCCTCGGCGGGTGCGCCACAGGAGTCGCAGCTCGTGGTGCCGGGAGGGGGGGCAGGCTCCGGCATGGCGTCGAGGCTAGCGGTGTCGCTAGCCTCGACCCACCGCCGGCAGCCACAGCGGCGCTGGACGGACAAGGAGGATCGTGCCATGGGTGCACAGACCGCTCCCGCCATCGCTGCTCGCAAGGCGAGCCGTGCTGGCGAGCCCCTCGTCATGGTGACGGCCTACGATGCCCCGGCGGCCCGCCAGGCTCCCGAGGACCGCCGCCCGGTCGGCCACGGGGTTGAGGGGGCGACCCGCCCCCTTCCCGGTCGTGCTCGGGCGGGA
>DASUJB010000154.1:0-2849 GCA_036279475.1 Acidimicrobiales bacterium | reverse complement strand
CATCGACCTCGTCACCGAGTTCACCCTCGGCGGCGTCGAGAGGCTGTCGTCGTGCCGTCCCGACGTGCTGGCCGCCGTCGGTGGCGGGCGCCCGGTCCTGGCGTCCGGCGGCCCCGGCGGCGAGGCCGGTCCCGCGCCCGCGGCCACCGGTCTCCCGCGGGCCGCGGCTCGGCCCTCGGCCCCGGGGACGCCGCCCCGGGCGGGCCCGGGGAGCTCCCCCGGCGCGTCGCCGGGCGGAGCACCGATGCCCCGAGGTGCCCCGATGTCCGGCGACTCCCCGATGTCCGGCGACGCCCCGACGTCCCCCGGCAGGTCGTCGACGGCCGGCCGGGCCCGCCGGTGACGCCGCCGGGCACGGGGGTCGAGCCGCCGTGGCCGACCGGACCCGTCGCCGTGGTCGTGGGGGGCGGCGGCCCGCCGGCCGTCCCGCCGTCGGTGCTCGGTGACCTGGGTCCGGCACCGGTCGTGGTGGCAGCCGACTCCGGCCTCGAGCACGCCGCCGCCCTCGGGCTGCTGGCCGGGTGGGTGGTGGGTGACATGGACTCCGTCGACGCCCGGGTGCTGGCCACGGCGGCCGGCACCGGGGTGACGGTCGACCGCCACCCCGCGGCCAAGGACGCCACCGACCTCGACCTGGCGGTGGCCCGGGCCCTGGCGGCGCGGCCGAGTCGGCTGGTGGTGGTGACGGGGGCGGGCGACCGCTTCGACCACGCCCTGGCCGTGGCCCTGTCCCTGGCCGCGCCGGACCTCCCGCCGGTGCCCACCGAGGCCTTCGTCGGCGCCGCCCACCTGTGGGTCGTGCGGGGGCTGGTGGCGCTCCCCGGTCGCCGGGGCGACCTCGTGTCGCTCCTGCCCCTCCACGGTCCGGCGCGGGGCGTGCGCACGAGCGGCCTCGCCTACCCGCTCGAGGACGAGGATCTGCTCCCGGGCTCGACCCGGGGCGTGAGCAACGTGTGGGCGGACGAGGTGGCGACGGTGACGGTGCGGTCGGGGGTGCTCCTCGCCGTGGCCCCCGGCCAGCGGGCGGCGCCCGAGGCGGTGCCCCGCCGGTTTGGGCGCCCGGGGGGAGGGGGTGGGACGATCCGCGGGTGGACGTGACGGCCGACCTCGAGGCTCCGTGCCCACCCGCCGCGCTGTTCGCCTGGGTGGAGGACCTCGGTCGCTATCCCGACTGGCTGTCCATCGTCCCCCGCGCCGAGGTGCTCGCCCCCGAGCCCGGCGACCCCGGGCCCGCGTGGTCGGTCGACCTGCGGGGCCGGATGGGGCCGCTGGCCCGGTCCAAGCGGTTGCGGATGGTGCGGACGGTCCACGGGCCGGGACGGGTGCGCTTCGAGCGGGTCGAGCACGACGGGCGCCGCCATTCGCCGTGGGTCCTGACGGCCGAGGTCGACGAGGTGCCCGGTGGCTCCCGCCTGCGCATGCACCTGCACTACGGCGGCACCCTGGTGGGCCCGCTCGTGGAGCGCCTGCTGGGCGACGAGATCGCCCGCTCCCGCGACCGGCTACGGGCGCTCGTCGCCCCTCGCTGACGCCGGGGTGGGGGCCGGCGTCAGGCGGCGGCCCGGGCGGTGAGGCGTCCCTCGCTCCGGTCGAGTCGCAGGGCCATGCCGAACAGGTCGGACAGGGCGGCAGCGGTGACGACCTCGTCGAGGGGGCCGGCGGCCAGCACCCGGCCCCCCCGCAGGAGGAGGGCGTGGGTGAACCCCGGGGGGATCTCCTCGACGTGGTGGGTGACGAGCACGGTGGGCGGGGTGGCGGCGTCGACGGCCAGGCGGGCCAGGCGCGCCACCAGGTCCTCGCGGCCGCCCAGGTCGAGCCCCGCCGTCGGCTCGTCCAGCAGCACGAGGCCGGGATCCCCCCACAGGGAGCGGGCCAGCAGCACGCGCTGGCGCTCACCCGAGGACAGCGTGCCGAAGCGCCGGTCGGCCAGCGCCGCGCCTCCGGTGCGGGCCAGCAGGTCGAGGGCGCGCGCCCGGTCCGCGGGTCCGTACGTGTGCCACCACGTCTCGAGGGCGGCGTGCCGGGCCGACATGACGGCATCGGCCGCCGTGACCTCGGCGCGCAGCATGTCCCCCATGGCGGCGCTGGCGAACCCCACCCGGGTGCGCAGCGCCCGCACGTCGACGCTCCCGAGGAGGTGGCCCAGCACCTCCACCGTGCCAGCCGTCGGGTGCAGGTACATGGACGCCAGCCGCAGGAGGGTCGTCTTGCCCGACCCGTTGGGGCCGAGCACCACCCAGCGCTGGCCCTCGTCGACGCACCAGTCCACGCCGGCGAGCGCGGTGACGGGCGGTCGGGAGACGTCCACCCCGGCGAGGCGGAGGGCGGGCGGGCGGGACGGCACGGCGGCCGACGGTAGGCCGTGGGCGGCCGGTAGGGCCACCGGCCCCGTCGCCACGCCTGGACGGTCGCGGCGCGACCCCCACTACGGTGTCAGCGTGCGCATCGGCATCCTCGGAGGGACGGGACCGGCCGGCAGGGCCCTGGCCGCCCGCCTGGCGTCGGTCGGGTTCGACGTGGTCGTCGGGTCACGGTCGAAGTACCGGGCCATGGAGGTCGTCGACAACCTCCTCGACCAGTGGGCCGACCGCCGGCTGACCATCGGGGCCGGCGACAACGCCGCGGCGGCGGCGTCCGACGTCGTGGTCATCGCCACGCCGTGGGACGGGGCCACGCAGACGGCCGTGTCGGTGGAGGAGAAGCTGCGCGGCAAGATCGTCATCTCGATGGCCAACGCCCTCACCCGCCTGGGGAAGGAGTTCCAGCCGCTGGTCCCCCCGCGCGGCTCGGTAGCGGCCAGCGTGCAGGCGGCCGTGCCCCACTGCCGGGTGGCCGCCGCCTTTCACCAC
>DASUJB010000153.1:0-21497 GCA_036279475.1 Acidimicrobiales bacterium | reverse complement strand
GGCCGTCGCCAGGCCCCGGCGGGCGCGTGGCGGCGGAGCCGTCGCCCTCGGCGCCGGGGAGCGGGGCATTGGTGGGGCCGTCGGTCACCGTGGTGCCGGGGCCATCATCGGTGGTGCCGGGACCGGTGGTGCCGGGACCGGCCACGGGAACCGGTGCCGGGGGCGTCTCGTCGGCGCTCACCGGGGCACGACCGGGTCGGGGAGTCCGGCGGGCCGCCACGTGGCGAACAGGCGGTGGTGCCGGTCCTTGAGGGCGAGCGCCGGTCGCTCGACCAGCACGTAGGAGAGGCCGGCGGCGGCGACGCTGCCGGCGACGGTGGCCAGCAGGGCCGCCGGCATCGAGCCGGTGAAGACCGGCAGGTCCCTGATGTCGCGGTAGATGTCGAGGACCCCCTCGTGCCACAGGTAGATGCCGTACGAGAGCATGCCCAGCACCACCATCGGCCGGCTGCCCAGCCAGCGCAACGACCGGGGAAGGGTCGCACCCGCGAGGGCCACCGGCAAGACGACGAGGAGCCCGACCGCCGTGTACAGCAGCTCCTTCACGATGGCGGTGGACGGGTCGCCTGCTCCCACCTCGAAGCCGAGCCCCAGGCGGGTCGACGCCGCCCAGAAGCAGGCGGCGGCGCCGGCCCAGCACGCCAGCGGGTGCCGCCGCGGCACCTCCAGCAGTGGCAACGGCCGGGGGCGACGGCGGGACCACTCGAGCAGGACGGCCAGGGCCATGCCCGGGACGAACATGTGGAAGTTGGCGGGCAGCCAGTGGACCCGGGGGTCGATGGTCCCGAGGGTCACGTCGCTGGTGTCGACGGTGTGCACCCAGTAGCGGAAGGCGAGGCCAGCGGTGGCCGCCACCACCAGCGCCCCCACCTCGGCGGCCACTGCCCGGCGGGGAGGGAGGCGCCGGCCCAGCCAGGCGGCGCCGAGGGCCCACAGGGGCAGGACGAGGTAGAACGCCACCTCGTTGGTCAGGGTCCAGGCCTGCTGGAGGCCGCCCAGCGCCGTGTGGGCCGAGTAGCTCTGGAGGAGCCCGTAGAAGGTCACGAAGTCCCACAGGCCCTGCACCTCGTCGCGGCCCCGTACGTCGAGCACGACCGTCAGCACGGTGAAGGCCAGCCAGTACGCCGGGAAGATGCGCAGGAAGCGGTTGCGGAGGTAGTCCCGCGTGCCCGGCCGGGGACGACCGTCGAGGCGGCGGGCCACGAAGGGCCGGTACAGCAGGAAGCCGGACAGGACGAAGAAGACGGCGATGCCCACGTCGAGCCGCGCCAGGTAGTCGCCCGTGGCGTCACGGGTGGTGAACCCCACCCGCAGGCCGACGTGGGTGACGAGCACGCCCAGGGCGGCCAGCGCCCGCAGCCCGTCGAAGCCGGCGAAGCGCCCGGTCGACGAGCCCAGGCCCCCTGGCGGGTCCGCCGCCACCCCGGCCCCCGCGCCACCGATGGCCGCGGCCGGCGCGGGCGCGGCACCCTGGCCGCCCTCACCGTGGTCGTCGTGGCCTGCGGAGGTCGGGCGCGGGGCCTCCCGCCGATCCTCCCGCCAGCGGTCCCAGCGGCGGCGGGCTCCCGCCAGCCCCGCGTCGAGGGTGACGGCGGCTGGGAACATGAGGGCGAGCTCGGCGGGTAGCCGGAACCGCGTGTTCCCGTACACCAGCGCCGTCACTACGACCACGCTGGCGACGACGGCGAGGAGGGGGAAGATCGGCCGTCCGGCCCGCCGGAGCCCCACCAGGCCCAGCGCCCCCGTCACCGCGATGCCGTACCAGGCGGCCATGCCGACCTGCCCGAGCACCGTCTCCTTCTGGTCGACGGACCGGTCGAGCAGGAGCTGCTCCTGGGGCTGGTAGAGGCCAAAGGTCCGGCCCACCCGGGCGGCCACCACGTAGGGCACCCGGTCGCGGTGGTCCCGGGCGTAGCGGACGGCGATCTCGCGGAAGCCCTTGCCCTGGGCCGACGCGTCGCCCTCCGGCACCAGGTGCTCGGTCTCCTGGATGCAGGCCAGGGACCAGTAGCCGACGCGGTCACCCTCGTAGACGGACTCGCAGTTGGCGGTGCCCAGCGTCTGGTCGAGCTGGGCCGACAGGGTCACGGGCTCCTCGAAGCGGGCGAGGTTGTAGCCCACCCAGGGGGCGACGACCACGGCCACGGCCACGGCCGCCACCGCCAGCTCGGCGGCCGGGCCCCGCCGGAGCAGCCGCAGCCGCCGACGGGGGACGGGTTCCCCCCCGGGCGGCGCGCCGCCGTCCCCGGTCGCCACCCCGCCCGCGGCGGGGGGGCGGCGGGCACGCAGCCACACCAGCGGCACGGCGATGGCCGGAGCCAGCAGGATCGACTCGGAGCGCACCAGGGCGGCCAGCCCGACCACCACGCCGAAGAGCGCGGCGGAGGCGGCGCCGGGGCGGTCCCACCAGCGGTAGGCGGCCAGCAGCACCGTGGCGGTGGTGGCCACCATCAGCGTCTCGGACACCACCATGGCGTCGAAGTAGAAGAGGTTGGGGCTGAGCGCCGCCAGCGCGGCCACGATGAGGGCCACCCGCTCGCCGGCGATCCGCCGGCCGGCCACGCCCATGGCCAGCACCCCTGCCGCGCCCAGCAGGCACGAGACCACCTGGTGCTGGAAGAACGACCGCAGCCCCAGCCACGACGAGGCGGCGAGCACGGTCATGTAGCCGGGGGGGTGGTCGGCTCCCGGCAGGCGCCGGCCGTACAGCAGGAACTGGTACGGGTGGATGTAGCCCTCGCCGTCGGCCAGCAGGTTGGCGCCCCGGTGGTAGTAGTACGGATCGCCGATGACCGGCCACGGGGTGCGCCACCCGAGGAGGTAGGTCAGCCGCACCGCCAGGGCGGCGGCGGTGACGGCACCGAGCCACCACCAGAAGCGGGGCACGCCGGGCCGACCCCCGTGCCGGGCGGTGGCGCGAGGGGCGACGTCGGGGCGCGAGCCACCCCCGGGGGGAGGCGGGGTGGTGGGCGGGGTGGTGGTGGTGGTCATCGGTGGGCGGGCGCGCCGCCTCGCCCCGGAGGCGAGGCCCTCGACCCGAGCGGTCGGCGTCGAACCATAGAGGGCCGGGCGACCACGCGGGGGAACCGGCGGCTGGGGACGGGGGACGGCGGTGGCTAGTGTGGCCCGCCATGCCTGGTGCGCTCCGGAGCTGGGGGAGGCGAGCGCTGCCGCCGTTGCCGCCGTCGTCCCGCCGCGCCCGGTGGGCCCTCCTCGCCATCATGGTGGTCGCCCTGCTCCTGCGGGTCGCGTGGGCCCTCCAGGTGCGCCAGCCCACCGAGCTGCGCGATCCCGTCCTCTACATGATCCTGGCCGAGCACCTGGCCGCGGGGGACGGCTACCGCTACGGGTTCGAGGCGGACCAGGGCCTCACCGCGTACTACCCACCCGGCTACCCCCTGGTGCTCGGGGCCGTGGTCTGGCTCGTGCGGCTCCTGCCCGGCGACGTGTCCACGTTCGACGTGGCCGTGTGGCTCAACGTGGTGCTGTCGGTCGCCACGGTGGGGCTCGTCTTCGTGCTCGGCCGGCGCCTGGTGGGCGTGCGGGTCGGCCTGGTCGCCGCCGCCCTGTGGGCCCTGTGGCCGAACCTGGTCTTCCACTCGGGTGTCGTGCTGACCGAGACGCTGTTCCTGTTCCTCCTGGTGGCCATGCTGGTGCTGCTGCTCGGCGACCGGGAGGCGGCGCACGCGCCGGGGCTCGCCCGGCTGGTGGCGGTGGGCGTGCTCTTCGGGCTCGTCCTCCTGGTGCGGCCGGTCTCCGCCGTCGTCGGTCCGGTGATGGCCATCCTGTGGTGGCGCCACGGGGCCAGGGCGGCGTTGTGGCGCCTGGCGGTGGTCGGGCTGGCGACGGTGGCCGTGCTGGTCCCGTGGTCGATCCGCAGCACCCTCGTCATGGAGGAGCCCGTCGCCCTGTCGCTCAACTTCGGTGACAACCTGTGCCTGGGGCACAACCCCGGCGCCACGGGCGGCTTCGGTGACCTGGGCGCCTACTGCTACACGGCCGAGGAGCTGCGCCGCCCGGAGTCGGAGACGCGCCGCCAGGCCGAGAACACGGACCGGGCGATGGACTACATCGCCGACAACCCCGGCACCACGCTGCGGCGCTCGGTGTCCAAGCTCCGCATCACCCTCCAGAACGACGCCGACGGCCTGCAGGCGGCCGAGGACTTCGGCGCCCGGCCGCTGGTCGGCGACGCCACCCGAGGGCTCCTGCGCACCGCCGCAACCGGCTTCTACGTCGTGGTGGGGCTGCTGGCGCTGGCGGGTGGGGTCATCTGGCTCCGGCGGGACCGCGGCGACCGCCGCGCCCTCTTCCTCCTGTCGGCCGGGGCGGCCCAGCTGCTCTCCCCGTTGGCGACCTTCGGTGATCCCCGCTTCAAGATGCCGATCTACCCGACGCTCGTCGTCTGCGCCGCCGTGGCCCTGACCGCCGTGGGCCGTCAGTGGGGGCAGGGTCGGGCCCGCGGGGCGGGTCCCCGCCTGGCGCCGGCGCGGCCGGCCGGCCGGGGGGCAGCCGAAGGGGCCGGGTCCGAGGTGGTCGCTCGGCCGCGGTCCTGAGTGGTCGGCTCGGGCCGCGGGCCGGTCGGCTCCGGTCCCCCGCCTGGTAGGTAGGTGCCGAGCCGGCGGGGGGCCACCGGGGATGACACGCGGGTGGGGACCGTGGGCGTCACGGACGGTCTGGCGTGGCCCTGGCGTCGTCCCGGCAGTCCGGGGGCTGGGCGGGCCGGGACGTCGGCGGGGCGTCGCCGTCGGGACGTGGGCTCCGGGCCTGAGCCGTGGCCCACCCCGGCGCGGTCGCTGCCGTCGCGCTCCGGCCCGGTCGCGGCCGGCGTGGGTGCGGTGCGCGCTGGAGCCCGGTGGGGGCCGGTGGCGCGGTGTGGTGGGGGTGCGCTGCGCCCCTACGCTACGAGCCGGATCCGGCGGGGGCGCCGGTGGCTGGGGCGGCCCGGCGGGAGCCGGTCAGCCCGGCGACGTGCGCTTGGGGAGGATGGGAGCGTCGCGGCCCGTGCCCCGGGGCCCGGCCGTCGCCGTGGCGGGCTCGGCCGGGGCGGAGGCCTCCTCGTGGTACTCCTCCTCGACGTTCACGGCCCAGATGTCGTGGTCGGTGCCGGCCACGATGTTCTCGACGGTCAGCATGGCCGTGTACATCGAGTGGTCCTGGTTGTTGTACCGGTGCATCCCGTTGCGCCCGACGGGGTGCACGTTGGGGGCGTTCTCGTCGAGCCACGACCTCAGCACGTCGACGTTGGCCTGGTAGCTGTCGTCGTAGACGGGATAGGCCTTGGGCATGCGCACCACGTAGCCGGCCTCGACGTCGGCTGCCTCGACCAGGCCCAGGAGCTCCAGCTCCACCTTCCCCTTCTCGATCAGCGCCTCGTCGGTGGCGGTCCACCACTCGTCGCCCTCCTCGACGGTGTACTCGAGGCCGAGGACGTTGCGCCCCTCGCGCACGAGGTAGGGCGACCACGACCCGAAGTTCTGGACCCGCATGGTCTTGACCTCGGGGGCGTGGATGTAGATCCAGTTGTCCGTCCACGGCACCTTGTCGGCGGGGACGACGAGGGCAACCGAGAGGAAGTCGCGGAACGTCAGGTCGTCGGCCGCCGCCTGCACCTGGGGGGGGACCGGCGGGTCCATGGCCCGGAGCAGGAGCGAGAACGGCATGGAGGAGACGACGTGGTCGGCGGGGTACTCCGTGGTGACGCCATCGGCCTCGGCCACGACGGCTGTGGCCCGCCCGCCCCCGTGACGGATCTTGGTGACCGGCGTCTGCATGATGACCTTGGTCCCCGCCGCCTCCACCAGCTCGCGGCAGCGCTCCCACATCATGCCGGGGCCGTACTTGGGGTACTGGAACTGCTCGATGAGGCTGGTGACCTGCTTCGACTTGTCCTGCCGGGCACCGGCGACGCGGGCGCGCAACGGCTCCCACACCGCGCTCCACAGCGACATCCCCTTGATGCGCTGGGCCCCCCAGTCGGAGCCGATCTCGGAGGGGGGGACGCCCCACACCTTCTCGCTGTAGGTCTTGAAGAAGTGGCGGTAGAGCCGCCACCCGTAGTTGGCCACGACGTAGCTCTCGAGCGTCGACTGGTCCTTGGGCGGGTTCAGCCGCACCCACAGGAACGACAGCCCGCACCGCACCGCCTCGACCGGGCCCAGGTTGCGGAGGGCGTTGCCCAGCTTGATGGGGTAGTCGTAGAACTTGCCCCGGTAGTAGATGCGGCTGGAGCGGGGCCGCAGCATGAAGTCGTCCTCATCGAGGATCTCGTGCCAGAAGTCGTCGACCCGCTTCACCTTGGTGAAGAAGCGGTGGCCGCCGATGTCGAAGCGCCACCCGTCGCGCTGGACCGTCCTGCTGATGCCACCCACGACGTCGTCGGCCTCGAGCACGGTGGCGGCGACGCCCGAGCGGGACAGCTCGTAGGCGGCGGTCAGGCCCGCGGGGCCGGCCCCGATGACGACGACGCTGCCCACGCCGTCGCCCCGTCCCGAGGGCGCGTCGCTGGTGGTGTCCTGCTCGCTCACGTGTCGCTCTCCCTCAGCCGGCGGACGTGGCGGTCCACTCTACCGAAGTCGGTGGCCCGGCTCGCCACGTCGCCCCCGCGGCGACGGGGGGCCTGACCACGACGGGTTCGCCGGTTGCCGGCACGGTGCCACCCCGCGACTACCATCCGGCGCTCATGCGCACGGCGGTCGACGACGACCTGGAGGGCGGGGGAGAGGGCCCGGGCCCCGACGCTGCGGCCGTCGAGGAGGTCGAGGGCCTCGGGGGCACGGCCGAGGGGGCGCGACGGCTCCCGTCGTGGGCAGGCGACGCCGCGCTGCTCGCCGCCGTGGTGGTGGGCCTCGTCGCCCGCTTCGTGCAGCGGTCGCCCCTGTGGCTCGACGAGGCCCTGAGCGTCAACATCGCCCGCCTGCCGGTGGGTGACCTCCTCGACGCCCTCCGCCACGACGGCCACCCGCCGCTCTACTACCTGCTGCTGCACGGCTGGATGGACCTGGTGGGCGAGTCGGACGCCGCGGTGCGCGCCCTGTCGGGCGCCTTCTCCGTCGCCGCCCTACCCCTCGCCTGGATCGCCGGCCGACGGTTGGCGGGGCGGTCCGGGGCCCGGTGGTCCCTGGCGGTGGCCGCCCTGTCGCCCTACCTCGTGCGCTACGCCACCGAGACCCGAATGTACTCGCTGGTGATGCTGCTGGTGCTGGCCGGCTACCTGCTGCTGGCCGACGCGCTGCACCGGCCCACGCGGTCCCGCCTCGGTGGCCTGGCCGTGGTGTCGGGGCTCCTGCTGCTGAGCCACTACTGGTCGTTCTACCTCCTGGCCGCGGTCGGCCTGGTGCTGGTGGCGCGGGCGTGGCGGCGGCCGGCCGAGCGGGCGGCGACGGTCCCCGTCGTGTTGGCGGTGGCGGCCGGGGGCGTGCTGTTCCTGCCGTGGATCGGCGGCTTCCTCTACCAGTCGGGCCACACGGGGACGCCGTGGGGCGAGCCGTTCCGCCCGACGGTGATGGTGCAGACGATGCTGGCGGACATGGGGGGCGGCGCCGTGGGCGAGGCCAACCTGTACGCCTCGGCGGTGGTGGTGCTGGTGCTGGTGGCCCTGTTCGCCGCCCGCTCGCCCTGGCCCAGCCTCCGGCTCGACCTGCGCACGGTGCCGGGCGTGCGGTGGGAGCTGGCCGTGGTGGCGCTGGTGCTGGCCATCGGGACCCTCGCCGGCTACGCCACCGACGCCACGTTCCAGGGCCGGTACGCGGCCACGGTCGTGCCCCTCGTCCTGCTGGCGGTGGCGGTGGGCATCACGAAGGTGCCGTCGCCGGCGCGGGCGGTGGTGGCGCTGGCCTACGGGGGCCTCTCGCTGTTCGGCGTGGGCTGGATCAACCACGTCGAGCGCACCCAGTCGGACGAGGTGGCCGCCGCCGTCGCCGAGCAGGCCGGCCCCGGCGACGTGGTCGTCTACTGCCCCGACCAGCTCGGTCCGGCGTACTCGCGGGAGATGCCCGAGGGGCTGGTCGAGGTGGCCTACCCCACCCTCGATCGGCCCGACCGCGTCGACTGGGTGGACTACGCCGACCGGAACGCCGCCGCCGATCCCGGCCGGGTCGCCCAGGAGGTCCTCGCCACGGCGGCCGGCCATGCCGTCTTCGTGGTGTGGGCGCCCGGCTACGACACCTTCGAGTCCCAGTGCCAGGACCTGGTCAACGCGCTGGGAGCGGGCAGGACCCTCGTCGAGCAGGACGGAGCCCACCACTACGAGCCGGCGACGCTGTCGGTGCGACCGGCCGCCCGCGGGCCTGCGGGCCCCGTCGGCTAGGGGCGACGTCGCCGGCGACCGTCACCCGGCCACGGCCCGCAGGCCGGCACCCTCGCGTCGGCGGACGACCAGCAGGTCGGCCGTGCGGAAGCTGGCCATGCGAGTGCTCCACGAGTCGATGACCTCGCGACCGGGTCCCCGGAGGAAGAACGTGGTCATCGGTCCCTCCTGCTGGTAGGCGTCGGCGCCGTCGACCACCTCGACACCGCCGTCGCGCAGGGTCACCTCGAAGGTCGGCATGGGGAGACGGTACGGCCGTGCCCCTGTGGGGCACGAGAGGGCCAACCCTGTGGATTGGAGAACTTGTCCACAGGCGGGCCCGGCGCGACGTGGCATCCACCGACGGCGGCCGCCGCCGTGGCACCCTGGGCAGGTGGACACCCTCCTGTCCTTCGCCTGCCCCCGGTGCGGGGTCGCCGCCCGCGACCACTACTACGGCCCGTGCGAGGCCTGCCGTGCCACCTTGCGGCGGGCGCTGGCCGGGGAGGCACGCCAGGTCGAACAGGCGGCGTACGAGCCCAAGCTGAACGTCACGCCCAACGCCGTCGCCCTCAAGGACGACTGAGGCGCTCCCGGCCCCGGAAGCGCGCGGTGCCGAGCATCCCTGCCCCCCCGGCGCGCCGGCCACCTGGCGTGGCAAGCAGGGGACAGGCTGCGGTGGCGCCGTGGGATGAGGCATCATCGCGTCCGGTCGAGGTCGACGGTCCCGGCGCTCCACGGTGGCCGCCCCGGCCGGAGGCATCCGAGGAGCCTCGACGAGCAGGGGCTCGCCAGGCCGGCGAGAAGGGGAGTGACGATGCTCACGGACGACGCACGCAACTTCAACTGGCTCCTCAGCTCGTTCGCGGACGAGACGGCGGGGGTGACCGGGGCGGTGGCGGTGTCGTCGGACGGCGTCCTCATCGCCCGGTCCCGGAACCTCGACCACGCCGCCGGCGAGCAGCTCTGCGCCATCATCTCCGGCTGCACGAGCCTGGCCCTCGCCGCCGATCGGGCGCTGGGTGGCGGAGGGCTCGAGCGCGTGATCATCGCCATGCAGCACGGCTTCCTGTTCGTCAGCGCGGTGGCCGACGGCAGCTGCCTCGGTGTCGTGGCCACCCGCGCCTGCGACGTCGGCTCGGTCGGCTACCAGACGACCGACCTGGTGACCCGGGTGGGCGAGCTCCTCACCCCGGCCCTGCGCGAGGAGCTCAAGGCCCAGGCCTCGTCGGGTTGACCTCCCTGCGCCCGTCCTGTCCGGAGGCGCGCCCGAGGCGGTACCGTCGAGGCGTGGACGGCGACGCGGCCGACACGGTCCCCACCCGCCACTGGCACGTCCTCGACGACGGCCGGGTCCAGTGCGACGTGTGCCCCCGGGCCTGCAAGATGCGCCCGGGCCAGCGCGGCGTGTGCTTCGTGCGGGGCCGGGCGACGGCCCAGGAGGTGTCCGACGGGTTCGACGATGGCGTGGTGCTGCGCACCTACGGCCGGTCGTCCGGCTACTGCGTCGATCCCGTGGAGAAGAAGCCGCTCGACCACTTCCTCCCCGGCAGCTCCGTCCTCTCGTTCGGGACGGCCGGGTGCAACCTGGCCTGCCGGTTCTGCCAGAACTGGGACATCTCCAAGTCGAAGGCGGACGACACCCTGGCGGACGCGGCGTCGCCCGCCGCCATCGCCGCCGCCGCCGTACGCCTCGGGTGCCGCAGCGTGGCGTTCACCTACAACGACCCCACCATCTTCCTGGAGTACGCCGTCGACGTGGCGGACGCCTGCCACGAGGTGGGGGTGCAGGCGGTGGCGGTCACGGCCGGCTACATGTGCCCCGAGCCCCGGTCCGAGATGTACGGCCACCTCGACGCGGTGAACGTCGACCTGAAGGGCTTCACCGAGGAGTTCTACCGGCACACCTGCGGGGGCCGGCTGGAGCCCGTGCTCGACACGCTCCGCTACCTGAGGCACGAGACCGACGTGTGGCTCGAGGTCACCACCCTGCTCGTCCCCGGGCGCAACGACGGTGACCGGGAGCTCCACGACCTGACCTCGTGGGTGGCCGAGGAGCTCGGGCCCGACGTCCCCCTGCACTTCACCGCCTTCCACCCCGACTTCAAGATGCTCGACGTCCCTGCCACGCCACCGGCCACGCTGGCCCGGGCCCGCCGCATCGGCTTGGCGCAGGGGCTGCACCACGTGTACACGGGGAACGTTCACGACCGGGAGGGGGAGAGCACCTGGTGCCCGGGGTGCGGGTCGCTGCTCATCGAGCGCGACTGGTACCGGTTGGGCGCCTGGGGCCTCGACGACGAGGGGCGGTGCGCCACCTGCGGTCGCCGCCTCGCCGGCCGGTTCGACGGCCGCCCCGGGCGGTGGGGGCGGCGCCGCGTCCCCGTGCGCCTCGGGCGGGAGGTGGTGTGACCCCCGCCCGGCCCGGGCCGTCGCCGTGAGCGCCGCTCCGGGGACCTGGGTGCGCCCGGCCGCGGTGGCCGGGCTGTTCTACCCCGACGACCCCGAACAGCTCCGGCGGGCGGTGCGAGGCCACCTCGAGGCGGGTGCGGTCGCGGTGGCGGCGGCCGGCAGGCCGGCCGCCGGTCCGGTGGCTGCCGGCCCGGCTCCCACCTGGGACGTCGACCCCGGCGGGGACGTCGGGCCGGCCGGGTCGGAGGACGGACCAGGGGCCGGTCCCGATGCCCTGATCGCCCCGCACGCCGGCTACCGGTACTCCGGCCCCACGGCCGGCGCGGGGTGGGCGGCGTTGGCGAGCCGTCCCGCCCCGGTGTCGCGGGTGGTCCTCGCCGGGCCCGCCCACCGCGTCCCGGTGGGACCGCCCGGCGTCGGGGTCAGCTCCGCCGGCGCCTGGCGCACACCGCTGGGCGACGTGCCCGTCGACCGCGAGGCGGCCGAGGACCTCGTGGCTACCGGTCGGGCCGTGGTGGCCGACGAGGCCCACGCCCCCGAGCACAGCCTGGAGGTGCACCTGCCGTTCCTGGCCGAGGTCCTCCCCGATGTCCCGGTGGTCCCCCTCCTCGTCGGCGGGCGCTGCCCGCCACGCGTGGCCGCGGAGGCGATCGGGCAGGCCTGGGAGCGGGACGGCACGGTGGTGGTCGTTTCGTCGGACCTGAGCCACTACCTGACCGAGGCCGAGGCCCGCCGGCGGGACGACCGCACCCTGGCTGCCATCGTCGAGGGTCGGGCCGGGGACCTCCAACCCGAGGACGCCTGCGGGCGTGCCGCCATCGCCGGCCTCGTGGTGGCGGCCCGGCGGCGGAGCCTGGCACCGTCGGTCCTTGCCGTCGCCACGTCGGCCGACGCGTCGGGCGACACCGGTAGGGTGGTGGGCTACGCCAGCCTCGCCTACCGGCCGCCCCGGCCCCTCGAGGACGAGGAGCGGAGCTGGCTGGTGGAGCGGGCCCGGGTGGCGGTGGCCCGCGCCGTCGCGGCACGGCGACCCGAACCCTCGGTGGACGTCCCACCGCGCCTGCGGCTGCCGGGTGCCTCCTTCGTGACCCTCCGCCGCCACGGCGAGCTGAGCGGATGCATCGGGTCGCTGGAACCGGCCCGGCCCCTGTGGCACGACGTCGCCCGCAACGCTCGGTCGGCGGCGACCGCCGACCCCCGGTTCCCGCCGCTGCGGCCCCGGGACCTCGACGGCCTGGCCGTCAAGGTGTCGGTGCTGTCGGCGGTCGAGCCGCTGCCGGCCGGGCGGGAGGCGCTGCTGGCCATCTTGCGCCCGGGGGTGGACGGCGTGCTGGTCGAGGCGGGCGGCCGGCGGGGCACCTTCCTACCCGCGGTGTGGGAGGCCCTGCCCGAGGCGGACGCCTTCCTGGCCGCGCTGCTGGCCAAGGCGGGCCTGCCCCCGGCCGGCTGGCCGGCGGACCTCCGCGCGTGGCGGTACACCACCGACGAGTTCGGCACCTGACCACGACGGGCGCGGGCGGCGGCCCGGCTCGCCGCCCGGAACCCCGGCCGGGCCGGGTGGCCGACCCGGTGGGGCAGCCGTGGCTCAGCCGGAGCGCGGAGGGTCGGACGCCACGGCGCGGGCCCACGCGTAGTCGGGCTTGCCGGCGGGGGAGCGCACCACGCGGTCGACCCAGACGAACTGCTTGGGGACCTTGTACGAGGCGAGGCGGCTCCGGCAGTGGGCTGCCAGGTCGTCGTGGTCGGGGCGGGCCGCGCCGGGCCGCGGGGCGAGCACGGCGACGACCTCCGACCCCCACCGCTCGCTCGGCCGGCCGGCCACCACGGCGTCCGCCACCGCCGGGTGGGTGGTCAGGACCTGCTCGACCTCCTCGGCGAACACCTTCTCGCCGCCGGTGTTGATGGTGGCCGAGTCCCGGCCCAGCAGCTCGACGGTGCCGTCGGCTCGGAGCCGCACGCGGTCGCCCGCCACCGCGCACCGCACGCCGTCGACGGTGGGGAAGGTGGCCGCCGTGGCGACCGGGTCGCCGAGGTAGCCCAGGGGTACCCGGCCGGCCTGCGCCAGCCAGCCCACCTCCTCGTCGCCGGGGGCCAGGCGACGGGTCCGGTCCGCCGACAGGACCACGGTGGTGGGCTCGGGGCGGAAGCCCGTCGAGCCGCCGGCCACCGCCTGGCGACCCGCCTCCGAGGACCCCAGCACGTCGACGATGCGCAGGTCGGGGAGGCGGACCAGGAGGCGCTGCTTCACGGCGTCCGACAGTACGGCGCCCCCCGAGAGCAGGAAGCGCAGCGACGAGAGGTCGTGGTCGTGGGCGTCGAGCTCGTCGAGCAGGGGCCGGGCGAAGGGGTCGCCCACGATCTGGAGGGCGGTGGCCCGCTGGCGCTCGCACGTGCGGAGGACGTCGGCGGGATC
The DNA here is from genome assembly GCA_036279475.1 of Acidimicrobiales bacterium. GTDB lineage: Bacteria > Actinomycetota > Acidimicrobiia > Acidimicrobiales > VFJN01 > ZC4RG19. The sequence continues at coordinate 8,385 of DASUJB010000153.1, read as the reverse complement.
GAGGCGGGTGGGGTCGTCCTGGACGAGGACCGTGCCCCCCGACGTCCATGCCGAGATGGCGTTCCAGTGGGCGGCACCGTGCATGAACGGGGCCGCGGGCAGGGTGCGGAGGCCGGTCCGCCGGAGGGCGGCCGCCACGACGTCGCCCTCGGGGCGGTCGACGCCGAGGGCGGTGGCGAGGAAGTCGCCCTGGCGCCACAGCGTCCCCTTGGGCCTCCCCGTGGTCCCCCCCGTGTACAGGACGTAGCGGTCGTCGGGTGACAGGCCCTGCGGCGGGCGGGGCTCGGCGTCGGACAGGGCGTCCTCGTACCACCGGGCGCCGGGGAGCAGGGCCGCGCCCGAGGCGTCCGGCACCTGGAGGAGGACCTCGACCGCCGGCAGGTCGGGCAGCACCGACGCCAGGGTCGAGGCGAAGGCGCTGTGGTACACGACCGCCCGGGCCGCGCTGTCGGCCAGCACGTGGCGCAGCTCGCCGGCGACGTAGCGGTAGTTGACGTTGACCCCGGCGGCTCGGGCCTTCCAGGCCCCCAGCATGCCCTCCAGGTACTCGTGCCCGTTGTGGAGGTAGAGGGCCACGTGATCGTGGGGCGACTCCCACGGCGGCAGGGCGGCCGGGTCCGACGTCGGTGCCCGCAACCCGAGGCCGGCGTCGGCCAGGACCGCGGCCAGCCGGCGCGTGCGCTCGGTGGTCTCGGCCCACGTCCGGCGGATCCCGCCGGCCACCACGCAGTCGCGCTCGGGAACGACCGCGGCGATGGCCTCGTGGAGGGCGGCGACGTTGTGGTCGCCCCGACCGGCGGTAGGCGGGGGGCGGACCACGCCGGGCGACGCGGTCGTCACGTGTCCCGGCACCGGAGCAGCAGGCTCTGGGCAGCTCGCCCCAGGCGTCCCCGCTCGTCGTAGATGGCGCTCTCCGCCAGGCCCATCCCCTGGTCGCTCGGCACGGTGACGGCGTCGAGCCCGATCCACTCGCCCTGCGGGTCCCGGGCCAGGTGCAGCGTCAGGTCGGGGTTGAGGAAGAGCCAGCGGCCGGCCGGCAGCACCCACGACACGCCGTTGGTGAAGTCGGCGGCGGCCGCCGCTCGCTGGACGCCCGTGGGCTCCTCGTCGCCCACCACGGGGCGCCGCAGGCGGAGCCACGCCCGGGCCGGGCCGGGCCGGCCGACGCCGCCGGCCACGGACCGCACCTCCATGCCGGTGCGGTGGAAGGCGTCGGGCTCGCCCCCGTCGTCGAAGCCGGCGAAGGGCTGCTCGGCCCCCTCCTCGGGCCCGGGGAGGAGGGCGGGGCCGTCACCCTCGCCGGTGGGCAGGTCGGCCCGGCGGATGGCCACGGCGTGCGCTCGCACCACCTCGGTCTCGAGGTCGCCGGCGCTGACCGAGACCGTGATGCCCAGCACCCGCCGGCCCGGCCGGGGCACGGCGACGTCGATCACCAGGACCTCGAGGGGGACGGGGCGCATCAGCTCGACGGTGAGGCGCGTGACGGCGAAGTCGGTGCTGGCGGTGCGCTCGACGGCCCGGGCGACGAGGGCCGCCACCGCGCCACCGTGCTGGTGGCGCGGGTCCCAGGGACCACGGGTGTGCCCGGTGGGGAGGAAGCCGGGGCCCCGGCGGACGAACAGCGGCTCCTCGGACATCGGCGGGAGCCTAGCGAGGTGGGATCGCCGCCCGGACGACGCGGGAGCTCAGGCGGCGGGCCGCTCGGCGACGCTCACCGAGCGCATCACGTCGCCGGGCCGGATGCGGTCGGTGACGTCGAGCCCGGCGGTGACGTGGCCGAAAAGGTTGTAGGCCTTGTCGAGCTTCCTGGTGCAGTCGGCGATGCAGATGAAGAACTGCGAGCCGTTGGTGTCGGGCCCGGCGTTGGCCATGGCCACCGCGCCCCGGGTGTACTCGCCCTGCACCGGCTCGTCGGGGAAGCGGTAGCCGGGACCGCCCCGTCCCGACCCCTCGGGGTCGCCGCCCTGGATGACGAAGTCCGGCACCACCCGGTGGAAGGTCACACCGTCGTAGAAGCCCTGCCGGGCGAGGGCGACGAAGTTGTTGACGGTCGCGGGCGCCAGCCGGGGGTCGAGCTCGAGGACGATGTCGCCCTTGTCGGTGGCGATGGTGACGTCGTAGCGCGCCGACTCGTCGATCTCGAAGGCGGGAGGAGATGCCATGGACGTACGCTACTGCGGTGACCGACGAGCCCCTCGACGCCACCGAGCGGGCCGAGCTGTGCGACCTGTTCGTCGCCACCGGCCCCGACGCGCCCACCCTCTGCGAGGGGTGGTCGACGCTCGACCTCGCCGCCCACCTCGTCGTGCGCGAGCGCGACCCTCGGGGCGGCCTGGCCATCGCCGGCGGCGACCGCTTCGCCGGGCTCGAGCGCAGCCTCATGGACCGGGCGCGCGCCCGAGGCTACGAGGCGCTCGTCGACCGCCTGCGGAGCGGGCCCCCCGCCTTCCCGTGGCGGGTGCCCGGTCTGCGGGGCCTCCTGAACACCACCGAGTGGTTCGTGCACCACGAGGACGTCCGCCGGGCCAACGGTCGCGAGCCCCGGGACCGACCCGACGTCGACGCCGCGCTGTGGCCGCTGCTGCGGCGCATGGCGCCGGTGATGCTGCGGCGCGCCAAGGGCGTCGCCGTGGCCGTCGCCGCCCCCGGCTACGGCGAGGTGCCGGCCCGGGGCAGCGGCGCACGGGCCCGCCTGGAGGGCTCGCCCCAGGAGCTCACGCTCTACCTGAACGGTCGCCGGTCGGTGGCGCAGGTCTCCCTCACCGGGCCGGACGAGGCCCTCAGCGCCCTGGCCGCCGCCCCCCTCGGGTTCTGAGGGCCCGGCACCCCGCCCGGCGGCGAACGGCCCTGCCCGTGGGCCCGTCAGCGCCTGCGGGCCACGGTGAGGCCGTCGAACGCCGGGAGGATGGCGACGTCCACCCGGGGGTCGGTCGCCACCTTGTCGTTGAAGGCCCTCAGGGCGGCGAGGTTGCGGTCGTCCCCCGCGGGCTGGCGGGTGATGGCACCCGACCACAGGACGTTGTCGGCCAAGAGGAGGCCGCCGGGGCGCACCCGTGGCACCAACTCGTCCCAGTAGGCGGCGTAGCTCGCCTTGTCGGCGTCGATGAACGCCAGGTCGACGGGTGGGTCGGCGGGCAGGGACCTCAGGGTGTCGAGGGCGGGGGCCAGGCGCAGCTCGATGCGGTCGTCCAGCCCGGCCCGTGCCCACGCCCGGCGGGCCAGGGCCGTCCAGCCCTCGTTGACGTCGCAGCAGAGCAGGTGCCCGCCCTGGGCCAGGCCCCGGGCGATGCAGATCGACGAGTAGCCGGTGAAGGTCCCGACCTCCACGGCGTGGCGGGCGCCGACCACCTTGGCGAGCAGGGTGAGGAGCTGGCCCTGGTCGTGGCCGATCTGCATGGTGGCGACGTCGCCGAGGGCCGACGTCTCCGCCCGGAGGTCGGCCAGCACGTCGTCGACGGGCCACGTGCCGTGGGCGACGACGTAGTCGACGAGCTCGGGCGTGACGGGAAGGGCGCGGACGTCGGGCATCGCCTCCGACGCTAGACGGGGCCGGGCGGCTGCCGTGTCGGGCCGACCGGTGCCCCGGGGCGTGGGTGGGCCAGAGTGGGGGCCGACGACCTGGAGGGCACGATGCCGAACCGCGTGACCGTGGACGTCGCCGACGGCGTGGCCGACGTGCGGCTCAACCGACCCGAGAAGCTCAACGCCCTGGACGGCGAGATGTTCGTCGCCGTGGCCGATGCCGCCGCCCGCCTGGCCCGCGACCGCTCGGTGCGGGCCGTCGTGCTGTCCGGCGAGGGGCCGGCCTTCAGCGCCGGCCTCGACGTCGCCGCCTTCCGGGCCGGTGCCCCCGGGGGTCGCGGGGCGGGAGGCGGGGACGGCCGGCCGGCCGGAGGGGGCGGGGAGCCCGGGCTGCTCGGCCCCGGGTCCCTGGGGCGGACGGACGGCCGCACCACCCACCTCGGGCAGCAGGCCGCGCACGGGTGGGCCGAGGTGCCGGTGCCGGTGATCGCCGCGGTGTGGGGCCACTGCCTGGGAGGCGGCCTCCAGATCGCGCTCGGGGCGGACCTGCGCATCGTGCACCCCGGTGCCAGCCTCGCCGTGCTGGAGATCCGCTGGGGCCTGTCGCCCGACATGACCGGCACGGCCACCCTGCCCCGGCTGGTGGGAGTGGACGTGGCCAAGGAGCTGACCTGGACCGGGCGGACCGTCAGCGGGACCGAGGCGGTGGAGCTGGGGTTGTGCACGCGCACGAGCGAGGACCCCCTGGCCGAGGCCCTGTCGCTGGCCTGGGAGATCGCGGGGCGGAGCCCTCGGGCCGTCCGGGGGACCAAGCGCCTGCTGGAGCAGTCGGGCCGCGTCCCCCTGGCCCAGCAGTACGCCGACGAGCGGCGGACCGTCGCGTCGCTGATCGGCGGTCCCGACCAGCGGGAGGCGGTGGCGGCCTTCCTCGGCGGCCGCGCCCCCTCCTTCGCCGACCCTGCCTGAGCACGTTCGGCGGCGCCGCCGGCCGGGGGCACGCCGCCCTCAGGCCACCCACTGCCCCCTCGCCTCCAGCTCGGCCCGCAGCGCCGCGGCCCGGTCGGTCATGATCCCGTCGACGCCCATGTCGAGGAGTTCCGCCATCTCCGACCTCTCGTTGACCGTCCACACGTGGACCGGCAGGCCCCGGTGGTGGGCGGCGGCCACGAACCGGGGGGTGACGAGCGGCACCGGTCCCTGGCGGCGCGGCACCTGGATGCAGGCGGCGTCGAAGGACCCGGCCGGCACGCCGCGGGCGGCGGCCACGAACCGGGCCACCTGGCGGGGGCCCATCGACGTGCACACCCGGGGGCCGAGCCGCCGGCGCACCCGGGCGAGGCGGCGGTCCGAGAACGCCCCGATGCACACCCGGTCGACGGTGCCCGTCCGCTCGACGAGGTCGACGAGGGGGTCCACCGCGGCGTCGTGCTTGGGGTCGATGTTGACGCGCACGTCGGGCCACGCGGTGAGCAGGTCCTCCAGGAGGGGGATCCGCTCGCGGCCGTGGACCAGCGCGGCGCGCACCTCGGCATAGGGGAGGTCGCCGAGCACGCCCTGGCCGCCGGTCAGGGCGTCGAGCCGGTCGTCGTGGAAGGCGACCAGCACGCCGTCGCTGGTGACGTGGGCATCCGTCTCGATGTAGCGGTAGCCGAGCGCCACCGCCGCCTCGAACGCCTCCATCGTGTTCTCACCCGGGCCACCGGGACCGTGGGCCCCCTGGTGGGCGAAGGCGAGGGGGGCGGGCCAGTCGAGGAACGGCAGCGGCACCCGGCGGACGGTAGCCGCCGGGTGCCGGCCGGGCTCCGCACGCTGGCGCCGGCCGGCCCTGGGTGCCGGCCGGGCCGTGGGGTTCCCCGGGCCGTGGGCTTTCCCCGGGCGTGGGTGTCGGCCGGCCGGCCGGGTAGACGTGGGGTGACGCCCGGCCCTGCCAGGGAGGAGACCGCCATGCCCACCGTGACCCCTGTCCCCATCGGCGACGACCGTGTGACCACGGAGGGCGACATCGTGGTGGCGTCGCCCTACGACGGTGCCGAGGTGGGGCGCGTCCCCCGGTGCGGGCGGGCCGAGGTGGACCGCGCCGTCACGGCCGCGCACCGCCGGCTGGAGGCGGCGGCCTCGGGGGCCGAGCCGTTCCCGGCCGTCGACCGGGCGGTCGTGCTCGAGCGGGCGGCGCTCGGCCTCGAGGCCCGGGCCGAGGAGCTGGCCCGCACCATCGCCATGGAGGCCGCCAAGCCGGTGAGGACGGCGCGGCTGGAGGTGGCCCGGGCGGCCGACACGCTGCGGTTCAGCGCCGTCGAGGCCCGGACCCTGGCCGGCGAGGTGGTGCCCCTCGAGGCGAGCCGGCCGGGTGCCGGCAAGATCGGCTTCACCCTGCGCGTGCCGCTCGGGGTCGTCGGCGCCATCAGCCCCTTCAACTTCCCTCTCAACCTCGTGGCCCACAAGGTGGGCCCGGCGATCGCCGCCGGGTGTCCGGTCGTCCTCAAGCCGGCCAGCCAGACGCCGCTGTCGGCCCTGTCCCTGGCGTCGCTCCTCCTCGACGAGTGCGGGCTCCCCCCGGGCTGGCTGAACGTCGTGACCGGGTCGGGGACCGAGGTGGGCGACCCGCTGGTCGAGCACGACGCCGTGGCCGTCGTCACCTTCACCGGCTCCCCCGAGGTCGGGTGGTCGATCAAGGGCAAGGCCCCGCGGAAGAAGGTCAACCTCGAGCTGGGCAACAACACCCCGGTCATCGTGGAGCCCGACGCCGACTGGCGGGTGGCCGTGCCCAAGCTGGCCGTCGCCGGCTTCTCCCACGCCGGGCAGTCGTGCATCTCCACCCAGCGCCTGTACCTGCACCGGTCCGTCCACGACGACGTGGTGGCAGCCCTGGTGGACGAGGTGGGCAGGCTGGTGGTGGGCCCGCCGCTCGACGAGGCGACCGACGTGTCGGCCCTCATCACGCCGGGGGACACCGACCGGGTGTCGAGCTGGATCGAGGAGGCCGTGGCTGCCGGCGCCAAGGTGGCCACGGGCGGGGCGACCGGTGACGACGGCGTGCTCCGCCCCACCGTGCTGACCGGGGTCACGCCCGGCATGAAGGTGTGCGCCCGCGAGGTGTTCGGTCCCGTGATCGCGGTGGCCGCCTACGACGACCTCGACGAGGCCATCGCCCTGGCCAACGACACGCGCTACGGGCTCCAGGCCGGCATCTTCACCGGCCGGCTCGACGCCGCCCTGGCCGCCGCTCGTCGGCTCGACTTCGGGGGCGTCACGGTGAACGAGGTGCCGACGTGGCGTGCCGACCAGCAGCCCTACGGTGGCGTGCGCGACAGCGGCAACACCCGGGAGGGGCCCCGCTACGCCGTCCGGGAGATGACCGAGGAGCGCCTGGTCGTCCTGTCCCCCTGAGCCGGTCGCCGGTCGGTCGCAGCCGGTCGGCCGTCGCGGTCCCCGCCGGTCTGGCACGGCGGCCGCGATGGCGGTCGACGGTCGGTCCGACGGCCGCGGGCACGTTGGTCCCCGTGGCGACCTGGTGTCGTGCCGGTCTGCCGTCAGGCCTGGTCGTCGGGGGCGCCGGAGGGGAGCGCCTCCGTCGGGCCGCCCACCCCGTCCCGCGGGGGCGGGGGGCGGCGCCGGGGGACGTTGGCGGTGAGGCCACGCTGGACGCCGGCGGTGAAGTCGCTCAGCAGGGCGTAGACCTCGCTGGCACGGTCGGCGGCGGTGGAGGTGGCGACGGCTGGGCCTGGCTGGCCCCCCGCCGGCACGGGCAGCGGACCCGAAGGCTCCCCTCCACCCCGGCGCAGGGGCACGAGGCCGGCCTGCGGCAGTTGGGCACCGGGCACCCGCCGGGCGAGGACCCCGGCGCCCGCCGGCATCGGGGCACGGGCGGGCCCGGCATCGCCGGGCTCGACACCGACGGGCTCGACACCGCCGGTTCCGGCACCGAGCCGGCCGGGCCCGGCGGTGCGGGGCGGGCCATCGGGCCGGACGCGGGCCGGCAGCGGGGGCACACCGCCGATACCTGGGGCCATGGTGGCGGCGACGGCCACGGCGGGCTCCGGAGCGGGGCCGGTCGCCGGGCGGTCACCGCCACCGGCCGGGTCGGTGCCGGGGGACGGTGGTGGGATCGGCCCGTCGGGACCCGGGCCCACCGGCGGGCGGTCGGGCACGTAGCGGGCCAGGGACGCCACCACGGCACGGTCCCGGGCCGGCTCTGGCGGTGGCCGATCGCTCACGACCGGGACCCGGCGCACGAGGCCACCCGGGGTCCGCCCCAGCCGGGTGTCGGGCACCCGTGTGGTGCGAGGGCCACCGCCGCCCGGCCGCGGTGGCGGAGCCGGTGCCGTTCGGGGGGCCGGGCCGGTGGGGGACCTGGGCGGCGCGCCGTCGGTCGGCGGCACGGGCGACGCGTCGCCGGCGCCGGGCCCGGAGGCCGAGGGTGCGGGCAGGGCCCGTCCGCCGGCGGTGGGCGCCAGGGTGCGGGTGTCGTCTCGGCCGCTCCGCTCCTCCGCCGCAGGGCCCGCCCCGGGCGGCTCGTCGGGCGCCACCTCGAGGGAGGGAGAGCGGGGCGCCAGGGGCGCAGGGGGTGCTGCCGGTCGGGGACGGGCCGCCGCCCCGGTCGGGGCCGGGGCGTGGTGGCCGTGGGGCGGTGTCACGGGGGCGCCCCTCGCCTCGTCGTCGGTGAGGAGGTCGGCGGGGACGGCCACGGTGGCGGCGATCCCGGCGTCCGGGGCGTTGGCCAGGGTGACCCGGATGCCGTGGCGGGCGGCGAGGTTGCCGGCCACGTAGTGGCCGAGGTACTTGGAGGGGGCGATGGTGAAGCTCTCGGCGCCGGCCAGGCGGCGGTTGGCGGCGGCGATGTCGGGGGGTGGCATGCCCAGGCCG
>DASUJB010000152.1:0-3829 GCA_036279475.1 Acidimicrobiales bacterium | reverse complement strand
GGGGGGTCGCCTGGTCCTGGGGGTCGGGGTGGGGTGGTCGGAAGCCGAGTTCCGGGCTCTCGGGCACGACTTCCACCGTCGCGGCCGTCGGCTCGACGAGGCCATCGACCTCTTCCGGGTGGCCTGGCGGGACGACCCCGTCACCTTCCACGGCGAGTTCACCCGCCTCGACAGGGTGCGGATCCTGCCCCAGCCCGGGCGCCCGGTCCCGATGTGGGTGGGAGGCGGCAGCCCGGCCGCCGAGCGGCGAGCCGTCGCCCGGGGTGACGGCTTCCAGCTCATCGGGGTCACCCCCGCCGAAGCCGCCCCCGTCGTCGCCCGCCTGCGGGAGGCCCGCCCCGACGAGGGGTTCACCGTCTCGCTGCGCACCGGCTGGGATCCCCAGGGGATGGACCCGCGCCGCATCGCCGACGAGGCCGCCGCCTATGCCGCGGCGGGAGTGCAGCACGTGGTGGCCGCTCCCTGGCGGACCACGCTGGAGGACTGGCTCCGCTCGATGGACCTGCTGGCGGAGCTGGTGCCAGGTCAGCTCCGGCGGGCCGTGTAGACCACGACGCCCGAGTCGTCGGCCTCGCCCGCGCTGCCCTCGCCCACCTCGGCCCCCACGTCGACGATCGCCCCCCGGACCCGGGCCCCCGCCCGGACGACGGCGTCGTCGAGCACCACCGAGTCGTACACGGTCGCACCCCCCTCGACGACCACGTTGCGACCGAGGACGGAACCCTCGACCACCCCTTCCACCCGGACGCCCGGGCTGAGCAGCGACCGCACCACCGTGGCCGAGGCCGCCACCCGGGCGGGGCCACTGGAGATGGAGCCGGTGAGGAACGGCCACGTGGGGTCGTCGAGCTCGATCGCGGGATCGTCGCCGGTCAGCTCCATGTGGGCCCGGTGGAAGGCGGCGATGGTGCCGACGTCCCGCCAGTAGCCGGTCATCCGGTGCTCGACGGCCAGGCCGTCGGCCACCATGTCGGGGACGAGGGCGTCGCCGTAGTCACCCGCCGATCCTTCGGCCTCGGCCAGCGAGCCCAGCCGGGCGACGAGGTCGGCGCCGTCGAAGGCGAACACCTCGGTGCACACCCGGTCACCGCGGGGGCGGTCGGGCTTGTACTCGAAGCCGGTGAGGCGACCGCCGTCGCCGACCGCCACCCATGCGAACCGGCGGGGGTCGTCGTCGGCGGGGGGATCGGTGGTCACGACGGTGAGGCGGGCGTCCGCCGCCCGGTGCGTCGCCAGCACGGCCCGCAGGTCCAGCCGGTAGATGTGGTCCGCGCTCATCGTGATCACGACGTCGGGGCCGAGCTCGGCGATGAACCGGTGCTGCTGCACCAGGGCGTCGACGTTGCCCGACGCCAGGGCGTCGTCGGCGCCCTCGTCGTTGCGACCCTGGAAGGGTGGCAGGAGGCGCAGGCCGCCCCGGGTGCGGTCGAGGTCCCAGGGCCTGCCGTTGGCCAGGTGGTCGTTGAGGTCGTGCGGCTCGTACTGCTCGACCACCCACACGTCGGTGAGACCGCTGTTGGCCACGTTGGACAGCGCCACGTCGATGAGGCGGAACATGCCGCCGACCGGTACCGCCGGCTTCGCCCGCCTCTCGGTGAGGGGGCCCAGGCGGCTGCCCTCGCCGCCGGCGAGCACGACGACGAGGATGCGTCCGTCACTGGTCTCCATGGCGCCCCTCCGGTACCCCGGTCCGGTCGGAGCCAACCGTCAGGCGTCGTCGGCCACCGTGGCGTCGGAGGCGCTCCGGCCGTTCCCGCCTACCGGAGGGGGGTGGTCCCCGGCCGCCCCGGTGCCGTCCCCGGGGAGGGGGCGCCCCACGGCCGGCGCGGAGCGCTCCGGCGCCGTGGCCAGCGTCGACGTCGAGGTGTCCGGCTCGACGGGGGCGCCCGCCACCGGAGCGGTCCGCAGGAGGAGGTAGCCGAGCGTGCCCGCGATCGTGCTGCCGAGGAGGATGCCGACCCGAGCAGCGTCCGCCCGGGCCGCGGTGTCGAACGAGAGGCTGGTCACGAAGAGGGCGACCGTGAAGCCGACGCCGGCGCAGGTGGCCAGCCCCGACATGTGGCGCCACGTGGTGCCGGGCGGGAGGCGGCCGACGCCGAGCCGGACGGCGAGGAAGGTGGTCCCGAACACGCCGACCGCCTTGCCGAGGACGAGTCCCACCAGGACGCCCGAGGTGACGGGATCGGACACGACCCCGGCGAGCGCGTCGCCCGACAGCGACACGCCCGCGTTGGCGAGGGCGAAGATCGGGACCACCACGTAGGCGACCCACGGCGACAGCGCCCGCTCGAGCCGCTCGAGGGGGCTGGTGCTCCACATCGCCAGCCTCGCCACCTCGGCGATGCGCTGCTCGTTCTCGGCGAACTCGGCCTGGGACAGCACCCGCTCGTAGTACGCGGACTCGACACGGCTGATGACCTTGCGGGCCTCGGGCGGGAACCGCCGGGGCGAGCGCAGCGGCCACGCCGGGGTCAGCAACCCGAGGGCGACGCCGACGAGCGTGGCGTGCACGCCCGACTCGAGGAGGGCCAACCAGGCGAAGGCCCCCACCGCCAGGTACGGCGCCAGGCTCTGCACGTCGCCCCGCCGCAGCACCCAGATGCCGGCCAGGGCGGCCAGGGCGCTCGCGAGCCAGCCCCACGAGAGCGCACCGGTGTAGAAGACGGCGATCACGACGATGGAGCCGACGTCGTCGGCCACGGCCAGGGTCAGCAGGAAGACCTTGGCCGCCAGTGGGACCCGCTGGCCGGCGAGGGTCACCACACCGACGGCGAAGGCGATGTCGGTGGCCATCGGCACGGCCCAGCCCTCGGCCCCGGGGCCACCGAGGTTGAGGGCGGCGTAGAGGGCGGCGGGCACCGCCATGCCGCCCATCGCCGCCACGATCGGCAGGGCCACCGACCGCACCTCCCGCAGCTCGCCGTGGACGGCCTCCCGCTTGATCTCCACCCCCACGAGGAGGAAGAAGACCGTCATCAGGGCGTCGTTCACCCACGTCTGGAGGGAGAGGTGGTCGAGTCGGAGCACGTCGCCCAGCTCCACTCGCAAGGGTGTCTGCCACACCTGCCGGTAGGTGTCGGCCCAGGGCGAGTTGGCCCACCCCACGGCGATCACCGCGGCGATCAGCATCACCACGCCGCCCGCGGCCTCGTGGGCCAGCAACCGCTGCAGCGGCTGGACGAGGTTCCGTGGCACGTAGCGGTCCGAGTCGCTCCACGGTTCCTTCAGGGGCATGCCGGCCACGGCGACCTGGCTAGGTGGACGCCGCCAGGACGGCAACGGGAGGCGGGCACCGTTCACGGGCCGTTCACGTGCGTGCGTGCCGGCCTCCGGCACGGCCGGGGGGAGCCGGGCGAGGACACGTGGCGTCCAGCCAACCGCGACACGGGCGCAACATCGTCTCAACGTCGGGCAACGGTGCCCTCCTACGGTGGGCCCGGCCCGCGGAGGACGCCCATGGGGACAGGAGCCCAGCACGCCGGTTCCGGCGATCCGGTCGTCGGCGATCCGGTCGTCGACCTCCGGTGGCCCGCGCAGGCCGCCGAGCGACTCGCACGCCAGCGGAGCGGGCTACCCCGCTTGCTGGTCGTCGACCGGGGTGCCGAGCCCCCGCCGACGTGGGATCCGCTCGAGGACTGGGTGCGGCCCGGCGCCGACGCCGTGGAGCGCCACGTGCGGCGGGAGCGACTGCGCCGGCGCTTCGCCGCTCGCCCCCCGCCCGTGCTCGACGAGGACGGGCTCCTCCGCCGGGGCAGCTCCTGGGTGGCACTGCCCCCCGGCGAGCGGGCCACGCTGGCGCGGCTGCTGGCGGTGCCCGGCTCGACGGTGA
>DASUJB010000151.1:0-8636 GCA_036279475.1 Acidimicrobiales bacterium | reverse complement strand
CATGTGGGACTCGACGGGGCCCAAGGGTGGCCTCGGAGCCAAGTTCCAGCGGGCGATCGTGTCGGAGATCGTGGGCGTGGGGGCCGTCCCGGGCGTGAAGGTGGGCAGCCGCATCGACCCGCTGCGCATCGAGAAGCAGGAGCAGCCGATCTACGCGGCGGCCGACCCCGACGAGGGGTGGACGCTGGACCCGGCCGCGGCCAAGGTCACCAAGGGCAAGCCCACCCCCTTCGACCGCAAGGGAGCCTCGGGGACACCGGGGGCGCCGTCGAAGGTCAACCACGGCAACGTCACGCCGGGGATCGACGCCACCGCCGGCGGCGTGACCGTCGACCACGCCGTCCAGACGGTGGTGCTGAGCTTCGCCGCGCTGCGCAAGCTGCGGTTCGTGCTCGGCAGCGACGGGCGGCCGCTACCGGCGGCCGGGCGGCGGGACGCCGAGGTGGCGGCGCGCACGGCGATCGCCGCGCTGGGCGTCGCCGCCGTCGTCTACCAGCACCAGAGCGACCTCGACCTCCGCTCCCGCTGCCTGCTCGTGCCCGAGGAGCCCCGGCGGGTCGAGCTGCTCACCCGTGACGGCGCACCGCCGGCGGCGGTGACCCTCGACCCTGACGCCGTGCCGGGTTTGCTCCACGATGCCGTCGCCGCCGCCGCCCAGCTCGGGCTGCGGTGGCACACCGGGGACCTGTCGCTCCGGCCGACCCCCAAGTTGTGCGAGCTCGTCCGCCGCTCGCGGTCGCTGCTGGCGACGGAGGGCGCCGAGGAGGGGGCGGGGGAGGTGACCGCGTGATCGCCGTCGCCGTCGACCTGCTCACCGGCCGCTACGTGGCAACTGCCCACGACCGGCGCGACGGCGGCGAGTGGCCCCCGCACCCGGCGCGGCTCTACAGCGCCATGGTCGACGCCTGGGGGTCGGCGGAGGAGCCGAGCGCCGCCGAGGAGGCCATCCTCGTGGCCATGGAGTCCTGGGGGGCGCCGAGCATCGCCGCCTCCGAGGCCCACCCCCGCGCTGTGGTCGGCCACTACGTGCCGGTGAACGACACCTCGGTCGTGGGCTTGGCGCTGCAGGAGAGCCGCACGGGGCGCATCGACGACGCCTCGGCGGTGCTGGGCGATCCCCGCTCCACCGACAGCGAGCGGGCGCGAGCGACGCGGGACGCCGAGGAGGCACGGGACGTGAGCGCCAAGACCCGGGATGTCGGCCGGACGAACCCCCGCGACGCGCTCGAGCTGCTCCCCGGGCGGCGGGGACGCCAGGAGAGGAGGTACCCGTCGATGACGCCCGTCGACGCCCGGGTCGTGTACGCCTGGGCCGACGTCGACCCGAGCCCCACCGAGCGTGCCGTGCTCGACGGCCTCCTCGACCGGGTCACGCGCCTCGGCCACTCGTCGTCGCTCGTGGCGTGCCGGCTCGCCGACGAGCCGCCGTCGCCACGCTACGTGCCGCGCCCCGGCGGCCTGCTGCGCCTCCGGGTGGCCGGCTCCGGCCAGCACGCGGCGCTGACCGCGGCGTTCGCCCACCACCGGGCGTCGAGGCCACGGTCGTTGCCGCACCGGGTGGTCACGTACGGGGAGGCCGAGGAAGCGGTGCCAACCGTGGCCGTCGCCCGGTCCAACCTCAGCGGGGAGATGCTGGTACTCGAGCGCGTGGGCGGTCCCCGCCTGCCGATCGTGGCGGCGCACCGGGTCGCCGACGCCCTCCGCGGCGCGGTGATGGCCCACGCCACCTCGCAGGTGGCGGAGCTCACCGGCCACGACGACGAGGGCCGGCCCCTGCAGCGCCCCCACGTGGCCTTCGGCGCGCTGCCCTTCGTGGGGCACGAGCGGGCGACCGGCCACCTCATGGGGGTGGCGGTCGTGCTCCCGCCGGGGATCGACGACGAGGCGCGTGCCGTGGTCGTCGACGCCCTGGCACGCTGGCGTCGCGCCGCCGACGACGAACCGACCCTCACCCTCGGCCGCCTCGGCGTGCTGCACCTGGCCCGGGTGCACGACGACGCCGCGCCGGTCGCCCTGCGGTCCTCGACGTGGTCGTCGCCGTCGCGCCGATGGCTCAGCGCCACACCGGTGGCGCTGAGCCGCCATCCGGGGGCGTTGTGGGGCCCGAGGCGGGACCGCCGTGCCTTCGACCGGGCCACCGCCACGGCGCGGCTCGAGCTGGGTCACGTCGGCCTGCCCGAGCCGGCGGACGTCACCGTGTCGCTCGCGCCGCTGCTGCCCGGTTCGCGCGACGCCCGCGACTTCCCGCGGTTCGGCCAGGGCGGCCATCGGCGTGCCCTGGTCCACCTCGCGGTGGAGCTCGACGAACCGGTCGGCGGGCCGCTGCTCCTGGGGGCGGGGCGGCACCTCGGCCTCGGCCTGATGCGGCCGGCGAGGGGGCGACTGTGACCGCCCTCACCACGGCCGACTTCGCAACCTTCTTCGAGGAGGTCCACGGTGTCGGCCCGTTCCCGTGGCAGGAGCGCCTGGTGGCCCAGGTGGTGGGGGAGGGCCGCTGGCCGTCGCTCGTCGACCTCCCGACGGGTGCCGGCAAGACCGCCGTGCTCGACGTCGCCCTGTTCGCGCTGGCGGTCGGCGCCGGCGCGGGCGACCGGCCGCCGCCGCACCGGCGGATCGCGATGGTGGTCGACCGCCGGGTGATCGTCGACCAGGCCGCGGAACGTGCTCGAACCCTGCTCGAAGCCCTCGGCGGTGGGGAGCGACCGGCGGGACCGGTGGCGGCGGCGGTCGCGGGGCGGCTGGCGTCGTTGGGCGGGAGCAGGCCGCTGCACGTGTCGGTGCTGCGGGGCGGCATCCCCCGCGACGGCAGCTGGGCGCTCCGCCCCGACCAGCCGTCGATCCTGGTGTCGACGGTCGACCAGGTGGGGTCGAACCTCCTCTTCCGCGGCTACGGCACCCACGACCGGGTCCGGCCGATCAACGCCGGCCTGCTCGGGGTGGACACCCTCTACTTCCTCGACGAGGTGCACCTGAGTCGACCGTTCGCCGACACCCTGGCACGGGTCGCCGAGGTCGCCGGCCGCGGGGGCGTGGGGCGCCCGATCGAGGCGGTCGAGCTGTCGGCGACCCCGGACCGCGGCGCCACCGCCAGCAGGTTCGGCCTCACCGCGGACGACAGGGACGAGCGCCGCGCCCCCGCGCTGGTGAAGCGACTCCGGGCCGCCAAGCGGGCTCGGGTGGTCGACCTCGGACGCTGCCGCGACCCGGTGGCCGCCCTCGTCCGGCGGGTTCCCGAGCTGGTGGGCAAGCTTGACGGCCAGGTGTTCGCGGTGGTCGTCAACCGGGTGGCGACGGCTCGCGCCGTCCACGACGCGCTGGCCGCGGACCCCGGGATCGACGTGGCGCTGCTCACCGGGCGGATGCGGCCGCTCGACCGCGAGGCCGTGGTCGGCGAGCTGTGGCCCGACATCGTGGCGGGACGCGCTCGCGCGCCGCGGGACCGGCCGCTGGTGGTGGTGTCGACGCAGGCCATCGAGGCGGGCGCCGACCTCGACTTCGACGGCATGGTCACCGAGGCGGCGCCCGTCGACGCGCTCCGGCAGCGCTTCGGCCGCCTCGACCGCCTCGGCCACGCCGCCGAGCACGGCATCGAACCGAAGGCCACCGTGGTCACCTGGGCCCAGCATGGCGACGACGATCCCGTCTACGGCCGGGCGCTCGCCGCGGCGCGGCGCTGGCTCGTCGAGGAGGTGGGCGAGGGGGAGCTGGACGTCGGGTGCGAGAGCACCGCGCTCGCTGCGGCCCCCGCCGAGGCGACCTCGACGTCGCCACAGAGCCCGCTCTTGCTTCCCCATCACCTCGACCTGCTGGTGCAGACGAGCCCGGTGCCCGCCACCGACCCCGACGTGGCCTGGTGGCTGCACGGCATCCGTGACACCGTGCGCGAGGTCGCGGTCGTGTGGCGGGCCGACGAGGCGGTGGCGTGGGCGGTCGAGGCGGGCGAGCCGGAGGCCGTCGAGGCGGCGGCCACGGTTCTGGGCCTGCTGCCGCCCGCTGCCGGGGAGGCGCTGACCCTGCCCCTGGCGGCGGTGGGCGCGTGGCTGACGGGGCACGTCGAGCAACCGTTCGCCGACGTCGAGGGCCAGCAGGCCGATCCCGTCGACCGCCTGCCGGGAGAGGGCAGGAGGGTCCTGCGCTGGCGCGGCAGGGACGAGGTCGACCTCGTGGAGGCGCGCCACCTGCGACCGGGCGACACGGTCGTCGTGCCGTCGAGCTGGGGTGGGCTGGGCGACGGCAACTGGTCGCCGTCCTCGACCGGGGCGGTGATCGACCGGGGGACCGAGGCCCATCGGCGCCAGCGCGGGCAGCTCGTGGTCCGCCTCGACAGCGGTTGCCTACCCGACGGGCTCCCCTCGCCCCCGGTGCTCGGCGACGAGCTCGACCGGGCGGAGCGCCGGGCGTTGCTCGACGCCTGGTTCGGGCGATGGCCCGAGCGCGAGCCGGGCGCCCCTCGCGTCCACCGCATCCCGGGGCGCGATCCCCGGACGCCGAGCTGGGCGGTCTCGTGGCCGAGGAGGCGGGGCCGCCACGCCGTCGGAGCGGTGGACGACCTGCTGAGCGCGGGCGACGCCTTCGACGGGAGCGACGAGGTGAACTCGTTCACCGGCACCCGCCGCGTCGTCGGGCTCCGCGACCACTGCGAGGGGGTGGGCGACCTGGCGCGGGTGCTCGCCCGCCGGTGTGGCCTCTCCGAGGCCCTGGCGAGCGACCTGGAGCTGGCCGGGCGCCTCCACGACCTGGGCAAGGCCGATCCGCGCTTCCAGCTGGCGCTGTACGGCGGCCATCCCGACGACCGCACCCTCGGTGACCCGCTGGTCGCCAAGTCGCCGCGCTTCGACGCCGGCGACCAGGCGTCGAAGGCTGCCTTCGAGCGTGCCGGCTACCCGCGGGGCGCGCGGCACGAGATGTTGAGCGTCGCCCTCGCCGAGTCGGTCGGGGGGTTGCGGGCGAAGGCCGGCGACTGGGACCTGGTGCTGCACCTCGTGGCCAGCCACCACGGGCTGGGCCGCCCCTTCCCGCCCGTCGTCCACGACCCGGCACCGAGGGCGGTCGTGGCCCACGTCGACGGGATCGAGCTCCGCGCCCGCTCCGACCACGGTCTCGCCGCGGTGGGCTCCGGGGTCGACGAGCGGTTCTGGCGGGTCGTGCGGCGGTACGGGGTGTGGGGCGCCGCCTACCTGGAGGCGGTGTTCCGCCTCGCCGACCACCGCCGGAGCCAGCTCGAGCAGGAGCAGGGAACCCACGCCGCGACGAGCACGGAGGTGCCGGCATGATCGAGCTGCGACCCCTCGACGGCGGTAACCCGCTCGGGTTCCTGGCCGCTCTCGGCACCCTGGTGGTGGCCGACCGCATGCTCGGTCCCACCCGGGCCCGTCTGTCATGGGTCGACGAGGTCCGCCCGTACCCGCTCCTCGACGTCGAATCGGTCGACCAGCTCGTCGAGGCCGTCATGGCCGACCGGGACGCCTGGGTCGGCGTGCCCGGCCTCGACTTCCCACCACCACCGGCACCGCCCTGGGACGAGGTGAAGGTGGCCCCGGCGGACGTCCGGCGCTGGCTGCAGGCGTGCCACGAGTACGAGGCGCACGACGGTGGACGGTCCCTGGGCCTGGCGAGCGCCCTCGTCGCCGAAGGGAGCCTGGCCGAGAACAAGGAGGAGGCCAAACCGTCCGACCTGCACTTCACGACCGGTCAGCAGAAGTTCCTGGCGATGGCGCGCCGCCTGCGGGACGGGTTGACCGGCGGGCACGTACGCGAGGCGGTGGTGGGGCCGTGGCGCTACAAGTCCCACCTGAAGTCGTTCAAGTGGGACGTCACCGACGACCGCGTCTACGCCCTGGCGGCGACCAACCCGGCGACCGATGCCAAGCTGACGGTGCCGGGGGCGGAGTGGCTGGCTCTGATGGGGCTGTCGCTGCTGGGCGTGACGGCACGGCGCGGTGCGGGTAGCGACCGGACCCTCACCCCGGGGACCAGGGGTTCCTGGAAGTCCGGTTCCTTCACCTGGGCGCTGTGGGCCGCACCGCTGGGCGTCGACACGGTCCGGTCGGTGCTCACCGTGCCCGAGCTGACCGGGGTCGACGGTCCCGCCCCGGCTCTGGACGTCCAGGCCCGCGGCCTGTTGCGCGTGTATCGATCGGTCATCACGCGCTCCAACCAGGGCGGCTACGGCTCGTTCCGCCCGCCGTCGATCGTCGCCGACGTCGACGCCGGCGCGGCGGTACGGCCAGGGGGGTGATGCCATGGCCCTCTCCGACGGCGAGGTCCCCGAGCTCGTGCCGGCGCGGATGGTCAACGAGTACGCGTACTGCCCGCGCCTTTTCTTCCTCGAGTGGGTGCAGTCACGTTGGGCCGACAACCTCGACACCGAGCAGGGACGATGGCACCACCGAGCGGTGGACGTCGAGCATGGTCGCGTGCCACTGCCCGACGACGCCGATGACGTGCGGCGGGCACGGTCGGTGCTGCTCTCGTCTCCGGACCTGGGCATGGTGGCCCGCGTCGACGTCCTGGAGGGGGACGGTGACGAGGTGGTCCCGGTCGACACCAAGCGGGGTGCACCGCCGGACGTCGCCGAGCGGGCCTGGGAGCCCGAGCGGGTGCAGCTGTGCGTGCAGGGGCTGCTGCTGCGAGAGGCCGGCTACCGGTGCGAGCGCGGCGTCCTCTACTTCGCCGACGCACGCGAGCGGGTCGAGGTGCGGTTCGACGAGGCGTTGGAGGCCCGCACCCGCGCCCTCGTCGCCGAGTTGCGGGCGACGGCCGCCCGGGACGAGGCGCCGCCTCCCCTCGTGGACAGTCCCAAGTGCCCCCGGTGCTCGCTCGTGGGCATCTGCCTTCCCGACGAGACGAACCTGCTCGCGGCGCGCGCTTCCCGCCCACCACGCCGGCTCGTCCCCACGGCGTCCGCGGCCCGGCCGCTGTACGTGACCGAGCAGGGCGCCTACCTCGGCAAGAAGGCCGGTCGCCTGGAGGTCCGACGGGAGGGCGAGGTCGTCGCCTCGGTACGCCTCATCGACGTGTCGCACGTGGCCGTCTTCGGCAACGTCCAGGTCGGGACGCAGCTGCTGCGCGAGCTGTTCGCCCGGGAGATCCCCGTGTGCTGGTTCAGCTACGGGGGCTGGTTCGCCGGCATCGCCGAGGGGCTGCCGTCGAAGCACGTCGAGCTGCGTCGCCGGCAGGTCGTCGTCGCCGCCCGGGGCGGCCTCGAGATCGCACGCCGGGTCGTGGCCGGCAAGATCCGCAACGCGCGGACCATGCTCCGGCGGAACGGGCGGCTCCGGGACGACCGGGCGCTCGCACAGCTCAAGTCGCTGGCCGACGACTGTGCTGGCGCGGTCTCGGTCGCCGCCCTGCTGGGCATCGAGGGCACGGCGGCACGGATCTATTTCGAGCGCTTCCCCACGATGCTGCGCCCCGAGCTGACGTTGCCCGGGGCGACCTTCGAGTTCGACGGTCGGAACCGGCGACCGCCACGTGACCCCGTCAACTGCCTCCTCGGCTATGCCTACTCGCTGCTCGCCAAGGACCTCACGGTGACGACGCTCGCCGTGGGGTTCGATCCGTACGTCGGGTTCTTCCACCGCCCACGGTTCGGGCGTCCCGCCCTGGCCCTCGACCTCGCCGAGGAGCTCCGGTCGCTCGTCGCCGAGTCGGTCGTGCTCCAGCTCGTCAACAACGGGGAGGTCGGCCGAGGGGACTTCGTGGTTCGGGCGGGCGGCGTCGGCCTCACCGCCGACGGCCGACGTGCCGTGCTCAGAGCGTACGAGCGCCGCCTCGACCACGAGATCCGCCATCCGGTGTTCGGCTACCGGATCACGTACCGGCGGGTCCTCGAGGTGCAGGCGCGGCTCCTGGGGGCGCACCTCCTCGGCGAGGTCCCGGAGTACGTGCCGTTCACGACGAGGTGACGTGCCGACGCGAACCCGCTACCTGGTGGCCTACGACATCCGTGACGAGCGGCGACTTCGCCGGGTCGCCCAGTGCGTCGAGGGGTTCGGGAGCCGGGTCCAGTACTCGGTCTTCGTGTGCGACCTCTCGGAGGTCGAGCTCATCCGCCTCCGGCTGGAACTACGGGATGTCATGGACCACCGGATGGACAGCGTGATGTTCGTCAACCTCGGCCCGCCGGGGGAGCGGGGCACCCACTGCTTCGAGTTCCTGGGCGCTGCCCCGGGGTTGCCGCAGAGCGGTGGACCCACCATCCTCTAGTGGCAGCGAGCGAGCGCTCGGGTGGGGTAACCGGCCCCGGCCACCGCTCGCACCCTGGTCAGCAGGGGTGCAACGTTCCTTGACAACCACGCGGACGGGCTCACCGCCATCGTCTCGCCGAGCGCTCGCACGGGCTCGCAAACTCCCAGGTCAGACCCCGTCCCAGGTGCGAGCCCTCATCCCGGTCATTCCGACCGGGCTCCATTGCGGCGGGGACAGACTCGACAAGATCCGAGACACGACCGTGCTCATCCCGGCTCATCCCGGTCATTCCGACCGGGCTCCATTGCGGCACGGCTGGCACGTACGCCACGTGCGGTGTCGTGTTCACCTCATCCCGGTCATTCCGACCGGGCTCCATTGCGGCATCACCGCGGCGATCACAGCGTAGATGCTGTTCCACTCATCCCGGTCATTCCGACCGGGCT
>DASUJB010000150.1:0-3750 GCA_036279475.1 Acidimicrobiales bacterium | reverse complement strand
GTGCGCGGCGGTGGGCCACCCGGTGCGCCGCCTGGTGCGGCTGCGGATCGGACCGCTGGCCGACCGTCGCCTGCCGCCGGGCGGGTGGCGGCGGCTCACCCAGGCCGAGGTGCGAGCGCTCGAGCGCGCCGCCGCCGGCGGTGCGCCGGGGCCCACCCGGCGGGCTCCCGGGGCGCGCCGCTAACGTGGCAGGCCGATGCCCTCCCCCGTGCGAGCCATCCGTGGTGCCACGACGCTCGACGTCGACGAGAGGGAGCACCTGTTCGAGCGGGTGATCGCCCTCCTCGACGTGCTGTTCGAGCGCAACGCCATCCGCCACGACGACCTCATCAGCGTGCTCTTCACCGCCACCGACGACATCCACTCGGCGTTCCCGGCCGAGGCGGCCCGCAAGTTCGGGCTCGGCGACGTGCCGCTCATCTGCGCCCGCGAGCTCGACGTGGTCGGGGGAGCCCCCCGGTGCATCCGGCTGATGCTCCACCTCCAGTCCGACCTGCCCCGGTCGGCCCTGCACCACGTCTACCTCGAGGGCGCCCGCCAGCTGCGCGACGACCTCCCGGCCTGATGGCCCTCGGTCGACCTCCGGAACCCGGCCGTGCCGTCGTGGTCGGCACCGGGCTCATCGGCGGCTCGATCGGCATGTGCCTGCGCCGCCACGGCTGGTGGGTTACCGGCCGTGACCGCGACGGGGTGCGGGCCGACAAGGCCCTGGCCCTGGGGGCCCTCGACGCCATCGGCGAGGACCGCGGCGCCGACGTGACCTTCGTGGCCACGCCGGTGTCGGCGGCGGCCGCCGAGGCCCGCCGGGCGCTGGCCTCGACGCCGGGCCTGGTCACCGACGTCGGCGGCGTCAAGGCACCCATCGTCGACGCGGTGGCCCACCCCCGCTTCGTGGGAGGGCACCCGATGGCCGGGTCCGAGCAGGAGGGGGTGGAGGGGGCCAGCGCCGAGCTGTTCGAGGGTGCCACCTGGGTGCTCACGCCCACCGGGGAGACCGACGCCGACGCCTTCGCCCAGGTGCGCCAGATCGTCGGCACGCTGGGGGCCGAGGTGGTGGCGCTCCCCCCCGACCGGCACGACGAGCTGGTGGCGGTGGTGTCCCACGTGCCGCACCTGGTGGCGGCGACGCTGATGCGCCTGGCCGCCGAGCGCAGTGCCGAGCAGCGGGCCCTGCTGCGGCTGGCCGCCGGGGGGTTCCGCGACATGACGCGGGTCGCCTCCGGCCATCCCGGCATCTGGCCCGACATCTGCGGCGAGAACCAGGCCGCCATCCTCGGCGTGCTCGACGACCTGTCTGCCGCCCTCGGGCGCATGCGCGGCCTGGTGGCCGGGGACGACCGGGCCGGGCTGCTGGCCGCTCTCGACGAGGCCCGGGCGGCCCGGGTCAACCTGCCGGCCCGGTTCCGGACGGCGGCCGAGCTGAGCGAGGTGCGCATCCCCGTGCCCGACCGCCCGGGCGTGGTGGCCGACATCGCCATCCTCGCCGCCGACCTCGACGTCAACATCGTGGACCTGGAGATCGCCCACTCGACCGAGGGGCCCCAGGGCGTCCTGGTGATGCTGGTCGAGCGCCAGGAGGTCGAGGTCCTCCGGTCCGCCCTCGCCGGCCGGGGCTACCGCCCCGCGGTGCTGCCGGTCGACGTGCCCTGAGCGATGCCCGCTGACGCCGGCGCCCCCGCCCGGCGGCTGGTTCGCCGGGTCGAGCCGGTCGACCACCCCGTCGACGCCACCGTGGAGGTCCCGGGGTCGAAGAGCCTCACCAACCGGGCTCTGGTGTGCGCCGCCCTGGCCGGCGGCCGGTCGACCATCGACAACGCCCTGGTCGCCGACGACGCTCGCGCCATGCGCCAGGCGCTCGTCGCCCTGGGGGCGGGGGTCGAGGCCGACGACGGTGCCCGCCGGCTGGAGGTGACGGGGACGGACGGTCGGTTGCGGCCGGGACCCGTGGCGCTCGACGTGCACCTGTCCGGCACGACCAGCCGCTTCCTCCTCCCCGTGGTGGCGGCCTTCGGGGAGGGCTCGTACCGGGTCGACGGCGCCCCGCCGCTGCGAGCCCGGCCGATGGGCCCGGTGCTCGACGGCATCGCCGCCCTGGGCGCCACCGTGCGGGCCGAGGGCGAGCCCGGCCACCTGCCGGTGACCGTCGTCGCCCCCGGGTCGACGGCCGGCGGGGACGTTCCGGTGGCGGGGGACACGTCGAGCCAGTTCGTGTCGGGCCTCCTCCTCGCGGGGCCCGGCACCCGCGGGGGCATCCGGCTACGGGTCACCACGGCCCTGGCATCGCGGCCCTTCGTCGACCTGACCGTCGACGTCATGGCGGCCTTCGGGATCCCCGTCTCGGTGGCGGGGGAGGCCGCCGACGAGCGCGGCACCCTCTACCGCGTGCCGCCCGGCGCCTACCGTGCCTGCCGGTACCGGGTCGAGCCCGACGCCTCGGCTGCCTCCTACCCCCTGGCGGCCGCCGCCCTGGTGGGCGGGAGGGTGACCGTGGCCGGCCTGGGCTCGTCGACGCGACAGGGGGACGCCCGGTTCGCCGACGTGCTGGCGGCCATGGGGGCACGGGTCGACCGCTCGGCCGACGCCACCACCGTGACCGGTCCCACCTCGCCGCTGCGCGCCCTGGGCCGGGTCGACCTGTCCGACATGCCCGACGTGGCCCAGACGCTGGCGGTCGTGGCCGTGTTCGCCGACGGGCCCACGCGGGTGACCGGCGTGGGGCTCATCCGCGGCCACGAGACCGACCGGGTGGCGGCCGTCGTGCGCGAGCTCCGGCGCGCCGGCGTGCGGGCCGAGGAGCACCCGGACGGGTTCACCGTGCACCCTGGTGCACCCCGGCCGGCACGGATCGCCACCTACGACGACCACCGGATGGCGATGAGCTTCGCCCTCCTGGGCCTGCGGTCCCCCGGCATCGAGATCGCTGACCCCGACTGCGTGACGAAGACCTTCCCCGGGTTCTGGCGCATGCTCGACGACCTGCGGGCCTCGGGGCCGCCCGGTCGATGAGCGCGCCGGGGGGCCCGACCCCGGCTCGTCCCCTGGTGGCCCGGCAGATGGAGGGCGACCGGATGCCCGGCACTATGGTCCTGGCCCCGTGAGGGTCATCGCCATCGACGGGCCCGCCGGTTCCGGCAAGTCGACCGTCGCCCGCCGGCTGGCCGAGCACCTCGGCCTCGCCTACCTCGACACCGGAGCCATGTACCGGGCGGTGACGTTCGCGGCGTTGCGGCGCGGCATCGACCCCGCCGACGCCGAGCCGGTGGCGGCGCTGGCCCGGGCGGTGCCGCTCGAGGTGGGCGACGGGGTGGTGCGGGTCGACGGCGTCGACGCCACCATCGAGATCCGCGGGCCCGAGGTGTCCCGGGCCGTGTCGCTGGTGGCGGCCAACCCCGCCGTACGGGCCGAGCTGGTGCGCCGCCAGCGCGAGTGGGCGGTCCAGCGGGGAGGCGGGGTGCTCGAGGGCCGCGACATCGGCACGGTGGTCTTCCCCGATGCCGCGCTGAAGGTGTACCTGACGGCCCGGCCCGAGGTGCGGGCCGAGCGCCGGGCCGCCGAGGTGAGCGAGCTGGACTACGAGACGGTGGCCGCCGACATGGCCCGCCGGGACGCCCTGGACCAGGGCCGCCGGGCCGATCCCCTGCGGCCGGCGGACGACGCCGTGGAGCTCGACACGAGCGACCTCAGCGTCGACGAGGTCGTGGCCGAGCTCGCCCGCCGCGTCGGCGGCGAGGGGAGCGCCCGGTCGGCGCC
>DASUJB010000149.1:0-7614 GCA_036279475.1 Acidimicrobiales bacterium | reverse complement strand
CGCCAGGGTCCACACGCAGAGTGATAGGATCGCCACCAGCGGCGTGAGGTTGAACACGCCTCGTCGGCCCACGAGATCGGCAGCCGTGGCGAGGGTGGCGGGGTAGAGGTGGAAGAACTGGGGGGTGACGACGCCGGGGTCGTCGGCATCCAGCCAGATGCCGGGGAAGCGCGCCCCGCCGCTCAGGTCGGTGGGCAGGTGGTGCCGGAGCACCGCGTCGGGGATCGACACGTCGCCCTGGCGGGCGATGGCGAAGGCGTGGGCCACGTACACGCCCGGGTCCTTGTCCGCCGACGCGTACGGGAAGCCGGGGAGGAAGAGGACGGCGCCGGCGACGGCCGTGGCCGCCAGGAGCCCTGCCTCCGCCCGGTCGGTGCGCAGGCGGGGCCGGGGGGACGACCGCCACGCGGCCGTCCCCACCAGGGCGGTGGCGACGACCCCGAGCCCCGCGGCCAGCCACCCGTCGTGCCGGCCGACCTCGGCCAGGGCCACCGAGGCGGTGGCCACGGCGGCGAGCGCCACGCAGGCGAGGAGGCCGGCGGCCTCGCCCACGGTGAGCTCCGGCGCGGCGGCGGGCTCAGGGGAGCGAGGCGGCGGCTCCCCGGCCACGGCGCGGGCCGGGGGGTCGGGCGCCGGCCGGGCCATCAGCCACCGGTGACCTTCCACTGCCCGTGGAGGGCCACGACGCCGCCGATGTCGGCCGTCCCGTCGGAGCGGACGTCGAGCCGGGCGGCACGGCGCCGCACCGCGTGCGTCCGGGCCAGGTGGTCGTCGAGGAGGCGGGTGGACACGTCGTAGCTGCCGGCGGCGAGGGGCACGGCGGGGATGCGGTACTCGACCAGCCGGGGACCCGGGCCCCCGGTGCGGAAGTGGTGGACCGGCCCGGCGACGTGGACGCCGTCGGTGCGGTAGAGGCCGACGGCGAGGGCCACGTCCTCGTCGCGGGCCGCCACGACCTCGACCCGGACGGCCAGCTCGGCCCCGCTCTCGACCACCTCGACCGGTCGGCCCGTCCCGTCCACCAGGGTGACGGCCTCGACGTGCCAGCCGCCCTCGGCCTCCTCCGTGGAGGCGACGTCGCCCGCCGACGACCGGCGGTCGTCCCGCACCGACTCGAGGTAGGCCGTGACCACGTCGTGGGCCTCGCCCTCCTTGGCCAGCGAGCCGTGGTCCAGCCACGCCGCCCGGTCGCAGAGGTTGCGCACGGAGTCGAGCCCGTGGCTGACGAGCACGATCGTGCGACCGCCGCGGCGCAGGTCGGCGAACTTCTCCAGGCAGCGCTGCTGGAAGGCCTCGTCGCCAACGGCGAGGATCTCGTCGACGAGGAGCACGTCGGGCTCGACGGTGATGGCGACCGAGAAGCCGAGCCGGACGTACATGCCCGACGAGTAGTTCTTGACGGGCGTGTCGATGAACTGCTCGAGCCCGGCGAACTCGACGATGTCGGAGAACCGGCGGTCGACCTCCCGCCGGGACATCCCCAGGATGCTGCCGTTGAGGTACACGTTCTCCCGCCCCGAGAGCTCGGGGTGGAAGCCGGCGCCCAGCTCCAGGAGGGCCGACATGCGCCCCTGCGAGGTGATGCGGCCGCGATCGGGGCGGTAGATGCGGGCGATGCACTTGAGCAGCGTGCTCTTGCCCGAGCCGTTGTGCCCCACCAGGCCGTAGGTGGTGCCCTCCTCCACCGAGAGCGACACGTCCTGGAGGGCCCAGAAGTCCTCGGCCACCGTGCGGCGGAACCCGTTGAGGACCGTGGCCTTGAGGGTGGAGTTGCGCTCGTGGACGAGGCGGAAGCGCTTGGACACGCCGTCCACCGTCACGGCCGTGCCGGCCACCTACATCTCCTCGGCGAGCCGGGGCTCGAGGCGCCGGAACACCAGCCCCCCCACGACCAGGGCACCGACGGCCACGCCCGCCATGGCCAGCCACTGCGTGGCCGTCGGCCACCGCAGGTCGTACAGGACGTCGCGGTAGGCGTCCACGAAGATCGCCATGGGGTTCATCTGGAGCAGGTCCCGCGTCGGCAGGTCGACGCCGAGCAACGTGCTCTCCTCCGGGATCTGCTCCGGCGGGTAGATGATGGGCGTGGCGTAGAACCAGATGTTGAGGAAGATGGCCAGGAAGTGCTGCACGTCGCGGAAGTAGGCGTTGGCGGCGGCCAGGACCAGCCCCAGCCCCAGCACGAACCCCGTCTCCAGCACCATGAGCGCCACCACCACGGGGACCCACGGCAGCACCATGTTGCCCACCGCCAGCAGCACCACGCCGAGGACGAGGAGCTCGACCCCGTAGCTCGCCAGCCAGGACAGGGTCGACGCTGCCGGGAGCACCCAGCGGGGGAAGTACACCTTCTTGACGAGCCCCTCGTTGCCCACGATCGAGGACGTCGTCCCGTTGAGGCCGTTGGCGAGGAACGTCCACGGCAGCAGGCCGCAGACGAGGAAGAAGCCGTACACCCGCAGGCCGCTGGGCTCGCCCCGGGGGGTGGCCACCTCGAAGAAGACGCCGAACACGACCGAGTAGATGGCGATGCTGGCCAGCGGGTTGATCACCGACCACAGCCACCCGAGCGCCGATCGCTTGAACTTGCCCCGCAGCTCGCGCAGGGTGAGGTTCCACAGGAGCTCTTTGGGTAGCTCGAGCTGGTCGACAGAGCGGACGGCCATGGCGGGGACTGTACGACGGCCCCGCACGTGCCCCAACCACCTCCGGGCCGGCCCGGGCGCCCCGGGATCCGCTCGGGGGGTGTCGCACCGGTGCCGCCGCGTGGGACAGGATGGACCGATGCCTGCTCCCCGCGTCCGGCTCGTCGTGCTGAACTACAACGGCGGTGACCTGGTGGTCCGGTGCGTCGAGCACCTCGAGCGGCTCGACTGGCCCGAGGACCGGCTCGAGATCGTGGTCGTCGACAACGCCAGCACCGACGGCTCGGACGTCGCCGTCGGGGCACGGCCCCGGGTGCGCCTGGTCCGCTCGCCGGCCAACCTGGGCTTCCCCGGGAACAACCTGGCCATGCGGGACCTCGACGACGTGGACTACGTCGGCCTCGTCAACGACGACGCCTTCGCCGAGCCCGGGTACCTGCAGCCCCTGGTGGCGGCCCTGGAGGCCGACGACACCCTCGGCGCCGCCTGCCCCAAGATCCTGCTCGCCCCCCGGTTCGTCGACGTGCACGTCGGTTCGCCCACGCGCCAGGTGCCGAACGACGGCCGCGACCTCGGCCTGCGCATCGACGGCCTCGAGGTCGCCGGTCGCGACCGCTGGCGGGACGCGGGGTTCGCCGAGGGGTGGCACCTGCCGGAGCGGGGGCCGGCCGGTCGCGAGTTCCGGTGGTCGGCGGGCGAGGCCCTGCTGCGGGTGCCCGTGGAGGGCACGGCGGCGACGGCCCGGCTCCGCCTGGCGTCGGACGTGCCCCTCGTCGCCTGGGTCGACGGAGGCGGCGCCAAGTGCCCCGTCGACGTGACCCCCGAGCCGGCGTGGGTGGAGGTGCCCCTCGAGGGTCCCCGCTACGACATCGTCAACAACGTCGGCTCGGTGCTGGTGGAGGGCGGCTGGGGTGGCGACCGGGGGTTCCTCGAGCCCGACGTCGGCCAGTACGACGAGCCCCAGGACGTCTTCGCCTGGTGCGGTGCCGGTGTGCTCTTCCCCGTGGCCTACCTGCGCGACGTCGGCCTGTTCGACGAGCGGTTCTTCATGTACTACGAGGACACCGACATGGCGTGGCGTGGCCGTTCCCGGGGCTGGCGGTACCGCTACGTGCCCGACGCCGTGCTGCGCCACGTCCACGCGGCCACGAGCGTGGAGGGATCCCCCCTGTTCCACCACTACGTGGAGCGGAACCGCCTGCTCATGCTGGCCAAGAACGCCCCTGCCGGGTTGGCGGCGGGCGCCGCCGGCCGGTTCCTGCTGTCCACCGCGTCCTACGCCCGCCGCGACGTCGTGCGGCCGGTGCTCGGCGGTCACCGTCCCTCCACCGGCCTGGTGGGGGCGAGGCTCCGCTCGTTCGCGGCCTACCTGCGGCTCCTGCCCCGCGTGCTGCCCGACCGGCGCCAGCTCCGCGCCGCCCGCCGGGTCCACGACGAGGCCGTCGTCGGCTGGGCGACCGACCGATGAGGTCCGCGGTCTACAACCGGTACTGGGCCACCGGCGGGGGCGCCGAGCGGTACGGCGGGGCCATCGCCGAGATCCTGTCGGCCGACGGGCCCCTGGACCTCGTCTCCCACGACCCCGTCGACGTCGACTGGCTGTCCGAGCGCCTGCGACTCGACCTCTCGAAGGTCGACGTCCGCCTGGTCGAGGACACCAGCGGTGGCGTGACCGGCGCCTCCGCCGACTACGACCTCTTCGTCAACGTCTCCTACATGAGCTCGGAGCGGGCGGCCTCGCCGGCCAGCCTGTACGTGGTCCACTTCCCCACGCCCCTGGAGGGTCACCTCACGCCCGTGCAGCGGCGGGTGGCCCGGCTCATGGCCGTGCGGCACGACGGCCTCGACCCGGTGAAGGTGGAGTGGGGCGAGGGCTTCCACGGTCGCGAGGGCGTCGGCCGCGGCGTGGCGTGGACCAACGGCCGGGGGCGACTGCGCCTCACCACCCGGCCCGGGGAGCCCGAGGTCGTCGAGCTGATCTTCGGCAACCTGCGGCCCCCGGCACTCGACCCGGTGACGATCGGCATCGAGCTCGACGGCACGCTGGCCAGCGAGGTCGTGCTGGCACCACCGGCGTCCCGGCTGGCCGGGCGGCGTGGCGTCGTGGCCCGGGTCGAGGTGGCGAGCCCCGAGCCGGGCCACGCCGTGGACCTCGCCATCGTCTCGGACACCTTCGTGCCCGCCGAGGTCCTCGGCACCGACGACCGCCGCCGGCTGGGCGTCCCGCTGGTGGGCCTGCACGCCGGCCGGGGGGCGCTGGCCAAGCTGGGCCGGTGGCTGCCCATCCTCCACACCCGGGGGGCCGCCATCGACTGGGTCGACAGCTACGGCGCGATCGTGGCCAACTCCCGCTTCACCCAGCGGTGGATCGACCGGTACTGGGACCGCCCCAGCGAGGTGCTGTACCCGCCGGTGACCATGCACGCCGCCGGGCCCAAGGAGAACGTGATCCTCAACGTGGGGCGCTTCTTCCCGGCCGACAAGGGTCACTCGAAGAAGCAGCTGGAGCTGGTCCAGGCCTTCCGGCGCCTCTACGACGGGGGCGTGCACGACTGGACGCTCCACCTGGTGGGCGGCTGCTCGCAGGCCGGCGAGCGCTACCTCGCCGAGGTGGCGGCCCTGGCCGCCGGGTACCCCGTCGAGCTCCACGTGAACGCCCGGGGCGACGAGCTCGACGCCCTGTACGCCTCGGCCTCCGTGTACTGGCACGCCTCGGGCCTGGGCGAGGACGCGGAGCGCCACCCCGACCGGCTCGAGCACTTCGGCATCTCCACCGTCGAGGCCATGTCGGCGGGGGCGGTGCCCGTGGTGATCGGGCTGGGGGGGCAACGGGAGACCGTCCGCCACGGCGTGGACGGCTTCCACTTCCGCACCCTGGAGGGCCTGCGGGCCCTCACCGAGATGGTCATCCGGGACGGGGACCTCCGGCGGCGCCTGTCGGCGTCGGCCACCTGCCGGGCCCGCCACTTCGCCACCGACGCCTTCGCCGGTCAGCTCCGCGCCCTCGTCGAGCAGGTCACGGCAGGGCGCCGCCGTCCTCCGCCGACAGGGTGACGGCGGGGGGATCGACGACCACCTCGTCGCGGGCTCGCCCCAGGGCCGCCGGTCGCCCCGTGAGCCGGAACAGGGTGCTGGCCCGGGCTCGGTCGAGCACGGCCGTCGCCTCGTCCCGTGCCCGCTCGGCGTCGGCCAGGCGTGCCTCGAGCGCTCGCCGGGTGCCCTCCAGGTGGGCGAGCGCCCCCCGCAGGTCGCGGCTCTCGGCCCGCAGGCGCACCAGCTCGGCCTGGTTGTCGACCACCTCGGCCCGTTGGCCGGCCCGGGCGGCCAGGACGGTCGCCAGGGTAGCCTGCAGGTCGGCCAGGCCGGGATCGACGTCGGGGCGCCGGAGGCCGGGGACGGCGTCGACCGGCGCGGGATCCACCCGGCGGGGCACCCTCCGCAACGACAGGTGAAGCGTGGACGCGGTGTCGTCCCAGGTCACGGGGGTGACAGGGGCGTGGCGGCGGGCGGCGCACAGCTCGGCGACCGTGTCGAAGTGGGCGTCGATCCGGGCGTCGATGCTGGGGTGGGGGACCACCGGGGCACCGGCGAGGCGGGCGGCCACGGCGTCGACGGCGGCGGAGGCGTCCGCCACCCGCCACTCGGGCGTGCCCAGCAGGCTGGCCAGGCCGGCCAGCTTGGGCTGCCCGAAGGGGTCGAAGGTCACGTGGGGCCGCCCGTAGGCGTGGGCGGTGATCGCCCCGTGCAGCGACACGCCGGCGAAGCAGTCGGCGCCGGCGATGGCAGCGGCCACGGCCTCCAGCGGTGAGTCGTCGGGCACGCGCCAGCAGGGACGGCCCAGGGCGGTGGCCACGGCGTCGGCGAAGCGGCCGTCGTCGTGGCACGGGCTGATCGACACCAGCACGACGCGGGCGTCGGGGAGCCGGTCGGTCAGGGCTCGGGCCAGCGGCGCGGCCACGTCGCCCATCGTGTGGTTGCCCTGGACCACCACCACAGGGCCGTCGGGCGGGTAGTGGCCCGCGGCCCGCAGCCGGTCCCGGTGGCGGTCGAGGCTCGACGGCGGCAGGACGCGGGGGAGGAGGAAGGCCGAGTCGGGGACCACGGCGACGTCGCGCTCCACCCCCGCCGCCTCCAGCCGCGCCCGGGACCGCTCGTCCCGCACGGCCAGGACGGCCCGCCGGGCGGCGGCCTCCCGCACCCGACCGGCGGCCTCGCCCAGCTCGGAGGGGACGCCGGGGGCGTGCCAGACCACGGGGCACGTCGCCTCGGCCGCCCCCAGCACCTCGATGAACCAGCGGTCCATGCGCAGCTCGGCGGCGTCGCGGGGGTCGATGCCGTAGAACGGGGCGTAGACGCCCCCGTCGCCCTGGACGAACTCGCCACCCCCGCACAGCACGAGGGTGGCGCGGCGGGCCACCTCGGCCGCCCGCCGCTCCGACCACGGGCCCAGCGCCCAGCTGCGCGACCCCGGGCCCCCGGGCGTCCCCGTGGAGCCCACCGGCCCGAAGGGCAGGACCTCGACCTCGCCGAGGCGGGCTCCGAGCTCGTGGGCCGCCACCAGCGGGAAGATCTGGTCGCCGTAGCTGGCCAGGTCGAAGGCGCCGATGTGGACGACGACCGGGGTGGAAGGGGGTGTGGGAGCGGGGCGCACGTGGACCTCGTCCGTCGTCGGGTGGACGGGGAGCGACTCTAGCGGCGGGCCCTGTCACCCTCGGGTGTCGGGCCGTCCGGTCGGGACGGTGTCGCCGGGGGCCGGCGCGATGCGTCACGATGGGGTCGTCCCCCCACCGTGCCCGGACCGATCCGGCGGGCGCGCCGACCACGCCCTGGACCGCCAATGAAGCTGATCATCCAGATCCCGTGCCTCGACGAGGAGGCGCAGCTGCCGGCCACCCTCGCCGACCTGCCGCGATCGGTCCCGGGCTTCGATGTGGTCGAGTGGCTCCTGGTCGACGACGGGTCGACCGAC
>DASUJB010000148.1:0-3812 GCA_036279475.1 Acidimicrobiales bacterium | reverse complement strand
TGGTAGTCGGCGCCCGTCGACCCCGACACGTCGGCCGGGCGGCCCGACCGGTGGCCACCGGCCCCCGCCCCCGGCGTCGCGCTCGCCGGCGATCCCACCCCCACCGTCACGCTCACCACGGTCGAGCCGCACCCCGACGGGCCGGTCGCCGCCGGTCCGGGGGCGTGGGCTCCCGGCGCCGGGTTGGGGCGTGGCGGCGCCACCTCCCCGTCGGCCGTCCGGAAGAACCCGCCGCGGGACGGGTCGTCCGGCCGGCGGGCCGGGCCCGCCCCCAGGCCCAGCAGCTCGGCCTCGAACAGGCGCGCCATGCCGATCCCGTCCTCGTGCATCGGGAAGGTGCCGTAGTCGCGGGTGGGCGGGAACGGCCGGTGGGCCAGCAGGTAGTACTCGTCGGCGGCGTGGGCCAGCCGGCGGCCCAGCACCCGGAGGAAGACCTCCTGCCAGTCGTGCACGGTGTCGAGGATCGCCGCCGCCTCGGCCCTGGTGTGCGGGCGCATGCGGCTCTCGGCGTTGAAGCGCGACACGCCGAGGGGCACCACGCACAGCGAGGCGAGCTCGGGGAAGCGGTCGAGCGTGCCCGCCAGGGTGTCGTCGAGGACGGCACCGTCGTTGACCCCCGGGCACACCACCACCTGCCCGTGGACCTCCACGCCGTGGTCCAGCAGGGCCCGCAGCCACCGCAGGCTGGTGGCCCCCCGCCGGTTGCGGAGCATGCCGGACCGCACGCCGGGGTCGGTGGCGTGGATGCTCACGTACAGGGGGCTGAGCCCCTCGGTCACCACGCGCTCGAGGTCCGCCTCGGTGAAGCGAGTCAGGGTGGTGAAGTTCCCGTACAGGAACGACAGGCGGTAGTCGTCGTCCCGGAGGTACAGGGTCCGGCGCAGCCCGGGCGGCAGCTGGTGGATGAAGCAGAACTCACAGTGGTTGTCGCAGGTGCGCACCCTGTCGAACAGGGCGGAGTGCACGTCGACCCCCAGCGGCTCGCCGGCCGCCTTGTCGACGGCCAGCACCGCCTCCAGCCCGCCCCGCCGCACCTCGAGGGCCACGTGGGCCTCGTCGACCAGGGACCGCCACTCCAGCAGGTCGCGGGGCACCTCGCCGTTCACCGAGACGACCTCGTCGCCCACCGCCACGCCGGCGCGGGCGGCCGGCGAGGCGGGGGCGACGGCGACGACCCGGGGCGGAGGCATGGAGGAGGGAGTCTACCGGAGCCGGCGGGCCGGTCGGGGCCGTGACCAGGGCCGGTACCCTGGCACGGTGCCCGTCGACAAGGTCCTGCTGGCCGCACCCCGCGGCTTCTGCGCCGGCGTGGAGATGGCCATCAAGGCCCTGGCGTGGATGGTGCGGGCCTTCGAGCCACCCGTGTACTGCTACCACGAGATCGTGCACAACCGCCTGGTCGTCGACCGGTTCCGCGACCTCGGCGTGGTGTTCGTGGACGACATCGCCGAGGTGCCCGCCGGCCGGCCGATCATGCTGTCGGCGCACGGCTCGGCCCCCGAGGTCGTGGCCGCCGCCCGCCAGCGGGGCAGCTACGTGGTCGACGCCGTGTGCCCGCTCGTCACCAAGGTCCACCACGAGGTGAAGACGCGGGCCGGCAAGGGGTACCGCATCGTCTACGTGGGCCACCAGGGCCACGAGGAGGCCGTCGGCACCATGGCGGTGGCCCCGGACGCCATCGACCGGGTCGAGTCCGTGGCCGACGTCGACGCCCTGCCCCCGTCACCTCCCGGGCAGCCCGTGGCCCTCCTGGCCCAGACCACCCTCTCCCACCGCGACTGGGCGGCCGTGGCCGACCGGGCCGCCGAGCGCTTCCCCGAGCTGTGGCGCCCAGGCCGCAGCGACCTGTGCTTCGCCACGACCAACCGCCAGTCCGCCCTGGCCCGGATCGCCCCCTGCTGCGACGCCGTCGTGGTCATCGGGTCGGCCAACTCCTCGAACACCCGGGCGCTGGAGAAGCTGGCGCGGGAGTCGGGCTGCGAGCGGGTGGCGCGGGTGAACGGCCCCGACGAGCTGCCTCCGGGCCTCGACGGCGTGGTGGGGGTCACGGCCGGGGCGTCAGCCCCCGAGGAGCTCATCGCCGCCGTCATCGACCGCCTGGCCCCCCGCCAGGGCGTCGAGGAGGTGCGGATCACCCAGGAGGACGAGTACTTCCCCCCGCCCCGGGAGCTGCGCGACCTCCTGGCCGGCGTCGACGTCCTGGCGACCTTCGGCCTGGGCGGGTCGGTGCCCGACCGGCCCGGCCTCGACGACCGGGCGCTGGCGGCCAGCGACGTCCTCGCCATGCTCGGCTGACCCCGGCCGGGCGCCGAGGCGGCGACTCGTGGACGGCCGGCTCGGCCTGTCACCATCGGCGTCGTGCTGCCCCTGACCACCGACACCCTCCGCCTCTCGCTCCACGTCCTCGCCGCCGCGGTGTGGGTCGGCGGTCAGCTCGTCCTCGCCGGGCTGCTCCCCAGCCTGCGCCGGCTGGGCGACGACGTCCCCCGCACCGTGGCCCGGGCCTTCAACCGCGTCGCCTGGCCCGCGTTCGCGGTGGCGGTGGCCACGGGGATCTGGAACCTCCTCGCCGTGCCCGTGGGCGACCTCGGCACCGAGTGGCAGGTGACCCTGTTCGCCAAGATCCTGGTGGTGGCGGCGGCCGGGGTCGTGGCCGCCGTGCACGCCGGCATGCGCTCCCGGGCGATGGTGGCCGCCACTGGTGCCCTCAGCGGGCTGGCGTCGATCGCCGCCGTCGTCCTCGGCATCATGCTGCACGGCTGAGGCCCGGTCCCCCACCACGCTGAGGCCCCCGGTCCCCCCACCGGGCCACCAGGTCCCGGCTCCCCGACGCCCGGTCGCCGGCGCCGCTCGGCGGCCCCCGGCCCCGGTCGTCGGACCCGGCCTGCTCGTCGGCACGCGGCCCGGTCGTCGGCCCCGGCCCGGTCGTCGGCCCCGGCCGTCGGGGCTCAGCGACCGCGGTCCGCCAGCCGGCGAGCCTCGTCGTAGAGGCGCTGGAGGTCGTCCTGGAGCCGGGCGGTCAGCTCCCGCACCACCCGGCGGCGGACCCGGCCCGGGCCGTCGCCCGGGGGCGGGGTGATGGGCTCGCCCACCACGATGGCGATCTTGTGGGGCTTGATGACCTTGGCGCCCACGGGCATCGCCAGGTCCGACCCGCCGATGCCCACCGGCACGAGCGGCACGCCGGCCCGGGCCGCCACGTAGGCGGGACCGTCGAAGAGGTCCTCCACCGTGGGCCCCGACCGCCGGGTGCCCTCGGGGAACATCACCAGCGGCTCCCCGTTCCCGATGACCTCGAGGCAGGTGCGCAGCGACTCACGGTCGGCCGTGCCCCGGTGCACGGGGAAGGCGCCCAGCATCGACACGAACCGCCCGAGGGCCCTCCACCGCCAGATCGAGGCCTTGCCCATGTACCGCATCCGGGGGCGCCGGACGGTGGAGACGAGGATGAAGTCGAGGTTCGACCGGTGGACGGGCGCCAGGACGAAGGGCCCGGCGGCGGGGACGTTGTCGGCACCGTGGACCTCCAGGCGGAAGTAGAGCCTGGCCAGGGCGTGGAAGGTGCCGCTGATGGCCCGGTAGGAGGCCTGCTCCACGCGGGTGGGCGGGTGGACGTCGACCGCCGGCGCCCGCAGCTCGTCGGCCCTGGCCGACGGCGCCGGGTGAGCGCCGTCCGCCGGCACCGGCTCGGCGGTGGCCGTCGGCAGGTGGCCGATGGGTGACGCCGGGGGGGCGGACGCCGGCGGGGCAGGCGCCGGCGCGGCAGACGCCGGCGCGGCAGACGCCGGCGCGGCAGACGCCGGCGGGGCGGA